>JBIKWL010000193.1:0-8401 GCA_044356335.1 Candidatus Sericytochromatia bacterium
GCAGTTTTTTGAGCACAGGGTCTTCGACCAAATAGTCGGTCACTTTATAATAGCGCCAATTGCTGATGGCGTTATACGCATTTTTTTGACTGGCTTTGCCTGGCAGCGTCTCAATTGCGCCTTTGTTTTCGCTTGGCGGTTTTGTTGGCAATTGGGGCAAAGAGGCGGATTCCAGACGGGCATAAAAGACCTCCAGATGCATATGCTGCAACTCTCCCCAGGGATTCATAAAGAAGGCTTTTTCTTGCTTGGGGTCGATGGCGGTCAGCAAAATTTTATGCGCGCTTTCGCCCCAGCGCAGGCCTACAGGCACAGGTTCGCCTTGGGCCAGGGCTTGCCCGAGCTCTTGTTTGAGTTGGCTCGGTTTGACAAACCCCTTCCAACTGGGATCGGGATCGGCATGTAAATAGCGCAATTGGTAGGTATTTTCGCCAAAGAGTGCGGCATTGAGCCTGACGGCTCCCTTTTCATCCAAGCCGGGGTATTCTTTGTCGCCGCTGATATTGCGGTCGCGGGCATTGTCGTAGTTTTCTGCGCCATTGGCATATTCCATAAACGCCGGTTGCAGCAAACGGCTGGAGAGACTGCGACCGCTTTTGTCGTCTTTGAGCGTATCTGCTTCGCGCTCCATCAGATCGGAGCCACTTAAATGCGCTGGAGGGACTTTTCCCTCAGGGCTGGCCAAACCTTTCACGATTTCCAGGTATTTGACCGGGTTTTTTAAAGCCAGCAGAATCTGCACCGTTGTGGGTGCGCAGGTGCCTTTGGAATGCTGTTCTATCCGCTCGGGGAAAGCCAATTCCTGCAGGGCGCTGCGCAGCAAGGTCAGACGTTGACTTTCCAATTCAGGGTGTAAAGGTGCTTGTTGAAAGTTTTCCAAAGCCGAGAGCAATTCTGGGCTGAGACGTTTGCTTTCGAGCAGACCCTTGATTGAATTTAAGAGCGAGTTGGTATAGTGCCCATCTACCCCGGTGCCAGTCACAATACCGTCCACAGCATCAGCGCCCCCTTCCGACTGCACTTCGCTCACGACCAGATCTTTCATCTCAAACTGGGTCAGAAATTGGTTCAAAGCTGTTTGCTGGGCAGGCGGCAAATTTTGATAGGCTTCCCGCCCAAGGCGCAGGAGCAGTTTATCTTGAATCAGGCTGCGCCGTGCTTCGGGGCTCAGGCCTGACTGGCTGGGGTCGTCGCGCACTTCTCGCTGCAGGTTGAGGTATTCATCGTAGACCTGTTCATCGGCCTTTTCGGGGGGGCGGTTGGAACCTTTGATACGGGTGGGTTTGTCCAGGCCCAGATCGGGATCCACAGGCTCTGGCTCTGGCTTTGGTTCTGGCTTTGGTTCTGGCTTGGCTTCGGAGAGCGGATCCGATTTGGGCGGCGCTGGTTTTTCAGCGGGGGTGCAGGGGGATTTTTTTTATTGGGTTGGGGCTTGTTGGGTTGGGGAGTTGGCTTTTTTTTGGCGGTTTCAGCGGGGGAGGCCGCTGCAAAATGCAGCGCGGGGGCCTCTGCCAGCGGGCCTTTTTCGGGTTCGTTTACGTTTAGATTCTCTCCTTGGGCAAGCGCCGCGTTTTCGGGCTGTTCGGCTGGCTCGGGTGGGGTCGAAGGGGGGAGAGCTGTTGAGACAAAGGGAGATGGCGTTTGAATCGGAGAACCAGACGAAGGAGGGAACTTCAACATGTGGGGCATCCTGGTTGGGCGAATTTAAGTTTCATTGTAACCGATTCAGTGGGCGATGAGGCCTATTTTTCGCGCTGGATTAACGATTGAGCAGATTCAAATAGCCCTGTTCTTTTTGGCGCCAAGGGCAAAACCAGGGCGCTGAATAATTCAGCTCCAGCCCGGCGTTTTTGACGGTCTGAAGAAAGGCGTTGTATTCCACCTCTTTGCCGATATAAAAGACGGCGCGGCCTCCGGGCCGCAAGCGATCCCAGGTGTGTTTGAGCCATTGCACAGGGTGGTGGTATTGCAAAGGAATGCGCCAGAGCAGGGCATTTTGGGGCAGAATCAGAGGCAGAAAATGGCAGATCAGATCCTGGCGTTCGCGAAACTGCAAAAAATCCCCTTCCACAAAGCGGGCTTGACAAATATGGGCATAATAGCGGGCCAAATCACCACGGGTGCAGTCTTGATGTAAATACCAGGGGTCGAGTTCGAGGCCGGTTAACTCCAGCAACGAGGCTTTTTCGCGCAGGCCCACGGCCAAAGCAGGGGCGTAGTTCCAGGCGTGGGTGCCTACATCCAGGGCCCGCACACTGGCGGGACATTTCCAATCGGCCAGGGCCTTTTCCAAGAGGGCCATGCAATAGAGGATGCGTTCAAAGTCGGCGCTCTCGACCTGGTTTAAAAAGGGCGACAGTCTGGGATGGATCTCCAGCCAGTCTCTGAGTTTTTCCTGGGCTTGTTTTTTTTCAGGTTCTGCAAACGACTCAAAAAGGGCAGATGTGTCTGTTTTCTCGCTGGGCCGATAAGCTGCACTTTTGTCTTGCAGACGCTTGCGGCGCAGAACCCAGAGCCGGGGATTGAGTTCGGCCAGAATGGCGAAAAGCTCAAGCTGCTCGGAGACAAAGCTAAACAGGCGGGGAAAGACTTTTTCAAGCTGGTTTTGCCACAAAACTGTCAGGCTGGGATCGCCGCGCAAGACCAGCAGATCGGGCTGATAGGCTGTGATTTCCTGGGCGGCGGCATGCAGATCTTTGACCAGTTTGTGTTGGGTTGAGATCGGATCTTCGAGCAAAATGCCGGGAAAGCTACTGAGTTCAGAGCTGGGCAGTTCAACGCTTTCAGGCCGATTTTGTACGGCCAGGAGCAGAATACGCATGGTTAAAATCCTCTGGGACTCACTCTAACATGGGGGCCTACCGCAGGCCAAAAAGCTGTGTTAAAATGAGCGCCAGCGCACAGCTGTTGCGGATTCCAGCCAGATCCTGCCAGAACCAACCAGTTGTGCCCAAACAGTGCCCAGGCCGCAAGCTTAAACAACCAGGATTAAACACTCTATGGATGCAGAAGATTTTAAAACACTCGGTGAATGCGAATTTGGCACCATTTGGGAAGTGCAAAGCGAAAACAAAGTGGTGGTCAATGCCTATCAGGCGGCCCTCTATTTTTCGCGCGAAGATTTTCTTCACTTTGCCAAAATGGTCGAAGAGTCAGTTGTTACCTTGACCGGAAGAGGCTTTCAAGAGGCCAAAGCCCCGCAGGCACCGCCTGCTCCGCCCGCCGCCAAAAAAGAGGCAACGGTCGAAGTGGCTCAAATTACCGATTTTCGTGCTTTTCGCAAGAACAAAGGGGCCTCGGTCAGCGAGGAAGAAGACGACGACTTTACCAGCTAAATGACAGACTTGTCATGTATGTCTGCGTATGTTATGCTAGAACACATATAACTTTGAATGCTCTCTAAAGGAGAATATACTTATGGCCGCTAATAATCAGATTGTTGTGATTGGTCGGGCAGGGAACAACGTGTCCGACGATATGCGTCACACCCAAAGTGGGACTGCTATTGCTGAGGTTCGTTTGGCTGTCAATCGCACCACCAAAGACGCTTCAGGCAACCCTATCACCGACTGGATTTCTTGTAAATTCTGGGACAAACAGGCCGAGCGCCTGGGTGAGTTTGTCAAAAAAGGCGATTTGATCAGTGTGACGGGTGCCCTGCGCGTCGACAATTGGGAAACCCCCCAAGGCGAAAAACGCCAAAAATATTATGTCCACGGCGAAAACTTCCAAATGCTCGAATCCCGCCGCTCGCGTGAAGAGCGCACGGGTGATTTTGGCGGTGGAGCCCCCGCTCCCCGACATGAATCTGCTCCCCCCGCCAGAGCTGCCGCTCCGGCCCGTGCTGCTGCCCAGGACGATTTTGGCCCCGATGAATTTGTCGATGATGACGAATTGCCACCTTTTTAAGTTCTGAGCCATGCCTGTTCGCGCCCTGATCTTTGACCTGGACGATACACTGATCGATACCCATGGTCAATTGGTGCAAGAGGCGCATTGGCAGGCCTGTCTCGCCATGAACGCGGCGGGTCTCTCAGTTCACCCCGACGAATTGATGCAGACCCGCCAGCATTTGCTTGTGACTCAGCCCCGCGAAGAAATCAATGCCCTGTTGGCCAATCACTTTGGCTTTACCTGTCAGACGATTATCAAAGCGGGGTTTGATGCCTATTTTAATCCCGTCTTCAGCGAATTGGACCTCTTTCCCGAAACCCTGCCCCTGCTGCAAAAATGGGCCCAATCACTGCCTTTATACCTGGTCACTTCGGGCTATGAGCAGGCCCAGCGCCGCAAGGTAGAGCTTTTGGGCATCGAAGCGCTTTTTCAACAGATTTTCTATGTGGATATTGCCCGTATGCAAGGCAAACGCGAGGTCTTTGCTCAGATTCATCAGACATTGGGCGGCGATCCCCATGAACTCTGGGTGATCGGTGATCGCATCACCAACGAAATCGTGGCAGGCAATGTCTTGGGCATGACCACTGTCTGGATTTGCCAGGGAGAATGCGCGCATATTTTGCCCCAATCTGAGCAGGAACAGCCCGATTTTACCGTGAAACAGATTCACGATCTCGATGGGCTTTTGCAATCCCCGCCGGTTTGGAAAAAAAAGGCTTCTGTGCTACCATAATCCTGTTAGCAATAAGCCTGAATACCTGTCCAGCTCTGCGATTCAAACCTTATTTAGGCCCCCTTTGCTGACGTTCACTCTGCCCATTTCTTTCATTTCTTAACGTTGGAAAGGATGCCTTGTCTATGTCATTGCTGATTAAAAATGGCCGCATTGTCACCGCTGTGGATGATTATTTTGCCGATATCTTTGTCGAGGGTGAAACCATCTCAGTGATTGGTAAAAACCTGGATATGCCCGCGGATCAATTGATCGATGCGGCGGGGCGCTTGGTGATTCCCGGTGGCATTGACCCCCATACCCATATGGATATGCCCTTCGGTGGCACGGTTTCTGCCGACGATTTTGAAACCGGTACCCGTGCTGCGGCCTGTGGCGGTACGACTACGATCATTGACTTTGCGATTCAAACCAAAGGCAAATCGACCTTTGAAGCCCTGGACATTTGGCACGCCAAAGCCGAAGGCAAAGCGGCAATTGATTACGGTTTTCACATGATTATCACCGATATGCCCGAAGAGCGGATTCCCGAAATGACCAAATTGGCCAACGAAGGCATTACCTCTTACAAGCTGTTTATGGCCTATCCAGGTGTACTCTATACCGATGATGGCACGATCTTTCGGGCCATGCGTAGAGCAGGCCAAGATGGCACCGTGGTTTGTATGCACGCCGAAAACGGGATTGTGATTGACGAAATTATCAAAGAGGCCCTGCGCGAGGGCAAAACCGACCCCAAATGGCATGGCTTAACGCGCCCCACACGCATGGAGGCCGAAGGCGTACACCGGGCGATTTCAATTGCCGAAGTGGCGGGTGTGCCTGTGTATATCGTTCATCTTTCCTCGTCTGACGCCCTGGATCAGGTCTCAATGGCCCGCCAGCGCGGTGTACCGGCCTTTGCTGAAACCTGCCCGCAATACCTCTTCTTGGACGAGAGCTATTATTTTAAAGAAGGCTTCGAAGGCGCAAAATATGTCATGACCCCAGCGCTGCGTGAGAAGTGGAATCAAGACAAACTCTGGCGCGGTCTGCGATTTGGTGATTTGCAATCAATTGCCACCGATCACTGTCCCTTCTGTTTTAAAGATCAAAAACACTTGGGATTACACGATTTTACCAAAATTCCCAACGGCGGTCCCGGCGTCGAAAACCGCATGAGTTTGGTCTATAACGGTGGGGTCGTTGGTGGCCGCATCTCTGTGAATAAATTTGTCGATTTGACCTCGACAGCAGCGGCCAAAACCTTTGGCCTCTTTCCCAAAAAGGGCACAGTGGCTGTGGGCAGTGATGCAGACCTCGTGATCTTTGACCCCGAGCGCAAAGAGACGATCAGTATCAACAACCCGCATATGCACCACATGAATGTGGATTACAGCCTCTACGAGGGCTTTGAAGTTCAAGGCGTGGCTGAAACCGTGATTTCTCGTGGCAAGGTTGTGGTTGAGAAAAACAATTATATCGGCAAAAAAGGTGATGGAAAATTTCTCAAACGCGGTCTCTATGGGGGACTGAAGTAAATCTTCAGTCTCAAATTGAAGGGCGGAAGTGGAGCAAAGTAGCCTTCTGCCCTTCAAATTATGGATTATTTGTTGTTTAATAATGTTAAGTGCCAGAAAATGCATCCTGTTTTAAATAGGGATTGAGTTGCTGATCGTGCGGAGAGTGGATGTATTTTTGCAATGCGTAGTGACAAGGAAGAGCATCAGAAGGATCTGAATCTGCTACTATGAGTCATTCAACCTATCATGTATCGGATTTATCCTCTGAAAATCAAAAGCAGGAGGGTTTGATCTTTCACCTGAGCCCCGATCAATCGGAGGTCCTGCTGATTGTCAATCCATCTGAATTTGAATCCCCTCCCTCACTCTTGCTTTTGGAACAGGCCTTTGAAAAAAAAGGCTTTCCAGGTTATCACCTGCATACGGCCATCTTGCATGAGCTTTGCAGCCTCGATTGGAAAGGACTGCAGCAGCCCTTTAGTCGTGTGATTGCCTCCCGAATTCAAACGGATCTGATCGTGCATATTTCCGATGACCAGCTCAAGGCTTGGTTGACACTTTTGCCTGCCACGGATGCGTTTCCGCCTTCGCGGGAAGAGTTGATTGCGCGTTTGAAAAAAGAGAAAGTGATCTTTGGCCTCAAAGAAGCCGTGATTCAGCTGGCTGTCGAACAAGGCTATTTAAAAAAATCACTCGTCGCCGAAGGCCTGCCGGCCCAACAGGGCAAAAGTGCCTGGTTTGAGTATCTATTGGAGACCAATTTGCAACGGGGCCCCCGCGAGAGAGCTGATGGTTCTGTTGATTACCGTGATCTCAATCTGGTGCAAAATGTCGACCTGGATACGCCTTTGATGCGCAAACACCCGCCCGAAACGGGGCAGCCTGGGCGCAAAGTCACAGGAGAAGAAATTTCCCCAGAAATGGGCAGGGATTACCATCTGATTGAAAGTGTCGGTTCTAAAATTTCAGAGCAGGACAAAAACCTGCTGGTCGCAGCGCGGGCCGGTCGCCCTGTAAGGCTCAGCCGTTCGGTCAAAGTAGACGATATGATCACCCTACAGGAGGTGGGGATGGAATCGGGCAATATTCAGTTTAAAGGCTCTGTCGCGGTGATGGGATCTGTGCGCAGTGGTTTTCAGATCAAAGCCGGGGGCGATATTATTGTTCACGGCTCAGTTGAAGATGCCATTTTGGATGCGGGCGGCAGTATCGAAGTCCGAGGGAGTATCTTTGGCCGTGACCAGGCCTCACTCATAGCCAAAGGGGATATTCGCGCCAGTTTTATTCAAAACGCCAGTGTCGAGTGTTTTGGCGACTTGCATATTTCCGAGGGGCTTTTTCATTGCGAGGTGCGGATTATGGGGAATATCTTTGTGGGTATGAACGGAGGCAAGGGCCAAATTAATGGCGGAAATATTTGGGGAGCCAATTCTTTGCGGGTCAAAATTTTGGGTTCAATGGCCTCTTCTGCCACCCGCGTTTCTCTGGGGGAAGACCCCTATCTGCGTCAAAAACTCAAAGATATTGACCACAATTTAAGGCATTATAAAAGTGAACTCGAACAGGTGATCAAATCGATTATCTATATCCGCACCCGGGCCCGTGAAAAAGCCGATGAGTTGACGGGACTTGAAGAAAAACGCAGCGAATTACTGGAAACCGTCAACACCCTGTCTGAGCAAATCAGTAATTTACATGAGAGTTTGCGTCTCTCACGCTCTCATTGTGAAACCTATGTGAGCGAACAATTGCATGCAGGTGTCAAACTTTTCTTTGCCGAAATTCCCTTCATTGTCAAAGAGGATATGGGTCCTTCGCGACTGCGTTTGCGGGATACGTCCAACGGGCTCGATGTTGTTTGGTCTCCGTATACAGCGCGTTAAGTTGCAATGACAAATCCTGTTCGCTTGCGTTTTTCTGAGGATAAAACCCTGCTCTTTGCGGTGATTCGTCCCCAGGATGTGAAAAGTGGTCGCCTCGAAGCCGAAGAACTTTTAGAAGCCCTACTAGAAATGGGCTATTCTTCGTTTCAATTTGAATTGGATCAACATGCCTTTGACGATTTGACCCAATTGCGTTGGGACCAGCTCAACCGCGAAATCGTCAAATGTTTGGCCCGTCGGATTGAATTTGAACTGCAGGTGCAGATTTCTGAAGATCAGACGCAGGCCTGGGCCAGTGTGAAACCGGTTTTTAGCGGGGAAGAAATTCCCTTGGAGCGGCTCTTGGAAAAATTGGCTTATGCCGGGGTCAAACAGGGCTATCTTTA
>JBIKWL010000072.1:0-28353 GCA_044356335.1 Candidatus Sericytochromatia bacterium
AATTCAACACGGCTGAAAACGCCTACCAAGAAATTATCTCCCGCCAGCCGAAATTGCCCGAAGTCTATCGCCGCTTGGGCCAACTCGCGCTGATGCAAGGTCTCCCAGAACAGGCATTGCCCCAGTTTGAACAGGCCCTGGAACTGGATCGCGACGATGCTGAAAGCTGGAGCAATCTCGGCGCTGTCAAGCTGATGATGGCCCAAAACCGGGCTGAACGGGGTGAGGCCATCCGGGCCTGCATGCAGGGTCTGCTGCGCGACAACCGCAACCCACAGATTCTCGCCAATATTGGCCTGGGCTTTTTCCAAATGGAACTCTATTCTGAAACCCTCTTTTATCTTGATCAGGCGCGCAGCCTCGATCCACAATTGCAGATCGGGGATTTTGAATTGGGGATATCTCTGCTCAACATTGGCAAAGCCGGTCACGCTTTGGAATATTTGCAAAACTGCCACAAGGCAGCAGAAGAACCCCCTGAAAATCTGGCCCAGGTGGCTGCCTGGCTGGGTTATATCCATGCCCAACAGGGGGATCTGGTTCAGGCCCAAAAAGACTATTTGGCCCTGGAGACCCGCGATCCCCATCAGGGCGGAAAATGGCTAGCGGCTTCGCTCTTGCCACCGGTGGCAGCCTCAGAATCGGCCTGGCAAGACTATGCCTTACATTACCGCCGGGCCCTGGCCAAATTGCAGCAGGCCCCAGCGGCCAAACTCAAACAGATGCCCGTAGACATGCCTGGCCTGTTTTGGGCCTACCAAAGCGAAAATGTCAGACCCGAACAAGAAATCCAAGCCATGCTCTGGCAAAGTGCCCTACAAGACAGGCTGTGCAGCACAACACACAAGATACGTCCCCAAGCCCCCTGGCGGATTGGGCTGGTCTCACGTTATTTTCACAATCACTCGGTGATGAGGGTTTTCTCCCGCCTGATTCAGGCTCTGAGCCAAGAACCCAGCTTTGAAGTCGAATTGTTTATGCTCGGCCCCAGTGGCGAAGACGCCACCACCGCCTTTTTGAGCCGCCTATCGCTCAAGCGGCATTTCCTCGGCGGCCACGACTTAGATCAGATCAACAGCGTGATTCTCAGCCGCGAGCTGGATGTCTTGCTCTACCCAGAGTTGGGCATGGACCCGCTGACCTTTGCCCTGGCCTGCTCGCGCCTGGCCCCTTACCAAGCCGTCTTATCTGGGCACCCGGTCACAACAGGCCTCAACACCATCGACGGCTATCTTTCCAGCCGCTGGCTCGAACCCGCTGAAAATGCCCAAGCCGCTTATAGCGAAAAGCTGATCTGTCTGGACGAATTGCTGCCGGATTTTCCCTTTCCCGCTCTGCCCAGTCACAACAAAAGCCGCTCTGAACTGGGCCTGAAGCAGAAACGCGTCTATCTCTGCCCGATGATGTTATTTAAGCTGCACCCGGCCATGGATGCCGTCTTTGCTGAAATTCTGGCCCGCGACCGCGAATCTGAGATTGTCTTTTTTCAATACACGCCTTACTCCTTGCACGACGGCCTGGAAAAAATCCTGCTCAAACGCTGGGCCCGCAGTATTCCCCAGGCCAAACGCCTGCGTTTTTTGCCCTGGGCCTCACGCGAAGACCTGCTGCGCCTGATTCAACACGCCGATGTGGTACTCGACAGTTTTCCCTTTGGCGGCGGCAATACCAGCTATTTGACACTGGCAATGGGCACACCGCTGGTGACCCTGGCTGCGCCTTATTTGCGTGGCCGCAGTAGCACGGGTATGTACCTGCGCATGGGCTTGCCTGAACTGCCCGCTCAGAGCCCCACTGAATATGTTGAAAAGGCCTTGAAATGGGCCAACGACCCACAGGCCCGCGTGGAGATCAAAGCCTTGATTGAAGCCAAGCGAGGTGTGCTCTTTGACAACCCCGCCGGGTCGCAGGCCTTGATTAAGTTTTTGCAAAACAGCTTGGGGAATGCGTCAATCACTTGAATTACGAAAGGAATCCTTTATGACAGAGACTCACTGGATCGATCTCGGCGATGCGCTTGAACTCGCCCAACACCCCCTGCAACGCCTGGTGGTTGGGGATCTGAAATTGGCATTGAGCTTTCAAGACGGCAAATTTGCAGCTATTTCTTCGGCCTGTCTGCATGTGGGCGGGCCTTTGGGAGAAGGCCGCTTGGACGGGGACTATGTGGTCTGCCCTTGGCATTATTGGGCCTTTCACCGCGAAACCGGCCAGAAGCGGGAAGACGGAGATTATGCCGTGGCCGCCTTTGAGGTCAAAGTTGAAAATGGCCGTGTGCTGGTTTTGCAACAGGCCCGCAGTGAACGCCGCCGCCCCCCGCGTGAGGCACACCCTCTGGCCCGGCCAATCGAGCGGCAAGCGGGGCCCATTCGGGTTTTGGGCATTTCAACCACAGCCATGACGTCGGAACATCCCCGCTATAGCACCTCTGACGATCTGCTCGAAACGGCCTTGAAACATGCCCAAACAGAACTGGGCTGTGAGACACAATTGCAGCGGGTGCGCGAGCTGAATTTTCGGGCCTGTGAAGGCTTTTATTCAAAGGCAGCACGGGCCTGTACCTGGCCCTGCTCGATTACCCAAATGGACCCAAGCGACGAAATGGAGCAGATTTACGAGGGACTGGTGCATTGGGCCGATGTGGTGCTGGTTTCGACCCCGATTCGCTGGGGAGCGGCCAGCAGCCTCTATTTTAAAATGGTCGAGCGCATGAACTGCATCCAAAACCAGGAAACCATTGCCAATAGACACTTATTACACAACAAAGTGGCCGGGTTTATTATCACCGGCGGGCAGGACAATATTCAGGCTGTGGCAGGCCAGATGCTGGGCTTCTTTGCCGAAATCGGCTGCCAGTTTCCTCAATTTCCGTATCTGGCTCACTCCAGGGGTTGGAGCGCCGAAGACATGGAAAACAATATGCGCTATGTGCGCGAATCAGCGGATTTGCACACTGGCGCAGCTGAATTGGTGGAACGGAGTGTCGCCATGGCCAAGCACCTGCTCCAGAGCCCAGTATAAAGAGCCAAAGCCAATCTATTCCTCACACACCCCAGCCACAAAATCCAGCAGGCGATTTTCGCTCCACATTGCATCGCGGTCCTGCTTGGCCGCCAGGGGACTGTTGACAAACGCCACATGGCCCCCTTCGCGGCTCAAGAGCCAACTCACGCTCGGCGCAGCTTGAGCCATGGCGGCTTGGTGGCTGGAAAACGGGACAATCGGGTCGTCTTGGGCCAAAATAATTTGCACAGGCAGGGTGATTTTGCCCAAATGGGGCCCGACCGAGTTCTGGGTATAATAATCTTGCGCATCGCGGTAACCAAATTGAGGGCCGGTGATATATTGGTCATAGTCCAGCAGACTGTGCACGCGCGCCAGGGGCTCCAAAGGCGTCAACTCCGGCCAGAGCCGGCGGCGCGCACGGTAGGTGGCCAGCATCTGGCGAAAGAAATAGCGCTCATAGCCCCGGTTTTCCAAACGCAGCAAATTGTGCGAGGTGCGCCCCAGATCCAGGGGCGGGCTGACTGCGCAAATACCTTTGAGCCAAGCTGGCGGCGAGGTCCACTCTGTCGCCAGTTTGAGCACCTGATGCCCACCCAGCGAATAACCTGCGAGCACAATTTGTTCGTAGCCAAGCTGGGCTGCTGCATATTCTGCCACGGCACGCACATCACCAGAGAGCCCCGCGTGATAAGAGGTGCGGCTCAGGTGCTGGGTTTGCCCGCAGCCGCGCAGATTCATGCGCAGCACATCCAGGCCCTGGCTGAGCAATTTGCGCGCAGTAGAAAGCATATACGGCACCTCGGCGTGGCCCTCAAGACCATGTACCAGAATCACCAGCACCGCAGCAGGTCTGTCGTGAGAGCGGTTCAGCAGGCAGCGGACTTGGTTTTGATTCTCATTCTCAGCATCCACGGGGATATCGCAGCGTTGCAAAGCGGGCAAAGGCGGGGGCGTCCAAAACAACCCGGTATAAGCAGTCTGGAGATGGCCCGTCTTGAGCCAAAGCGGTGCTAAAAAAGGCGGAGCGGCAGCGAAAGCACTCATGATGGCAAGCTCAGGTGGGTGGGCGAAGGCAATTCCTGGCCCTGACAAAAGGCCCGCCAGGCTTGGCGATAGCCCTGTTCAACCAAGCTGACAAAACGCGGGCCATCACAAAGAGGCGAGGCGGTGAGGCGCGCACGCAAACTGCTGTGATAGGCCTTGAGACGGGGCCGATCTTGGCCCAGGGCCACGGCTTTGGCGATATATTCTTCGGGGCTTTCGGCGATCAACTCGGGGCAGTCCAGAGCCTTTAAGATACTGGCCCCCGAGCCCATCGGCCCGCGCAAAGCAATAAAAGGCCGCGACAACCACAGGGCCTCAAAATTGGAGACCCCACCATTGTAGGGAAAGGGGTCCAGCACCAGATCCAGCCCGGCATAAAAGCGCTGGTGTTCAGCCTGACTGCTGCGTCCCAAGAGTTTGACGCGCGCACGGTCAAACCCCAGACGATCGAGGCGAGAACGGAAGCGCTCACGGGTTCCCGCGTCTTCGAATTGGGGATTTTTGAGCTGCAGCTCGGCCTCAGGCAAGGCCGCTAAAATCGCTTGCCAGCAAGCCAGCAACTCGGGATTGAGCTTGAAGAGACTGTTGCCCGAACCCATGACAAGCGGGCCCTCTGGGCGTTCTGCCAAAGCGGCAATGACTGCTTCATCGCCCAGGGGGGGCTCCCAGTGCATATATTCAGGCAGATAGAGCAGATTTTCGGCCAAGAACGCAGCGGCTTCGGGCGGAAAAATCTCGCTGTCGCTAAAGAGATAATCCATGCAGCTCAGGCCTGTGCTGTCGCCATAACCCAACCCCGTGATCTGCACCGGGGCCGGACGCAAAGCAAAGACCCCGAGGGCATTATTCTTGCTATAACCGTTCATATCCACCAATAGGTCAATCTGATCGGCTTCAATCTGTTGAAAAACCTGTTGGGCAGGGCAATCGGCAATTTCTCGCCAATGCCCTGGGCTGGCAGCGTTCAGCACCAAGTCCTTGATGCGGGTCGTATCGCCATCGCGCTGACGCGAATTGGCATAGACAAAAATTTCAAACTCGCTGCGCTGATGGTGCAGAAAGAGCAGCTCAGAGGTGATCGCCGCAGAGTGTTGATTGAGATCTCCCGAGACATAGCCCACGCGCAGACGGCGCTCAGCGACTTTGATTGCTGCGGGCCACGCGCGGGGCGGCAAAATTTCAATCCCCGCTTTTTCTGCCCACCCCTGAAAGGCCTGCAGACGGGTGTTTAAAGACAGACTATGCTGATTGCGCAGGCAAAAGAAGCGATTCATCATAATTTCGGCATAGACCGCTTGGGGGGGGTATAAAAGGGCCGTTTCCAGCGCCTGCCAGGCCGTTTCCCCATCGCCCTGAGAGAAACAGACATGGCCCTTGAGCCCCCAATACATCGCATTTTCAGGCGCCAATCGCAGGGCCTCTTCAAGGCATTGCCGGGCAGCTTCGAGTTCGTCGGCCTGGGTCAGCACCTGGGCCAATTGGGCATAAGCAGGTGCATAACTCGGGTCACAGCGCAGGGCTTCCTGACAGGCTTTAAAAGCCCGGGCCGCGTCCTGGTGATCAAAAAAAGCATGGGCGACTGAAACATAAAGCGGGGCAGAATCAGGCAGGATCGCCAGGGCCCTTTCAAAGGTCTTTAAAGCCGCAGTCAGACGGCCTGCGTCACTCAGCAATTGGCCCAAATTCTGATAGGCTTCCAAATAATGGGGATCCAGTTCAATTGCCCGCTGATAGGCCTCCATCGCCTCTGACTGTTTATGCAGTTGCACCAGCACATCGGCCAAATTAAAAAAGAGCTCGGGCTCCAGGGGTGCCAAATGCAAAGCCTCTAGGTAGGTCTCTGCGGATTTTTGCCATTGGCGCCTATTCTGATAGGCCACGGCCTGCTCGGCCAAAACCTCGGCTTCGGACGGGGGTTCAGAGTCTGACAAGGGTATTTACCTTTTTCTTCAATTGCAGGAATTATACCCAGTGGTTCTCTGCGGAATCAAGCAAACAGATAGGCCTATCTGTTGTTTTCAAATATTCTGTATTAAAATACGAACCATGCAGCCCCCCTCTTCTGTTGCGATCTGTCAAACCTGTCATTTTGAACAAAATGCCCAATACCATTATTGTGGGCATTGTGGGCTATCCGTTTGGCAGCAATGTACACGCTGCAAACAGTCTCTGTCCCCCGAATTTAAGTTCTGTGGATTTTGTGGAGAGGGTTTACACCCCCATCACCCGCCGCCCGACCGTCAAACGCAAGCGAAAGCAGTTACCCAACCAGCCACAATCACTCCCCCTGTCGACGCAGCTCAAGCCGCGGTGGCTCAGTCGGCGGTGGCCCGCGTCTCCGAACGCCGCCAAGTGGCAGTGCTCTTTTGTGATATCTGTGGCTTTACGGCCCTGTCTGAAAGCCTCGATCCCGAAGAGGTCTCAAATATTATCCAGCCCCTGTTTCAACAATGCAACGCGATCATTGGCAAATACGAAGGGGTCGTTGAAAAATTTATTGGCGATGCGATCATGGCGCTCTTTGGTGTGCCTTTTGCCCACGAAGACGACCCCGAGCGGGCAGCTCTGGCGGCCTTGGAAATGCGTGAGCTGATCCAAAACTTTGGCAAAGAACTCGAAAAAGAACATGGACGCAGTATCAATATGCGCATGGGTCTGCATCTGGGCACGGTGGTGGCTGGCAGTGTCGAAGCCTTGGAAGGCCGCAATTACCAAGTCATGGGGGATGTGATCAACACCGCCGCACGCATGGAGCAAAATGCCAAACCCGGCCATATTCTGGTCACAGAAGACATGTTCCGCCTGCTCCAAGAGAGTTTTGAACTAAAGACCGACGCCCTGATTCAGGCCAAAGGCAAAGCAAAGCCCCTGCAAGCTTACGAATTATTAGGTGTTCGCCGCCTGCAACAAGCCCGGCGCGGCTTGGCCGAACAAAGTGAAGTTTGGGTCGGTCGCCAGGAAGAATTGGCGAATTTAATCCAGTTGGTAGAAACACGTCTGCAAGTGCAGAGCGGAACCCTGATTCAGTTGCGTGGTGAAAGTGGGATAGGCAAAACCCGGCTGGCCCAAGAACTCTATCTGCGCCTCAAAGGATCACAGCCTGATTTGCGCCGAATCCAAGCCTGTTCGACCTCTTATAGCACCAATTTCCCCTATTTTATGTTGCAGGGCCTGATTCGCTCTTTGCTAGCCGAAGAAGAGAACAGCTCCCATTTTGAATTACACAGCCACCTCAGCGATTTTCTCGAAAGTCTCAAATTGCCCAATGCCGAAATGGTGCTCAACCTGCTTGAGTCACTGCTTTTCCCACATCTGGAGTTTCCTCAGCTCAAGCTGATTCCCCCTGAACGCCTGCAAAAACAAATTTTCAGGGCCGTGGCCGACGTATTGAATCGCCTTTCACACCAAGGCCCGCTTTTTATTCAAATCGACGATTTACAGTGGTGTGATCCGCTTTCCCTGATGTGGCTGATCGCGTTTCAGGAGAATCTCCCCCATCAGCCTTTCCAAGGGGTGATCTGCCTGACCCAGCGGACAGAAGAGTCCCGAATAGGGCAAGCAGCGATTTCAGCCCATCCGATTCAAACCCATTGCGATCTGGACCTGAGCCCCCTGCCCATTAGCGAATGCCAGGCACTTTTTTGCACAATTTTAGATCTTGCACCCAACAGCCCTTTGCCCGATGAACTGCAGGCCTTGGGTCAGGCCATTCTCAACCGGGCGGCAGGCAAACCCTATTATATTGAAGAGGTCTTAAAAAACCTACTCGAAGACCAGATTTTACAAAAACAGGCAGGAAAATGGAACCTGACTTGCTCTCTGCGGGATTTGCCCTTGCCCAATTCAATTCAGCGCCTGATTATGGCGCGTTTTGATCGGCTCGAAGCCCATCAGCGTCAATTATTGCAGACCGTTTCTGCCATGGGGGGCCCCGTATCGCAGAACCTGCTTGAAATTCTCTTCAACGACAGCTCTCAAGAAGCGGATTTACTCAGTCTCCACCAGGCGGGTCTGCTCAGGCACGAAATCGGGGCCTATGGCCCTGAGTACAGCTTTTTTCAGGCCCTGACTCAGGAAGTCATTTACAATACCATGGTCAAACGGCGGCGGCGGGTCTTACACAAACGCATTGGCGAAACCATTGAACGACTGTCCAGTGCCGACCCTTACCCGATGCTGGATTTGTTGGCTTACCACTATTCCCGCAGCGAAGAGACCCTCAAAGCGATCAAATACCTCTATCTCTCTGCCGCCCGAGCCTCACGCCTCTTTGCCAATACCCAGGCCCTGGAGGCCTATTCGCATATTCTCGAAATTTTGGCCCCCCTGGATCGTAATTGTTTAATTGCTGTCGACCTGCAAAGCAAAGAGTGGAGACGCCCAGCTCAGTTGGAACACGAAATCTTACAAAAGAAGGCCGAGATTCTCTTCAGAACGGGGGCCTACGACCGCCTGATGGACTTGGTCGAAAAGCATCTCAGCCCAGAATTGCCTTTGTTGGAACAGGCCCGGCTGATGTATTGGCAGGGACGCGGGCTGGAAAAACGCTCGGAATTTGCGAAGGCCCGAGAGAGCTTTGATGCTGCCCTCAAACTGGTGAAAAACCAGACCGATCCCCGTGAACAGGCCCGCTTTTGGAATGCCTGCGGCTGGGTCAATCGCTGGTTGGGAGAGTACGAAACGGCCTTGCAGGCCTGCCAAACGGCTTTGAAACTGCTGGAAACACAGCCCGATATGGAGCAGATCGCCTATGCCCACAATGTGATGGGCGTTGTGCATTATTACCGGCACGAATGGGAGGCTTCGCTCGAACATTACCGCCAGGGACTGGAAATTCAGGAACAGATTCAGGATCTCTGGGGCCACGCCAATAGCTTGAGCAATATGGGCAATGTCTATTTTATGACCAACCGCTGGCAAGAGGCGGTCGGCGTCTTTCGCGAGAGTTTAAACATCCGCGAACAGCTGAGCGATCTCGAAGGCATCTCGACTTCCTGTAATAATCTGGGCCACGCCTGCCTGGAACTGGGCAAACTCGATCCTGCCGAAAAATACCTGAACCGCGCCCATGCCTTGTTTGAACAGCTCAAACAAACGGTTGGAGCCGCCGTAGCCCAGTGTAATTTGGGACTGGTGGCCATGCGACGCCGGCAATGGCAAGACGCGTTGGCATTGCTGGAACCGGGCATCTTGGCACTGGAAAAGCAGAGCATGCAGGTGCTTTTGCCAGAACTTTACAATTACCGCAGCGAAATCTATCTCGAACTTGGCGATTTTAAAGCAGCAGAAAACCTGGAAGCCACTCAAGACCCCGTCATAGAACAACATGGAGATCCGGTCCAGAAAGGGCGCAGGGCCAGACTTAAAGGGCTTTATTTCTTATTTACAGGCCAGCCCGAAGCCGCCCAAGCCCCCTTTAAAGAAGCGCTGGCACTGTTGCAGCCCACGGGACACCAAGGAGAATGCCGGGCCCTGTATGAAAATTTGATCAGCTTGCACCAGACCCTCGGTCTGAGCGAAGTCAGCTATTGGCAAGAAGCCCTCAAAGATCTCCTCGCCGCAGAAAAATCTCTTCAAACCCATTTGCATTAAGGAGCGTAAAAATGCCTGAGCAAACCTATTCATTCCAACTCAGCCAAGAACCCCAAAAATTAAAAGGCATTTATGGCGAAATCGATTTACCAAAATACAGTCCTGGGGAAAAGGACTGGCTTTGGTCTCAGGTGATGCCCTGAGTGTTCCTCGCCCGGCCAAAGTAACCAGACTAAACCAGGGCAATACCCTGATCGAATACAGCAACCGCTTCCGCTGGCTCGAAGTCACCCCAGAGCAAACGGTGGTTTGGCGCTACACCCTGCCGGTTGCGGGCTTCTAAACTATTTTTTGTAAGCGTTGGCGGCCATGCCACCCGCAAAACCGGCCAGTGCACCGGGAATTGCCATAACAGCAGCCCCCATGAGTTTGTTGCCACCGAGGCTTACGCCGAGCAAAACACCACTGGCAGCCCCGGCTGCAGCGCCCGCGAGGGCCCCTGCGGTGCCCGCAGAGACTTTGCCATCGAGCCATTTATTCACCATTAAGCCCGCACCCACACCGGCAGCCAATCCGGCTCCGCCGCCAAAAGCGGCGCCCAGACCTAAGCCTTTGGCTGTTGGCAAAGGCAATAAAGCGCCCAAAGCAGCCCCAGAGGAAGCACCCACAGCCAGTCCTGTAATCGTACTGGCAATCAGGGGATGGTGTTTGACCTGAATGACAACACCCGATAAAAAGGCCTCGTCTTGACCCAAAGGGTGCTGTGCGTCAGGGGCAGCAGCTTTGACAGGAGGCGGCGTGGTTTGGAGTTTCCCTTGGTTTAGGGGAGTCCGCTGCAGGCTCTGGGCAGAAATTTGCATGAATCATGCTCCTTGGACTTGGGCTTGTTGTTCTTATTATCGCCACACCTAAACAAAAGATGAACTGAATTTTAACAAAAGTTAATCTTTCTGCATCTTTGAATCTATTGGGAAAGCCCTGCTAAGCAGCCAGAATAGGGTTGGGCAAGACCACTATCTGCCGTTTGACAATGCGAATCTTGTTTTGACTTTGCATTTTTTGAAGCAATTCAGACACTGTCGGACGCGTTGCGTTGATCATCTGGCCCATTTCTTCATGGGTCAGTTTGAGTCCGATCAAGGTGCCTTGGGCCGTATTTTGGCCATATTCTTCAGCCAAAGAGTGAATCAACTTTGACAGCCGTTGCTCCACCGACAGAAAGACAAGATCTTCCAAGCGGCTTTCAATCTGGCACATGCGGCGCCCCACCAATTTCATGATCCGGTAATTGATTTGGGGGTGCTTCTGCATAAAATAGAGAAAATCTGCTTTTTGTATCCAGCAAAGCCAGGTTTCATCAAGCGCTTCGGCAATATTCTCATAAGCGGGTTCTTCGAGAAGCGCCATTTCACCAAACAGAGTACCCGGCTCCAAAATGGCCAAGGTCAGTTGTTTGCCCTCCGGCGAAAGCCGTGAAATGCGCACACGGCCCTGTTTGAGAATAAAAATTCGCTCGGCCTGATCACCGGGTAAATAGACGATTTCACCCTTTTCAAGCCTGTCCAAATGAGTCACTTTGGAAAGCCAATCGATGTCTTCAAGCGCCACTTTAAACAAGAGTGACGTATTGGAAAGATACCAGTATTTAAAAGCGGCTTCCCCCATCTCCTGCAATTTCAAGGGGATTTTTTGCTCTATCATGCGACTGCTCCGGCCTAATTTTTGCAACCATTTTTTAATATACTAACATCTGTCCCAATTTGTCGGCTGGCAGACAAACAAAAATTCCCGAAAGCGCTATGATCAAACACAAGCTAAGCAAGAGAAAGAACCAACTATGTCTGTGCCCCTAAATTCGCCTGACGAAAAACCTGTTTCCGCCAAACTTTGGAAGCCCTTGGCCTTATTGGCAGCCATTATAGCTGTGCTGGTTCTGGCCAAAACCCAAGGCTGGGATCAGGCCTTAAAACAATTACAACCCTGGTTGGAATCTCTCGGGCCTTGGGGGCCGCTGGTTTTTGTGGCCCTGTATGTGGGCGCTTCGGTTCTGGCCTTGCCGGGTTCCGTTTTAACCCTCGCAGGAGGGGTGATGTTTGGTGCCTTTTGGGGGACTTTTTGGGTCAGTTTGGCCTCAACTCTGGCTGCAGGCACTTGTTTTCTGATTGCCCGGTATTTTGCCCGCAAAGATTTGGAAAACAGCATGCGCAACAATCCCGCTTTTCAAAAGCTGGACGCCTTGACAGAAAGAAATGGCGTGCTCATTGTCGCATTGACCCGTTTGGTGCCTTTGTTTCCCTTTAACCTGCTCAATTATGGTTTTGGTTTGACCAAGGTCTCGTTTCTCAGCTATTTACTCACCTCCTGGCTCTGTATGCTGCCAGGAACAATTCTCTATGTGGTCGGCAGTGATGCTGTCAAAAGTGCGCTCACTCAGGGAAAAATTCCCTGGCCACTGCTGGGGGTTCTGGTCTTGGTTTTAGGCCTGCTCACCTTGTTGGGACGCTTTGCCCGCAATCGTCTTAAAGCTGCTGAAAGTAAGCTTTAAGCAGAGCCACTTAGATTTCTCCAACGCTTTTCATAATTTATCAATAACGAGGTGTTTCTATGAAAACAAACAAACTATTAATCGGTGCTGCCTTGGCTGGATTAAGCCTGAGCACCCTGACTGCCTGCCCCACGCCTGAAGCACAAGCTTCGGGTCAGTGCCACGGTGTCAATGGCTGCAAAGGCCAAGGGGCTTGCGGTGGCAAAGACCACGATTGCGGTGGAAAAAATGCCTGCAAAGGTCAAGGCTGGGTCAAAAGCACAGCTGAAGAATGCGGCACCAAAGGCGGACAATACGTCGCACCCAGTAAATAAACAGGCCCTCTTTGGCGTGGGTCTGCGCAAAGAACACTTTTCGCGGCTGGAAACACAGTTGGATACCCAATTGGATTTTTTTGAGATTCTGCTCGAAAACCATCTGCGGGGAGGCCGTCCGGAGACGATCTTGGACCAGATCGCAACAGTCTATCCCCTGAGTTTTCATGGGGTAGGACTCAACATTGGTGCGGCTTCGGAACCAGATTTGGGCTATTGGCAGCGGATCAAAACCTGCTTTGATCGCTACCAGCCCTTTTTGGTTTCCGATCACCTCTGTTGGACAGGTTTGCCGGGCGCACAGCTGCACAATCTCCTGCCACTGCCTTATACAGCCCAAAACCTGCGTTTCTTAACCGAACGGATCCAACGCCTGCAAGACTATTTGGGCCGACAGATCGCCTTTGAAAATGTGTCGGCCTATTTCAATTGGCAGGCCTCTGAGCTGCCCGAATGGGAATTTTTGGCCGAGTTGGCTGAAGCCGCTGATTGTCTGATACTCTTGGATCTCAACAATCTCTACGTCAATGCCTGTAACCAAGGGTTTGCAACCGCCGACTATTTACAGGCCTTGCCAGCAGAGCGCATTGCCCAATACCATTTGGCGGGTTATACAGCCAGGCCCGGTTTTCTCTTCGATACCCATGCCAATCCAGTCTATCCAGAGGTCTGGGAACTCTACCGCCAGGCCTTAAACTGGATAGGCCCCCGCCCCACCCTGATAGAGTGGGACACAGACATTCCCCCCTTTGAAGTCTTAGAAGAGGAGGCCTTGACTGCCCGTGCAATCTGGCAAAGACTCAGCTTCGCTTGAACGAATGCAACAGCAAGCGGCTTTGGTTGAAAGTATCATCAGCGATTCGCCTTTTGAGCTGAGCCAGATTCAGCCCGTGGGAAGCCTCAGCGCAGCTGAAGCCTTGGCCGTTTACCAAAGTGATTATCGCGCCCGTCTGACAGAAGCGTTGGCAGATACCTACCTGAGTGTGGCAGAGGTCCTCGGTTCGGACTTTGAGTCACTCTGCCAAGATTACCTGGCAATCGAACGCTCTCAAAGCACAGATTTGCAGGATTTTGGCGATACCTTCCCAGATTTTCTCAGACAGTCTGCTTGCTTGCAAACTTGGCCTTTTTTGGCTGAACTGGCCGAGGTGGACATCTGCTCTGAGCAGCTTTTTTTTCAACATGCAACTCCCCTGCCAGACCAAAGTTGCCTGACAGAGATGGATGAAAATTCAGATATCCGACTGTGTTTTGTTCCTCACTGCCAGATTTTTGTCAGCGAATATCCCCTCTTCTCACTTTGGCGCCAACGCTTTGTCTCCGAAAAAGCCGTCCTTCAGCGCCCCGAAAACCTGTTGCTATTTAAAAACCAAGCGGGGATCCAAGGACACCGCTTAAGCGCTGAACAAACCTCCCTCTTTTTGGCATTACAAGCAGGTTCCTCTCTGGGGCAGGTGTTTGCAGAGGAGACCCCGCTGCCCCCAGAAGAAGTCAGCGCTTTCTTTGGCTGGCTCTACCACAGTGGTCTGATTTCAGCCTTTGTCATTTCTGGTCAGACCGAGGCCGGGCCCACCAATTTCAATAAAAAGGCGTAAATATCTGCCATTTCTTCGAGGCTTTTGTTGAGGGGTTTGCCCCGCCCGTGCCCGGCATCGGTATCCACCCGCAGCAGCACCAGATTTTGGCCATGGGAAGCATATTGCAAGGTGGCCGCAAATTTTTTGGCATGAGAGGGAACCACCCGATCATCATGATCGGCACTGGTGATCAAGACGGGGGGATAGACCAGACCGCCTTTGACATTGTGCAGCGGCGAATAGGCATAGAGATATTCAAAATCCGTGGCTGAGGCCTCGGCATTGCCATAGTCCGAGACCCAATAGCGGCCAATCGTAAAGCGGTGATATCGCAACATGTCGAGCACCGGCACCTGGCAGACCACAGCCCCAAAGAGATCGGGCCGCTGCAACATACAGGCCCCGACCAACAGGCCGCCATTGCTGCCCCCGCGAATCGCAAGGTGTTTGGGCGAGGTGTAGTTTTGGCTGCAGAGATATTCTCCTGCGGCAATAAAGTCGTCGAAGACATTTTGTTTGCGCTCAAGTGTCCCAGCCTGGTACCAGTCGACACCATATTCAAAGCCCCCACGCAGATTGACCTGGCAATAGATGCCGCCCTT
The DNA here is from genome assembly GCA_044356335.1 of Candidatus Sericytochromatia bacterium. Lineage (GTDB taxonomy): Bacteria > Cyanobacteriota > Sericytochromatia > UBA7694 > UBA7694. Next base: position 14,621 of record JBIKWL010000072.1, read on the forward strand.
TTCGAGCCAGGGCAACAGGGTGGCTGTAAATTGGGGGGTCAGCGATTGGCGAAAACCGCCATAGCCATACATCAGCGTCGGGGTATCGCCCTGGGGCGAATAATCGCGATGATGCACAATAAACATCGGCACACGGGTGCCATCTTTGCTGGTGGCAAATTCTTGCTTGAGCACATAATCGTCGGGGTTAAAGCCGGGAATGCGGGTATGTTCATGTAAATCAATCAGGTCGTGGGCTGCCATTTGGTAACTGTAGGTGCGGGAGGGAAAGAGAAACGAGGTAAAACCAAAGAAGAGTTCATCTTGGTAACGGCGCCCGTTGAGCTCACTGATGGCCCCCAAAGTGGGCAAAGGAATATCGTCTTTGTAGGTACCTGCCAAATCATAAATCGAGAGCTTGTGATGGGCATGGTGCTGGTAAACCGCCACAAAGCGATTGCCCGAAAGGGTGACATTGACCAAAATATCTTCGTGTTCGGGAATAATTTCGAGCCAATGCTCGGGGTCGGGCTTTTTCAAGGAAATGCCAATCAGACGGCCATGGGGGGCACTGTGATCGGTAAAGAAAAAGAAGGTATCCCCTTCGTTGCCGACAAATTGGAAATGGGCATCGGCCCTGTCGAGCAGTCGCACAAAGCCCCCGCGTGAATTCTCCTCGCGGTAATACACCCGGTTGCGCCGGTCTGTGCCAAGGTGAATTTGCAGCAAGAGGTATTTGCCGTCTTCGGTCATGACCGGCCAAAAGTCAAAATCCTTTTCGTCGGGGCGCTCATAGACGAGTTTATCGTCGTCCTGAATCGTGCCCAATTCGTGCCAATAGACGGCGTTGTAATAGCTCAGCGCCGCATCTTGGACCGTGCCAGGATCGGGGTAGCGGTTATAATAAAAACCGGTATTGTCGTGGTTCCAGGCAATGCCTGCAAATTTGCTGTGCAGCAAGACCTCATAATGATCATGGCCCGTTTTCACATCGCGAATGCGAATCTCCTGCCAATCGGAGCCCCGGTGCGAAAGACTATAAGCGAGCAAATTGCCGTCCCAACTGGGGTTGATACTCATCACCGAAACCGTGCCCTCTTTGCTCAAGGCATTGGGATTGAGCAAAACATCCGGCTCAGCCGTAAAACGGGTGGAGCTATACAAAACGGGCTGGTTTTTCAGGCCCTCGTGTTTCCAGAAAAAATAGCGATCGCCAGCTTTCAGCGGCGCTGACCAGCGGTCATAATTGCAAACTTCGCGAAAACGTGCCAAAATGCGCTCGCGTTCGGGGCCATCCACAAATTGACGGGTAAGCTGATTCTGGGTATCGGTCCAGGCCCGGCTCTCAGGCGAGGCGGGATTTTCGAGCCAGCGGTAGGGATCGGCCACAGGCGTTCCGTGATAGTCTTCGACCACTTCTTCGCGCAGGGCATCGGGATAGACAAACGGGGTATGCTCCAGGCTCATCTTTTTTACCTTCTTTGACCTTGATTCACAGGGCCATAAGTGGCGACCCCGACAGATTTGCGGGTATCATAACACACCCTTTTTCTTGATGGAGATCAAAGAGTGAGTTGTCCTCGCTCTGCGCCAAGTATCAGGCAGTGAAATATGCTAAAGACAGAGGAGGCTGAAGCCAGACTTGTCTGTCGTTGTTTAAGACAGGTGAACAGCCTCCAGAAAAGAGAGTTTGTTTATGAAACGCATATCGGTACATCCCTTTTCACTGTTTACGGCCCTGAGTCTCAGCAGCTGTATTGTTGTTCCGCCCGGAGAGATTGCGGCTTTCTTGCCCAGTGCAAAACCCGCAGCGACCAGCACCCCCATCGCAACAGCCCAACCAAGCAGCACGCCGTTGCCGGAGCCCACGGCGCTGGGCACGCCTATTCCCAAACCCAGCCCAACGGCAGAGGCGTTCAGCGATGATGCGACTTTTTTGGCCCGTTGGGAAATTGTCGACGCCCAAGATGCAGCCGCCGGCCCTTCGCGCTGGAGTGTGAGTCCGGGGGTCTTGAGCCAATCCAGCAATATTTACCGCAACGATGACGAGTTTAAGTATTTTGAAGGCACCCACGCGGTCTTAAAAAGTCCGACGCTGTTGCAAAACTTTCGTCTGAATGCCACGATCAAACCCACCGATAACGATGGTTTTGGCTTGCTCTTTGGCTATCGAGATGAGCAAAATTTTTACCGTCTCTTGAGCGTACAGGATACGATTAACAATGGTCCCTTTACACGACTGGAAGTCAAACGCAACGGCATTTATACCACACTTGTCAGCGATAAAATCCCCTTGCACGAAGCCACCCAACCCGTGGAATTGCAAATCACGGTTTCAAATGGGCAGATCAGCCTTCATGTCAATGGTTCTCAACGTTTCAATCTAAGTGAAGCCAGCTTTCCGAGTGGACGTGTGGGTCTGTTGACCTACGCCTGTTCGATGGACGTGAGTCGCTTTGAGGTTCAAGACCTGAATTGATCCGATTCAGATCAGCCGGGTTTTGGGCCCGAGGGGTGAAATGTTAAGCTAAAAACATGACACCCCTCAGCCTGATTATCTCCACCTCTGCCGGTCGCCAGAACCACCTGCGCCACTGTCTCTTGGCATTACAAGCCCAGACCCATCCACCTACCGAGGTGCTGGTGATCGACGATGGTTCAGAGGGAATGCAGCCAGTATTGGCTGAATTTGAAGGCTGCTGGCCGCGACTCGAATACCACTGGCGCCCCGTTGATTACAATCTCTCGCGCTCACGCAATTTGGGCGCAGACCAAGCCCAAACAGCGGGCTTGGTCTTTGCCAATGGCGATGTGCTGCTGAATCCCCGCGCTTTGGCCCATTATGCCGAAGCCCTCAACGCGCACCCAAACGCCACCTTTTGGGGCTATGTCGGCTGCCGAAAAAGCGTAAAAGCCGCTTCGCTCTGGTTTCCAGATATCCAGGTCAATTGGCTGGATTTTCGCTTCTTCCCACGCAGCGAAACAGAACTCTTTCTCAATCCCACGCTGGCCCACGCCCCCCACACCCTGGCGGGGGGCCACCACTTTGCCCTCAGCCGCGCCACCTGGGAGCAACTCGGCCCCCTCGACACGGCTTTTGAATACTGGGGCGAAGAAGATGTTGAATACGCCCTGCGCGGCATGGTCGCAGGCCTTCCCATGGTCTTTTTGGGCGAGGCCTGGGCCGAACACATGGCCCATCCCTACGGGGAAATCTTCCACACCCGCGCCACCACGGCCCTGGAATACAAAGTCAAAAAGATTCTGGCACTCGAAAACGAACTGCTGCAACGCCAAAACCCACCGCAAGACTTGGTAATTGTGAGCTTTGAAAAAGAGCGCGCCCGTCTGCACCAGCACATCCACAACCACTATTTGCCCCAGCAGCCCAACGCCCTGGATGCGGAAATGGGCTTGGGATAAATGAGCCACAAAATGCATAAACCATCTGGCAAGGCTCGCCAATATCTATACCACAGGCCGCACGGGCAATCAAATCGCGGGCCAGGAACGCTTGCCATCGAACTTGAGCAAAAAACTTGCGCCTTTGAGCTTGGCCTGCCGAAAGCGCTGGCGCAACGTCTCGGTGACAATCACATAATTCGAGTCGGCAAACTTGCGAAAATAGTGCAAATTGTGCTCCTCGGCATAAGCCGAAAGGCTGGCATAGGTCGGATACGGCTCACCACAGTCGGGGGCTACAGGGTAAACATGAAAAAATGCGGGCTCATCGTTTAAAAACAGGGTTTGGATGATATTTCCTGGGTAATTTAAGAGGTCGTATAACTCTGTCATTCCTCGGCGGGAGAAGACCAAAACAAATTTCTCTCCAAAAGAACAACCTACTGAATTATCAAAACCTGGCAAAAGCGAAAATGACTTTTCGGAAAGCAAATCTGTCCAATCATTTTTTGCTATCTTCTTATAAAAAGAAGGTTGAATGTCTAAATGAGCATGTTCAAAGGGAAGGGGCCTTAATTCGGGAGAATAAGCAATAGAATAATAATCATGCGAACTATAACCTGCTTTCAGAAAAGCAAACAACCTCATAATTTAATACAACCACTCCCCTATATTTATGCCCGTCACACCAGATTTATGCACAGCGTCCACAAAAACTTGATCTACAAAAGGCCTATTAGATTTGGAACTGATTAGAAAAAAATGCCACAAATCAGGTACCCATTCTTTGCTCCATTCATCCAACGTTTCTTGTTCTGGAGTCAATAAAACAGGAGGGATAACCATATAAAATGGTTTTTGCTCAAAATAAAAGACAAATAGCTGAGAGCCTTGATCCAGTAAAAGCAATTCTTTAAGAGCATCAAAGGCTCGTTCATTCATGAGGAAAAAACCTGAGCTGGAAGAATCAAGCTCAATTTCTCTTGTTTGATTAGGAATCGAATCCTGTCTACGAATCACAGGAAAGTTTAAAGTAAATCCTCGCATTGAGAAGCAGTCATAGACAGAAACAGGTTTTAAGCTTGACGCTCGCCCAAAATCATTCACCATAAAATCTATTTGATAAGGTTCACTCTGATTAATTACATGAGCAACCATCAATTCCTTAAAATTTTGGGTGGAATCATTGAAACCATGCGAAGAAATCGTATATAGTTTTTTCGCCACTTTTAACTCCTCTATTTACGCACACGGGCTCTGTGCTCTTTAACTTGGCGGCAAAACTCAGCCAGACCACTTTTCTTGCCTTTGGGAGCATTTGTATCATCTTTCGTAAAATCGTTATCCCGATAAATAGGCCGTGACCAATTTTTACCAGATTGATGCTTGTCGGCATTTACATTTAAATTTTTAAAACGATCATATATACCCTCTCGCGCTGAATCGGTTAATCCCTTCCCCGTTAGAGAGTTTGAGGCTGAGGTAGGGCCATTGGTGCGGTTAAATAAAACTCGGTTAATTAGGTTTTTGACGCTGCCATCGGGCAAGCGGTGGGTAAATTCAGAAGTGAGTTTACCGTTGCGAAAAAAGGCCTGAATGTATTTGCTGCGAGCATTTTTCTTGAGGTAGTCCATTGTCTCTTTTTCGATCACTTTGCGGGCATCCACATCCAAATCTTCTAAATAGGGGCGCAAGACATTCATCAGAAAATCATAAACCATCTGGCAAGGCTCGCCAATATCTATACCACAGGCCTCTTTGACCTCGGCCAAAATCTCAGGATTGGTCTTGGCATTTGAAATCAGATCATTTGCGAGGGTTCTGGAAGAGATAAGGCTGATCGCCATGCGCTTTCTTCTTATAAAAACACGCGAGCAAGAAATGGTCAGCCTGGGCTGGAGCAATGAGGGCAATTAAGAGCTTCTAGCAGAGCCATCGGCGATGCTTAGAAGGCTCTTACATAGCACCGTAGGTGCTGAGGAACCCCGCCGCGCCACGATGGCGAAAGGCGGGGTGACTCTTAGCCCGTGTAGCACATGGATGTGCGCAACGGGCGGCCCGAATGCCCAGCCCAGGCCTGAGCCATCTGATCACCTCTGTTTTTACATATATAAAGAACAGCCAGATGTTTCCCTCACGCAAGAGGCGCTTCGCAAAGCATGGGTGCTTTCTACGCATCGCCTTCGGCTCTGCTAGAAGCACCGAGCTTTGCATAAGCACTCTCTATGCATCGCCTGCGGCTCTGCAAGAGGTGCTTAATATTATTTAATGTCCAACCAGATCTAAGAACTGGACGCATGGATAAGGCCTGTGGTCAACTGTGTATTAGACATTCTTCCCCTCTTTTGGAGTTTCCATGAATCCACAAATCAACGACGTAAACATCCAGATTGCCACCGTTAACGGCACAGGCAGTCAGTCAGCCAACCTGATTCTGATGCGTTCCATATTTAATATGGGCATCCCAGTTGCAGCCAAAAACCTTTTTCCCTCAAATATTGCAGGCCTCCCCACCTGGTACACCATTCGGGCGCACCACAAGGGCTACCAAGCCAGCAAAAAAGAAAACGATATCGTTGTGCTTATGAACACCGATACCGTCTACAGCGATATCCGCGGCCTGCGCCCCGGTGCTGTGGTAATCCACGATACGGGCATGAAACTCGATCATGCCCTGCGCGAAGACCATATCAACTATGGCATTCCCTTCACGGCTCTGGTCAACAAAGCCACCGATAACGTCAAACTCAAGAAAAAAGTCGTGAACATGATCTATGTGGGCGTGCTTGCCCATTTGCTCAATCTCGACGCTGCGGCAATCGACAAAGCCGTGCGCAAACAGTTTGGCAAAAAAGAAAAAGTGGTCGAGCTCAACGCCAACGCCATTGAAGTTGGCCGCGCCTGGGCCGCTGAAAACCTCGAGAAAAAAGATCCCTTCCAATTGCAAACCATGAACGCCACCGCCGATAAGATCCTGATCGAAGGCAATACCGCCTCCGCACTGGGTGCCCTGATGGGCGGTTGTACCTTCCTCTCCTGGTATCCGATCACCCCCTCCAGCAGCGTCTGTGAGAGCCTGATCAGCTATTTTGAAAAATTCCGTCACGATCCGGCCACTGGCCACAACCGCTACGCTGCAATTCAAGCCGAAGACGAAATTGCCGCCCTGGGTATGGTGATCGGTGCCGGTTGGGCCGGTGCCCGCGCCATGACCGCAACCTCGGGTCCTGGCATTTCGCTGATGGCTGAGCTGACCGGCTATGCCTATTTCACCGAAATTCCCGCCGTGGTCGTCAACGTCCAGCGCATGGGCCCCAGTACCGGCTTGCCCACCCGCAACTCACAGGGCGACCTGCTTTCGACCTATTACCTCTCCCACGGCGATACCCAGCACCCGCTGCTGTTCCCCAGCTCGATGGATGAGTGTTACGAAATGGGGCAGCAGGCCTTTGATCTGGCAGAACAAATGCAAACCCCTGTGTTTGTGATGAGCGAGCTGGATCTGGGCATGAATACCTGGATGACCAAACCGTTTAAATACCCCGACCAGCCTTACGCCCGTGGCAAGGTGCTCAACGCCGAAGCCCTGGAAAAAGTCGAGAGCTTTGGCCGCTATGCCGATGTCGATGGCGACGGGATTCCCTATCGCACCCTCCCAGGCACCCGCAATGAAAAAGCGCCTTATTTCACCCGCGGCTCGGGCCACAATGCCCAGGCCAAATACAGTGAAGATCCTGGCGATTGGGAAGCCGGCATGGAGCGCATCGCACGTAAGTTCGAAGGGGCTCAGCAATGGCTGCCCGCACCCGTTTTGACCCTGGCCGAAAAACCCTCTGAGATTGGTCTGATCCACTTTGGCTCGACCCGTTGGCCAATGGAAGAAGCGCTGGATTTATTGGCAGAGCAAGGCTTTCAGCCCGATTCTCTGCGCATTCGCTCGCTGCCAGCCCATGCCGAAGTTGAAGAATTTATAGCCAAACACACCCACTGTTATGTGGTTGAGCAAAACCGCGACGGTCAGATGCGGAGCATTCTGGCTGCCACCTTCCCGGATCTGGCGCCCCGTCTGCGTTCGATTTGCCATTTTAACGGCAGCTTTTTAGATGCCAACACCATTGTCTCTGCAGTGCTGAAACTGGAAAAAGGAAGTGAACTGGCCCATGTCTGATACAGCAACCGAAGCAAAACCTGCCAAACCCGCTCCCAAGACCAATCACATTGGTCTGACCCGCGATGATTACAAAGGCGGTCCCACGACCCTCTGTGCGGGTTGCGGCCACAATGCCATTTCCAACCACATTATCCAGGCCGCCTACGATGCGGGAATTGATCCTGTTACCCTGGGTAAATTCAGTGGCATTGGCTGCTCCAGCAAGACCCCCGCTTATTTTATTTCCAAGGCCCACGCCGTGAATACGGTTCACGGTCGCATGCCCTCAATTGCCACCGGCGCTTTGATTGCCAACCACAATTTGGTCGGTCTGGCCGTGAGCGGCGATGGCGACACCGCCAGCATCGGCATGGGCCAGTTTGTACATTTAATCCGCCGCAATGTGGATATGGTATATATCATCGAGAACAATGGCGTCTATGGTCTGACCAAGGGCCAGTTTTCGGCCACTGCAGACATCGGTTCTGTGCTGAAAAAAGGGGTTGAAAATCCCTTTGAAGCCATCGATCTCTGTGGTCTGGCAGTGGAACTTGGCTGCGGCTTTGTGGCCCGCTCGTTTTCGGGCGACAAAAAGCAACTTGTGCCCCTGATTCAAGCCGCCTTTTCACACAAAGGTACCGCTGTGATTGACGTGGTCAGCCCCTGTGTGACCTTCAACGATCACGAGGGTTCGACCAAAAGTTACGACTTTGTCAAAGACCACGACAAGCCCCTGCAAGAGATCGATTTTATTCCCTATTACGAAGAAATCGACGTGGATTACGAAGCAGGAAACAGAGTGGATGTGAAACTGCACGACGGTTCGCACCTCTCCCTGAAAAAGCTCGACAATAACTACGATCCTACCAACCGGGTCGAAGCCATGCGTCTGGTGCAAGAATCCCGGGGTGAGCAGTTGCTCTTGACCGGTTTGATCTACCACAACCCCGACAAGCCTTCGTTTGAACAGGTCTTGAACCTGCCTGAGACTGCTATTTATGGTCTCGGGGAGAGCGAATTGCGGGTGAGTGAAGAGCAATTTAAAAGCATTATGGCAGGCATGATGGGCTAAAGCCCTTTTCTGCCCCCAACCCCCTCACAAACTGAGGGGGTTTTTTCTTGGCAATTTTCGGGAAGTACAAAAGAGATTTTGAAAGTTTTTTACGCGGTGTGCAATAAAAAGCTTGATCTTTTACGCGGTGTGTTATAAACTAAGATCAGTCAGATAGATTAACAACCACTCGTCCGTTCCATAAAGGAGATTTAACCATGGATATTTTAAAAAAAGCTTCTCTGCTCACCGCTGAATTCATTTCCCTCTCTGCAGATAAAGTACAAGAAGTTGCCGATGAATTTGTCAAAAAAGGCACCCTGCACGACAACGAAGCCAAGAAATTCGTTTCCGAAGTGCGTTCCACCCTCGAAGGCCGTGAAAAAGAATTCACCGAGCGTTGGGAACAGGTTGTCAACAGCGTTCAGCAAATTGGCACCACTTTGGGTATCGCCAAAGTTGAAAAAGACAATCTCGATGAGCGCATCGACGAACTCGAACGCCACATTGATGAACTCAAATCCCGCCGTGACTTGATCAGCAAAGAGCTGGGCAAAGACAATGGCGCCGGGCACAAAGCCAAAGCAGCTTCTGCTACCAGCAGCGCTAAGTAAAAGTCCCCGACACAATCAGCCTCCATGCTGATGCCCCCGCTCACGCGGGGGTTTTTTGCTGTTTTCAACGCGTTTAAGAGAACACTATCCGCTTTCAATTATTCCGAAAAATTTTCAGGTGAGACCATCCTATCTGGCAAGGCCCCCTCAGGCAAAGTCAGCTTGAGCAAATAGCTTGGTGAACCATGCACCTCAGGCGTAGGCCAAACATATAGGAGCCAATGGGTCTTGTCCAGAATATACATACTGAGTATTTTGCCCAGGATTGAGTTTTTGCGATAGTCTTGCCCAGGCAAAGCCAGGGTGCTCACCCGCATGGAGGGAAGCTGAATCAAGCGAATGGCATTGTACTCCAAGACAATGAGACTGTTCCGTTCAGGATCAAAGAAGATTTCTCCAGCCCCTAGAAACTCTGCATTTTTGCCAAAGCCGTCTCTATGCCCCGACCTGGGATTCCCTCCTGCCAAGGTGGTCACAATCCCCTTTTCAATCACCCGAATCGCTCTGTTGATATGATCATAAACATATAAAGAGTCTGAAGGTGATTTACTCACGTCTAAAATACTACCTAACAAAGCAGTTTCTGTAAGTGCACCATCTCGAAAGCCATATCTTTTTTTTTCAGGAGAAAAATATTGTTGGTAAAAATAATCTATTTTTTCTTCCCCTGGCACAAAGGTTTTTAAGCCGAGCGATTCTACGCTGTAAATGAATTTATTTTCTTTTGGCAAAAAGATCAGATTTCTAGAAAAAATGCTGTAACCATCCATTTTATCTTGCTTATTTAAGGTTAACATCTGATTTTCTGTTGTGAGTTTGCGAACAAGATATTTAGGATCAAGGAAGTAAATGGTTTTGTCTGGCATGACTGAACAATCATTAAAGGAATTGATTTGTGCCTGCGCTGCAGCCCCATCCAACTCTCCTTCTTGCCCGGAACCAGCAAGATAGGTAGTCTTTCCAGTCAGAGAAGAAAAGACATAGATTTTACGATAAGCCATAAAATAAAAATTACCTTTAGAATCTTGGCACGAAGGGTACATCGCTCCGTAAAGTTTTTTTTCTTCTGCAGTTAATTGAAATCCCCAATACTCAGCCAAGTTCTCAAGTGGGGCCAGGGACAAACCATTCGCAGAAATGGGGGCAAAAGAGGGTCGAGCAGTTGGTGTAGCAGAGGGTATCGGAGACAGACTGGGAACAGGTATCGGAGAAGGAGTACTGGAGGGGAGCAAAACACTTGGGCTGCTGATGGGTTGAACTGTTGGAGTAGGTTGTGGGGTGAGAACACTGCTGGAAGGCTGAGCAACAGGCCCTTGATTCGTCGCCAAAGGCATACAAGCAGCCAATAAAAGCATCCATCCAAAGGTCTTTATTTTTGTCATATCTGCTCCTCCTGGCCCATTGTTTCTATTCTACCCCATCTGCAGATTTCCTCCATTTCAAGCACAAAAGACACATTTTAGACAATTATTTTGTTTTTTAACGGCAGAAAAATTGACAGTTGCTGAGTACCTGGGCATTTTTTCCCGTTGGCCAAGCCCCTGATAAGAGAGGGCATTAGGAACCCCGCCGTGTCAGGAGGACAAAAGGCGGGGTGACTGCAGTGAGTGCGCACAGGACGTGCGCAGCGAACGGCCCGAACGTCAGGGGCTTGTGCCAACCGGAACTGATGACAATTTACATCAACTGTGGCAAGATTATGCCCTGTGCTAAAATGGGTAAGTTCTCAGAAACCATTTACACGATATCTGCAAAGTCAAGAGGCCCTGCGTAAACCATGCCCAAAATCATCATCGACGCAGTTGAATACGAAGTCGAAGCCGGTCAAAACCTGATCCAGGCCGCTGCCTCGGTGGGAATCACGATTCCCCATTATTGTTACCATCCCGGTCTGAGTGTTTCGGGCAATTGCCGCATGTGTTTGGTCGAGGTCAAAGGCCCCCGTGGCGTGATGGCCCAGATCGCCTGCAGCACCCCCGCCACCGAGGGTCTCGAAGTCATGGTCAATACCGACACCGTCAAAAAAATGCGCCAGGGTGTGATGGAGTTTTTGCTGCTCAATCACCCAATCGACTGCCCAATTTGCGACCAAGCCGGAGAATGTGGCCTGCAGGACTATTATATGGACTACGGCCTCTACACCAACCGCTCAAGTGTGCCCAAGGTCAAAAAGAACAAAGTGGTCGATGTCGGCCCATTGGTGATGTTGGACCAGGAGCGCTGCATCCTCTGCTCGCGCTGTGTGCGCTTCTGCGACGAAGTGACGCATACCAATGAATTGGTGATCGCGGGCCGCGGCGAAAAATGCCGGATTCAGACCTTTCCTGGCAAACAGCTCGATAACCCTTACTCCGCCAATGTGGTGGATATTTGCCCTGTGGGGGCCCTCACCAGCAAAGACTTCCGCTTTAAAAAACGGGTCTGGTTTCTCTCGACGGCCAAGTCCGTTTGTACGGGCTGCTCCAAAGGCTGTAATATTTACCTCGACCACGAAAAGGGCCAGGTCTACCGCTATCGCCCCCGCCACAATGCAGCCGTCAACGATTATTGGATCTGCGACGAAGGCCGCCTGAGTTACAAAGTTTTAAACGAAAATCGCCTGCAAGAGGCCCTGATTCATGGCGAGGCGCACCCACTCTCCACCGTGTTGGAACGGGCCCAAGCAGCCATTGCCCATACCTTGCAAAAACATGGCAAAGCCGCAATCGGCGCCCTGGCCAGCCCCCATGCCAGCCTCGAAGACAATTTTGTCTTGCAAGACCTGCTCGGCCAAGTGCTGGGCCCAGAGCATCAAACAGGGCAGGTGTGGGGCCCCGCCCACCAAGAACTTGGCAGCAGCGATGACTTTCTGCGCCAGGCCGACAAAAGCCCCAACCGTGCCGGGTTGAGCTTTTTGGGTATTTCCACCGATACCGAAGCCACACAAAAACAGCTGGCCAACCCCGAGCTGAAATTGCTGATCATTTTAGAGAACAATTGCGAAGAAGCCGCTTTTGATCAGCTTTTGCAAACCCACCGACCGACCTTGATTTACTTGGGCTCCAAGCAAAATCGTCTGTCCCAAAAAGCCGATTACACACTCCCGATTACCAATCACGCCGAGCAATACGGCAGCTATGTCAACAGCGAGCAGCGCTTACAAAAAGTCTACAGGGCCCTCTTGCCTTCAGGAGATGCCCAACCGGGTTGGCAGGCCATTCGGTCACTGCTTAAGCCCCAATTGACAACTGTTCCCAGCTATTCCGACATTGAAGACGTCTGGGGACAATTGCGCGAAAAAATCCCAGCCCTCAAAGGCCTGAGCTTTTACGAATTGCCCGAAGACGGGCTCTCTTTGCTGCCAGTTAAGACAGAGGCCGATGCCATTGTCGCTGAGGAGGTGACCAATGTTTGATCCAATTATGGCTGTGGTGGTGATCATCAAAGCCCTGTTTGTGCTCTTTTTTGGCCTTTCAATGGTGCCCCTGCTGGTCTGGCTTGAGCGCAAAGTCTCAGCCCTGATGCAGGATCGCATTGGTCCGAATCGGGCTGCGATTGGCTTTGTCCGCCTGGGTGGTTTGATTCACTTGATCGCCGACTCGCTGAAGATGCTCTCCAAAGAGCCTCTGATACCCCGCCACGTGCATTTTTTCCACTATATGTTGGCCCCGATTATTATTGCCGCGGTGGCCCTGGTGATCTTGCCGATTGTGCCTTTTGCCGATGTGCTTAAAATCGGCGGGCGCGAAATCCCGATGCAGGTGCTCACTATCGACGCCGGATTGCTTTGGTATTTTGCAATGACCTCGCTGATGGTCTATGGCGTGGTGCTTGCAGGCTGGGCCTCAAACAATAAATTTTCGCTCTTGGGCGGCATGCGCTCAAGTGCTCAGTTGATCAGCTACGAATTGCCCCTGGGCCTTTCGGTGGTGGGAATTATTATGCTCACGGGCACCGTTCACTTGAATGAGATTGTGCGCCAGCAGGGTGACCTGCTCTTTGGTTTTATCCCCAAATGGGGTATTTTACTCCAGCCTTTGGCTGCAATTATCTTTGTGGTCTGTGCCTTTGCTGAGACCAACCGTGCCCCTTTTGACTTGGCCGAAGGCGAGTCAGAACTGGTGGGCGGGTTTCATACTGAATATGCAGGCATGTTGTTCGGTACCTTTTTCATGGCAGAGTATATCGCCATGGTGGTTGCTGGTGCGATGATCGTTACCTTGTTTTTGGGTGGCTGGCAGATTCCGTTTATGTCCACCGCCTTTTTGATTGAAAAAGCCGCTCTGCTGACCCAGGTTTCGCTGGTGGGTGCTGCGTTAGCCATGTTGGGCATTGCCTATCTCTGCTTCCGCTACCACAAAAAACACACCCACCGCTTTGGCGATCTGCGCGACAAAGAGGCAATTATTTATGTGGGTCTGTTGGTCCTCGGCGCCCTCGGCTCCTTGGGACTGTTGGCCTTGATCGTACTCATGGGCTTTCCCCAAGAATTCGGTGGGCCCATTTTTGCGGCTTTTGCCCAAATGGGCATGTTCATTGGCAAGTTAATGGCGATTTT
>JBIKWL010000195.1:0-8298 GCA_044356335.1 Candidatus Sericytochromatia bacterium
AAACGCAAGAAATCCCCTTCAAGCGCTATAATTAAAAAATATGCATCTAATAATCTGTCCCGGTCTTTTATTAAAACCAAGAAGTCTCTATTGATGTCCAAACTTGATTTCGGTCCAACTTCGCCTCTGCTACCCCGGTTTGGCACCAATCTGAATCCCTTCGCCCCACAATCTCCCCAACAGGTCACCCCGCCCCTGCTGCCTGCTCAACCTGACAGCCCAGCGGCCAAAGACAATCTGCTCGTCGGCTCTCACGTCAGTACCCCTGGCAGTGCCACGGCCTCTTTCTCCCTGGAGCCCGAAGAGCCCCAATTTGTCTTGCACAAAGTCAAACGCGGCGAAAACCTGGGTGATCTTGCCAAAAAATACCTCGGCAATCGCAATCTGCATATGGAAATCTACAATGCCAACCGCGACGATCTCATGAACCCCAACGATCTGCGCATTGGCATGACCCTCAAAATCCCCGTGCCCGCAGCTCCCGCACAGCCAGAAAAACCCGTCAGCCCTGCGCCTGTCAAACCAGAAGCCCCCGTTGCACCCACAACACCTCCCGAAACACCTGCCTACAGCGAATACACAGTCAAACGCGGCGAGTCCTTGAGCAGTATTGCTCTGGATACCCTTGGCGACTCTGAGCGCTATATGGAAATTTATAACGCCAACCGGGATATCATGAAAAACCCCGATGCCCTGCACAAAGGCATGGTGCTCAAAATTCCCCACAAGAATGGGGCCACACCGCCCCCCAAACCAGATAAAGACAACAGCCCAGCCCCCGTCGATGCCCCCAGTGAAACCGGAGCCGTAGACGCCACGGGCTTGACAACAGGTGCCCAAGAATTATTAGCGGCCATGCAGCGCTACCAGAAGCACCATCGCGAGCTTGGCAATACAGGGCGCACCAAAACCACCCCAGCACAAATGCGTGAAATCGCCAAAGAACTCGACGCTGCCTCCAAAGCCTTTGGCGTCGACCCCAAAATGATGCTGGCCCTTTATGCTCATGAGAGCGGAGGGATCAATCCGAGTGCGCGCAGCCACACAGGTGCAGGCGGTCTCGGCCAAATGACGAGTATTGCAATCCGCCAGGTGCATTTTATGGCCGGTATTGGCAAAGGCAACCGGGGCACAGCCCCTTATACCGAACACAAAGACAATTTTATCCAAAGCACCCGCTCGATCAACCAACGGTATAATATCAAAGCCAATGTCTGGAGTTCGGTGGCGTATATGAGCTACGAACTCAACGACCGCGCCCGGCTCGGTCGCGGAGTCGAAAAAGCCCTCAAGCGCTACGGCGATCCCCATGTTCCGACTTACGCGAATAAAGTGAATGCCGAATACAGAACCCTCTTTGGTGGAAAACTGTTCTAAGCCCTATTTCCCTTGCCAGAAAAAGCCCCCCTTTTTCTCAGGTTTTTGCTCCAAGGGGCTGAGTAAGTCGGCCTCTTCGGGGCTGAGCGGTTCGTCTTGCATGGCCGCCGGCTGATACCCCAGCTCAAACGAGGCGGGAATTGGGATCCCAGCTGTGACAAAGCGATCGAGCACATAGGGCCGAATCTCAGCCTGTTTAAAACGTCCAATCACGTGGCCATTGGCATCCACGGTCATCTGCTCGTATTTAAAGATATCCTGGGTGGTGATCACGTCCCCTTCCATGCCGCAGACCTCGACCACGTGGGTCACTTTGCGGGTGCCGTCCCGCAAGCGCGACTGATGCACGATCAAATCCACGGCTGAGGCAATCTGGTCGCGAATCGCGCGGATCGGCAGATCGATCCCCGACATCAACACCATGGTCTCAAGACGCGAGAGCGCTTCACGGGGGGCATTGGCGTGACAGGTTGTGAGCGAGCCATCATGGCCGGTATTCATGGCCTGCAACATATCCAACGCCTCACCGCCACGCACTTCGCCAACCACAATCCGATCGGGGCGCATACGCAGGGAGTTGCGCACCAGATCGCGAATGGCCACCTGGCCTTTGCCCTCCAAATTTGCGGGGCGCGACTCCAAGCGAATCACGTGTTCTTGGTGCAATTGCAGCTCTGCCGCGTCTTCAATGGTGACAATCCGGGCCCCGTGGGGAATAAACGAAGACATAATATTCAACAAAGTGGTTTTGCCCGAACCTGTGCCACCACAGATCAGAATATTCAGGCGGGCTTCGACTGCGCTACGCAAGAATTCAATCATTTCACGGGTCACCGAGCCGATCCCAACCAGGTTTTCGGCCTTAAGGCGATCCGAGGGAAATTTACGAATACTGATCGCTGCGCCATCCAGGGCCAAGGGGGGGATCACAATATTCACACGCGAGCCATCCGCCAGACGGGCATCGACCATCGGCGAAGACTCGTCTATCCGGCGACCAATCGGGGCCACAATCCGGTCGATCACCACACGCAATTGGCGCTCGTCGAGAAATTGGCGATTCGAAAGCTCCAATTTGCCTTTGCGTTCAATAAAGATATGGTTGGGCCCGTTGACCATGACCTCGGTGATCTGTTCGTCTTTGAGCAAGGCCTCCAATGGCCCCAATCCCAGGGCTTCGTCGAGCAGTTCTTCAATCAGCAGCAATTGCTCCTTGCGGGAGGCAATTTCAATTTTGTCGGTGAGCATGATTTCTGCGAGTTTGTCGCGCAATTGACTGCGCACCTCCTCGCGTTTGGCCGGGTTGTCCAGCTCCATTTCACCCAATTTGACCTCTTGCAACAGGCGCTTGTGCAATTGTTGTTTGACCTGCCGCGTCTGTTCCGCGCTCCAGCCAGCCACAGCCCGCTGCTGCACCTTGGTCAAGGCCTTGGTTTGCGGCACAGCCTCGCCGCCCGTAGCGGCCACAGGCATGGCCTCATCGACCACAGGGGTGTCTGTGGTCAGCGAGATATGGATTTGCGAGACATCAACAGGCGAAACCTTGAGCAGGGCTTTGACTGTCTGCACAAAGGCCTGCACCAAATTTTCGTTTTTGGACTTTTGCATCACCGGCACCCCCCGGTTGATGGCCTTGATCACCGCCACCGGATCAAAAGGCAGGCTGAGTTCGAGGGGCCGTTTGAGCAATTCCTGAAAATAGCCGCCAATTTCTTCGGCACTGAGATCGGGTGAAAGATCGGCCATATTCACCAAGAGCTGAAACTTATTCAAAGGGTAGTGACGGCTCTCGGCCTCGTGCAAGAACTGGGAGGTGGATTGCAGCGAGAGAATATCTGGAATCACGATCGGCAGCACCGTACTGGAACAGTCAATACAGACCCCCAAAAGGCTGTTGAGCGCAGGCTGAGAGGCGTCAATCACAATATTGGGATAGAGGGCATTGGCCATCACCAACAGGTCATAGAGTTGTTGGCCGCCAATCGGCTGTCGGCCTTTGCCCGAAGGGGCTGCCAAGACATGCACAGGCAAACGGGCATGGGCCACCCGCAGCGATTCCAGCACCGTAATATCTGGCTGACGGTGTCCAAAGAACTTGCCCAAATGCCGCTCTTCGACTTCTCGTTCCAAAGAGAGCAAACTGGCCTGGCTGCCCCCTTGCAGCAGATCGAGGTCGATCAAAAGCGTCGGGGTTTTGCTGGCAAGACCGAGACCAATCGCGAGGTTATTGGCGACAAAACTAGCGCCGACACCGCCTTTGGCGGCACAAACAGTGACAATACGGGAGGCTTTAACCATGGTTCAACTAGCTTTCTTGATGATAGGCTTGTTTTAAGGCATCGAGCTGAGCTTCCAGCTCTTGGGGCGAATAATCGGGCAGAAGTAACGTGTCATCAGGACTGCTGCTGCTGACCAGGGCATCCCATTGGCGCTTTAAGTCATCGTCTTTCAGGCCTTCGGCACTGCGCCGGGGATCCAAATGAACAATCTGATTGGAGGCCTCTGCAAAGGTCAAGACATCACCTTCTCCGGCGGCCAGATCGCGAAAGATTTCCCAAGCAGCCAACCAATCGGGTTTGAGCTGGGTCAGCAATTTGGCAAAAAAACGGGCCCGTTGCCAGTTTTGCTGAGCGACCAAAATTTGGGCCAGCCCCAGCAAGACTTCGGGGTGATCGGGGGAGATTTCATAGGCTTTTTCCAGCAGAGGCAAGGCCCGCAAAGGTGCCTGCTGCGAGCGATACAGCTCAGCGAGCAGCAAAAGCGCGGGCAAATGCAGGGGATCCACTTTGAGTGCATATTCCACCTGTTGCATCGCCTCGCGGATTTTTCCGCGTTTTTGGGCAATTCGAGACAGCCCCAATAAAACCCGCAAATGGGTAGGATCTTCGCGGCTGGCTTTGCGAAAATACTTTTCAGCCGGCTTGAGCTGATCCAGCAGCAAATGGGATTCTGCCAATTGCAGCCAGTGCTGAAGAGGATCATTTACAGACATCAACGTCCCTCACACCTGATTCCAACTTTCTCTAGTATAGCCCTTAGTATAGCCAGCAGGCGATTTTGAGAGCAACTGTGTTCAGCGCGCCCGCAACAGGGTCAAAATGCGCATAAAGTCGGCAGGCAAAGGCGCTTCAAAGGCCAAAGCCTCCCCACTGAGCGGATGAAAAAACTTTAAAAAGCGGGCGTGTAAAAGTGGTCTTTCAACTTTAAAGGGCTGTTTGCGGCTGCTGCCGTAGACACTGTCTCCCACCAAAGGGTGCTGGATATGTTTGAGATGGACACGAATTTGGTGGGTGCGGCCCGTATCCAATTGCAACTCCAGCAAGGTATAGCCTTTTAAACTCTCCAAGACCTGCCAATGGGTGCGCGCAAAACGCCCCCCTTCCACCACGGCCATGCGCTGCCGATCGACGGGATGACGGTCAATCGGGGCTTCAACTTCACCGTGGGTCTCAGCAAAGCCCAATTCTGCAATCGCCCAATAAATCCGCTTCATGTCCCGCGACTGCAATTGTTCAGACAAATGCCGGTGAGCCTGATCTGTTTTGGCGACCACCAAGAGGCCACTGGTCTCTTTGTCGAGGCGGTGGACAATCCCCGGCCGCTCCACGCCACCAATGCCGGAGAGATCGCTGCAATGGTGCAAAAGTGCATTGACCAAGGTCCCCGACGTATGTCCAGCCCCCGGATGCACCACCAGCCCCACAGGTTTGTTGATCACCAGCAGAGAGGCATCTTCATAGACAATATCCAAATCCATCGCTTCCGCGACCACGTCCAAGGGCTGGGCTTCCGGCACTTCCCAAGCCAAAACATCTCCGGTTTTTAAGGTGTGTCCCGCTTTGCTAACAGGTTCACCGTTGATCTGAATTTGACCCTGGGTGATCAGTTTTTTGCAATAGGCCCGCGAAAGTTCGGGCAAAAGTGAGCTGAGCAAATGGTCCAAACGTTCTTTGTGCCATTCAGCAGTAACAGTAATTTCGGGCATGAAAGCTCCTTGTTCAAGGTCATTGCCAGTGTATCACAGCCCCAACGCAAACACAGGCAAACACGGGCAAAGACAGAGAAACAAGCGGGAGGAAGATCCTCCCGCTTGCAAAACTCAGCTCAAACAGGCTCAGTTCAAGAACTTAGTCGAGTTCGTCGGCTTCGACATCGGGCTCAAGATTGAGATTGCCATCGGGGCCAATCATCATGCTTTGACCTTCACCAGCCCAACCTTCAAAGTCGATATCATCGCTTTCATCTGCGCCCATCTCGACATCATCTTTGGAAAAGTCTTCTTCTTTGCCATCGTCATTAATACGGTTGACTTTGACATCGTATTTTTCTACGTCGTTGCCTGTATCGCTGACACGGATTTTGCCATTTTCCAAATCCACACCCAGTTCTTCATCGTCATCGGCTTCCAGACTGTCCACTTCAAATTCGTAGTCTTTGCCATTGGGATTGTCAAAGCCATAGCTGAATTTGGGCGATTCTTTGTCGGGGGAGTTGCCGGGTTTGTATTTGATGCTGTCGCCGTCGGCAGGCAATGCCAAGGTATCATCTTGATTGGGATCAAGATCAATATTGGAGACTTTCATCGATTTGCCTTGACCAAAGACAGTCACACTGACGTTTTCAGATTGAGACAGGCTTTTGCCATCCACTTTGATCTGAAACTCTTTGCCTGCAGGCACTTCGATCACAGGAGCAGAGGGCACATCACCCACCTTGACCACGGATTTATCCTGTTTTAAATTGGCTCCAGGCAGGTTATTGACCCAGCGGCCGCTTTTTTCGTCCCAGCCAATAAATTTACTGGGGTCATTTTTGTCGACAACTTTGATATGTGCATTGCCCGAATTGCCCGCGTTGAGCCAGATCTGCTTGTTTTTCTCAGAGACCGCTTCAGGTTGGTTGCAATAGGGACAGGTGGCTTTGGATAAGCGACCCGACAAACGGGTGAACTCCAACGTTTTGGTATTGGCGTCTCCCTGCCAGGCGTCGGCTTTTTCAGTGGGATTGGTGGCCGCAAAATTGTAAATCCAGGTATTGGCTTTGGTATCAACTTCGATAAAGCGCTCTTGACCGGGCCAATTATTGTCGTACATCAGCAGATGTACAATGCCATTGCCTTTGTCGGACAGGCCATACGGGGTGGTTGCATGCCCACCTTTGGCACCATAAAATCCCAATGTCACAGGATCCTTGACACCTTTGGCAAGAAAGGGCTTGATTTGCTCAATAATCTCACTCGGAGTACCTTTGGTCGTGGCCTTTTGAGCGGTTTCGGTGGTGTATTGATAGGCAAAATAATAAGCCACTTTTTCTCGTACGGCAGTGTTGTAGGTCAAATCAAAGGCCGTACTTTTATCTGCTTCGAGAGAGCCGAGTGAATCAAGGCCTTGAAACAGGGTCAAAGCCAACACGGCCATGCCCTCACATTGGCCGCCATTCATGCCGGTATTGATCTGTTCTTGCCATTTTTTGGCTGCCGGGGTGGGTTTGCAATTGGCCCCCGAAGTGGAACCTGTACAGACACTTTCATCGCCAAACATTTTTTGCATGCTGCTGAGGGTCAAATAGGTCGTGCTGGGATTGGCAGGATCGTATTTTTCGCCGGAGCCGTTGGCGAAGCCAAAACCATGGGGTTTAGACAGGAAACCAAAATCCCCGGCAGGAACAGCATCGGGTGCCGGTGTTGGCGAAGCATCAACCGTGGGCGAAGCTCCGGATGTGGGGGTCGCTTCAGGACTGGGCAAAATGCTATTCACACTTGAGGGTGAAGCACTGGGTGGGGTCACCGTGGGCGTCGTGGCTTGGCAACCTGCAAAAAGAGTCAGAGATGTGACGCTGGCAAGTAAAAAACGGGATTTGAAAAAACGCTGTTTCATTTCGGCTAGTTGAACTTTCTGTTTTTATTGTTTGTATTGTCAGCGCAAAAAAAACAGGCGAAGGTGATTCAAATGTATCACCAAAGTCCTTCATTATACACACACCGGACCAGGTTTGTGAGCCGTTCATAAAGCCCTCCAAAAAACGCAGTAAACACAAATCCGAGCGCAAAAACTGAAAAAACGTGACAAACTCAAGCACTCAGCTCAAGCTGCCAAGTTGCCTGAAAAACCGCAAAAAATTGAGTTGAAATGCTAAAACGGTGTGTGGTGGTTTTTTTTCTGTGGAAATGAACTGTATGAGAGTTGCGCGAATATGACAACAACCATTTTGATCGTAGATGATGAGCCTATCAATATTTCGGTGCTTTCGGATTTGCTGAAACCCTTTTACCAAATCAGAGGCGAACCTTCTGGCAGCGCCGCTTTACGGGCTGTCAAGGTGGTCCCCGTCCCCGACCTGATTCTGCTCGATGTGATGATGCCCCAGATGGATGGCTATGAGGTGATGAACCGCCTGCGCGAACAGCCCGAAACCTGTGAGATCCCTGTGATTTTTGTAACGGCACTGGATGATATCGATGATGAGAAAAAGGGCTTCAGCCTGGGTGCCGTGGATTATATCGCCAAGCCCCTCCGTCCCGCAATCGTGTTGGCCCGTGTCCAGACCCAACTGGAACTCAAGCAAATCCGTGACGAACTCAAGCAGCAGAATCAGAAACTGGCAGACAAGATTGCACAGCTCGAAAGATCAGAAGACGCCAGAGAAAGCCTGTTTCACATGATTGTGCATGATCTGAAGTCTCCGCTTTCAGGCATTATCGGCTATCTCTCACTGGTCGAAGGCTACACAAGCACCTTCCAGGAAAACATCCGTCATTATCTCTCAAACATTGAAATCAGTTCTGTTTCGCTGATGGATATGATCAACAATCTGCTGGATCTGCATCGCTTTGAAAACAACGAGTCCATGCTCCAGACCGAAGAGATCGAACTGAACCCCCTGGTCGAAGAAGCTGTCCGCTGCCTGGGACCGCTGCTGAGC
>JBIKWL010000073.1:0-28216 GCA_044356335.1 Candidatus Sericytochromatia bacterium
GTCTTTCTGCTGCTCAAACTTCTGCTTCTCAATCTTCCGCTTCTTTGGGGCCTTTCTCCCTTCCTGTTTTGGCCCCACAGAGTGTCCCCGTCTCTCCCAAAGATACATTTAAGCTGACCCCTGCTGCCCAACTCACAGGTTTGCGGGGAATACTTCCCAGCGATACCCTGTTGTGGCCGCAGCCCGTATCCAGTCCGACGACGCCCAGTCCGACGCCCAGTCCTACACCTCCTGCTGCTGTTGAACCCGAAATTCAGGCCTTTTTTACCCAGGTGCATACGGGCAAACTCGAAGATGTGCAAAACAACGCAGCGAATCCCGATTTTCAATTGGTCAAATTGATCGACTCGGCCCAAACCAGTTTGGATATCTCCGCCTTTGAAATTGATTCTGAGCGGGTGACCGATGCGATTTTGCGCGCTGCCCAAACCCGCAATGTTGGCGTGCGGATTGTGACCGATAGCGATTATTTGCACGAAGCGCAAATTCAGCGTTTGATCAAAGCAGGGATTCCCGTGGTTGATGATCAGCGCAATGGACTGATGCACAATAAATTTATTGTGGTCGATGCCGATAGTGAGCGCGCGACCGTTTGGACGGGATCGACCAATTTAACCGAAAACTGCTTTTGGAAAAACAACAACAATGCCCTTCAAATTCGCTCGCGCGAATTGGCTGAAAACTTTACAGCTGAATTTGAAGAGATGTTTGTCCAGAAAAAATTTGGCATTTCTTCTCCCTCGGTGGTGCCTCATCCTTCTGTCACGGTGGGAAAAACCACGATTCAGACCCATTTTGCCGCTGAGGGCAAAGTGGCGGGCAAAGTGGCTGAGGCCCTCAACAAAGCTGAGAAAAGCATTCACTTTATGGCCTTTTCATTTACCCATGATGCGATTGGCCAGGTGGTGGCTCAGAAGTTTTCCGACAAGGTCGCAGTGCGTGGCGTGTTTGAAAATGTGGGAGCAGGCACGCAATACAGCGAATACGGCAAACTCAAAGCCCTCGGTGCCGATGTCAAAAAAGATGGCAATCCAGCCATTCTTCACCACAAGGTTTTTATTATCGACGGCAAAACCGTGATTACCGGCTCGTTTAATTTTTCCGACTCTGCCGATAAAAACAACGACGAAAACCTGCTGATTATCGAGTCTGAAGATTTGGCGCGGCAATACGAGGCCGAGTTTAAACAAATCTATGCCAAAGCCCGTTAACAAACCTTAAGCAGTTGATTTAAGGGTTTTCAGCCTTGTCTTCTTGCTTGGGGGCCAAAATATGCAGGGCTTTGGGCACAATTTCAATCGTGGCTGGGGTGTACCCCACCAAGTCTCCATCGATCTGAATGGGGGCCGGTTTGCGTGAGAAAATTTGGATTTTGCGGATTGAATAATGTTCAAAGTCGACCCATTCTTTGTGGCGGCGGAGCAGCAGTGAGAGCAGTGAATAAAGAGTGTCGCGAAAGCGTTTACTTTTAAAGATATGTAATTCCAGCAGGCCGTCATCCATGACCGCCTGTTCGGCAATTTTATAATCGGTGGCATAGGTCGAGGCGTTGCTGATAAATATTTGCATGACCCGGCGTTTGAGTTTTCGCCGTTTGCCCTGGGCGTCTTCGAAGCGCATTTTAAGCACAAAGGGATTGTGATGAAACAGGTTTTCGACCCCCGAAGTAAAGACAGCCAATTTGCCAGCCACATTTTTAAATTGTTTGTTTACGCGCATCAAAATCTCTGCGTCATAACCCACCCCTGCCATCAATAAAAAGTGGCGCTGGTTGAGTTTGCCTAAGTCAATTAAACGGCTTTCGGCCTGGGGCAAATAGGCCAGAGCCTCTTCGTAATTGAGTGGGATTTTAAATTCCCGTGCCAAAACATTGGTGGTGCCCACGGGCAAAAAACCCAATTTAACAGGGGTATGAACCAGTCCTTGGGCCACCTCGTTGATCGTGCCATCACCGCCAGCGGCGATCACCACATCGTATTTGAGCTGGGCTGCTTTGCGGGCCAAATCGGTTCCCCCACTGATCTTTTGTGTGGGCTCAACGTCAACTTGCCAACCCTGTTCTTGCAAATAGTTTTTGACCATTTCAGGCTGAAACTGCTGCCAAATTTGACCGGCCGTAGGATTGTAGATCAGCATTGCTTTCATATTGGCCTGCTTCATTGAGGAGTATCTCTTAGGTATATCTCGTTGCAGTCTAGCTTAGTGCAGGCAAGATGACAAAGAACAAGATTGCAAGATAGTGACTCAAACTGCCAGCCAGTACAAATCCATGCCAAAGGGCGTGAGCGCCGCGAAATTTATGATCAAAGAGATAAAAGACGGACCCCAGGGTATAAAACAGACCACCAGCGACGACCAGAGCGGTCCCTCCCTGCTGCAGGCCTGCAAAAAGGGGCTGATAGACCAGTACAATTGACCAGCCCATGCCAACATAAGCCAGGGTTGAGAGCAAATTGGAGCCCATCGGTACAAAGATTTTGTGTAGGCAGCCCATCAGGGCCATGCCCCAAAGCAGGCCCAGCATGGGATAACCACTTGGATGGTTTTTGAGTACGATCAGACCCATTGGGGTAAAGGAGCCTGCGATCAAAAGATAGATCGCGCAGTGATCGATAATCTGAAAGGCCTTTTTGTGGACCAGATCGGTGGCCAAAGAGCTGTGGTAGAGCACCGAGGCAGCAAAGAGCAGAATCAAAGTTGTGCCGTAGACAGAAGCGGCCACAATCGTCTGCCATTGCCGTGTCAGGGTGCTGAAAGAGAGCAAGATCGCAAAGCCAATCAAACTTAAAAAGAGGCCCAGAAAAGCAACAGTAATATTGGCCACTTCTTCAAATTGTTCGGGGCTGAGCAGACGATGTAAATACGGGGCTTGGGAGGGCTGAGCAGAAATAGACATATTCACAGTATACGTCCCTGGCTCTATAAATCAGATCCCTGGCCTGTCTGCATTGCGTCCGGTTATGGTCACAGTTTGGTCAAAGCACTGGAGTTCTGGCCCGGATCGGGGGTCTGTGGTATCCTGAAACAAAACCAGACCCAAGAAAAACCCAGGAAATAACTAGGAAAAACCCAGGAAAAAAGATGTCCTCCCTCTTCCAGAGTTTTGTAATGATCATGGATGCTCCTTTAACGCTGAGCCATCCCATGGCGATTGTCTCTCTCTGCGCCTCTGGGCTGGGCCTGCTCTCGGCAGGTGCCCTTTTTTGGCTGCGCGCCAGGGTGATTTTGCCCGAATTGGCCAATTTGCGCACAGAGCAGGTCGAAGTGCAAAAAGAACTGCAATTGGCCCGGCAGGATTTGGGCTTGATCAAAGACCAACTCAGTGATGGCGTGGCTTTGCTCTCGCGGGTGCATCAGCAAGTGCGTTTGCTGACCCTCTTTCGGATCGTTTTGTCTGTGGGTCTGATGTTGGGTCGCACAGGGGCCTTGGCCTTGGTTTTTCGCTTTATGAAACGGCATATCTGGTGGCAAACATTGGCCAAAGAGGGCATTGAAGAAGTCGCTGAACGCCTCAAAGATTACCTCTTTGCCCCGCCTGCCCGCCCCTACGATTCTTGAAACAGATTGGAGAACGAAGCATGAGTCAAAGCAAATCCAGAGCACCCCGTCGCCGTCGCACAGGGCGCCTGTTTCCCTTTTTATTTGGATTTTTGTTTGGGGCGGCTGTGGGCGGCGTCGCAGGTCTTTTATTGGCCCCCCGTTCAGGCGCAGAGAGCCGCCATATACTCTCGGAAAATCTCAACACGCAACGCGAAGGTGCCCGCAAAGTGGTGGATGAAGGCCGTCACCAGGCCCACAAAAACAGCGGTGATTTGGTTTCTGTTCTCAAGACCCGGCTATTTCAATTGCGTGATGCTGTGCTCGCAGGCAAAGATGCCGCCCGCAACAAACACAATGAACTCAAACGCAAACAGGCGAGCGCTGAAGGAGGGAAACGCTAATGGCTTCCTGGATTTTATTGGGAATTTTAATTGGCCTGACCTTGGCTTCAATTTCGGTACTCTGTTGGCAATTGGTGCAGGTTTTGTTTGACGTTCGCCAGATTTTGGGCTTGGTTAAAGATCTGACCAAAGACGTTAAACCTGCCCTGCAAGATGTTAACGAGATCTTACACAAGTCCAATTTGGCCATGGACGAGGCAGGCAATACCTATCAAGCCCTGGGTGAAAATGCGCGCGAAGCCATGACCTATTTGGGCAAACTCAAAGCCGGGGCCCGGCACGCCTTTCTGGTCGCCAAAGCGGGGGTCGAAAAAGGCGTGGAAGTCTTTCGCGAGGGTGGTTCTGCACACGACGATTTTGCCCCAGCTCAATCAGATTTGGCGACAGAAGCGCTTGAAAAATCCTGAGCTGAGCTGCGAAGCACTGCCTGAGAATCAGGGCTGGGCCTGGAAATGGAAGGCCTTTCCGCTGCTGCAATTGCGCCGCCAACATGCCCAGCTCTATGACCTGGTTTTTTTGAACCCGACTTTGTTGCAACGCTGTCAAGCAGACTTGGTTGCTGAGTTATCTGCTTGGATGCAGCAAGAACAGGCCGAAATTCGGCTTTTGGAGCCTCCGGCCTCACCGCTCTGGCGGGCTGCCATGCTCAATACGGGTTTGAATTATTACCAAAAATATTTCTACAATCGGGCATTGTCGCCTGATTCTTTTCCCTCCTCAGCTGCTTATCACTTGGAAAGTCTGGCTGAATTGGGTGAGGCCGCTTTCTTGGCCGATTTAGAGGCCATTTTTGAAGGGGATCCCGAAAATGCGTCCTGGGGGGTTCGGGGTTGGAATGCCCAAAAAGAATTTGAACAGCTCAAGACCCATGCGGATACGGCCTTTGATCCTCAGCGCTGGTTGAGGGTTTCCCGTCTGGATTCCTCTGCTGCAGAGCCTGTCTTGCAACCAATGGGTCTGATCTTGCCCCAGGTGTATCCCGACAAACCCAACGAAGGCACCCTGTTTTATTTTGGGGTCTTTCCGGCATTGCGTCAGCAAAAATACGGCCAAGCATTGCACCGTTTGGGGCTCCAACACTTGGCTCAGGCCGGCGTGACCCGCTATGTGGGTTCGACTGACGTGCGCAATCAGGCCATGCAGCGTATTTTTGCCAAAAATGGCTGTGAACAAACCCGCTTGCTGACCTTTTTTCAAGGATTGGGAGGAATGTAAATGCAGCGCAGAGAATTCTTGGCCCTTTTGGGCGGGCTCTTGGGGGCTGCCCTGCTTCCTTCTCAGGTCTGGGGACAGTCGTCAGACACGGCTTCCTCTCGGCATATCTTGGTGATTGGAGCGGGTATGGCTGGGCTGAGTGCCGCTCAGGCACTCAAACAGGCAGGTCATTCTGTGACTGTATTGGAAGCCCGTGACCGCATCGGTGGGCGCCTGCATACGGTAGATTGGGAGGGCTCGCTGATCGAAAAAGGGGCTTCCTGGTTACATTCGGCCAACAAAAATCCCCTGGTTGACAAAGCCCGCAAGCAGGGCCTGGAACTCGTTCGTACCTCCTTTGAAAGTGTGGAGATGTGGGACGCCAAAGGCAAAAAGCTCAATCTTCAAAGCTATGAAGCGGCAGCCAAGGTAGCTCAAACTCTTTTGGCCAAGTCCCTGGCTTTGGCTGAGAAAGCGCCAGCAGGCACACCTGACCGCTCTCTTCTGGCTGTTTTGCTCGAGCTGTTAAAACAAAAGCAATTGCCAGCAGAGCAACACGCACTGGCCGCTTGGCTCTTGCAATGTTATGGCGTGCCTTATGCTGAAGACACTGACAAACTCTCTTGGTTGGCTTCCCAAGACGATCAAGAGGCCGAAGATGATGACTTTCTGGTGCTGGGCGGTTATTCCCGCCTGCTCGACCCCCTGCGTGCGGGCCTCGACATTCAATTAAAACAGGCAGTCACAGAAATCCACTGGTCTGGGGGCCGAGGCAATGCGGGCTGTACCGTTCACACTGAACGTGGCAGTTTTGAGGCTGATCAGGTTTTGGTCACATTGCCTTTGGGTGTTCTCAAAGCCATGCCCAAGCTGTTTTCACCTGCCTTACCCGAATTCAAACGGGGTGCTGTTCAGCGTTTGGGTATGGGGGTCCTCAATAAGATCTTTTTGCGTTTTGAAGAGCCCTTCTGGGATTCTGAAGCCGATTTCTTTACACGTATGGTTGACCCTTCCCGTGGCTATACAGATATCTTAAATTTGCAGGTCAGTGCCGAGGAGCCCATTTTATTGGTTTTTGCCACAGGTTCTTGGGCCCGCAGTCTGGAGTCGCAATCCGATGCCATGGTTCAAAAAGGGGCAATGCAAATGCTTAAGCAGCTCTGGGGGTCTGCGGTGCCTGAACCTGAGGATTTTTGTATGACCCGCTGGCAGCAAGATCCTTTTTCACGTGGCTCATATGCCCATTTGCCGGTGGGGGCCAAGGGCAGTGATTATGACGACCTGGCCAAGGCCTTGCCTCCGCGCCTGTTCTTTGCGGGCGAAGCCACCCACCGCCAGCACCCCAGCACTGTTCATGGGGCTTATCTCTCGGGGTTGCGTGCGGCCCAAGAGATCATGAAAGCAGACCTTTGAGTTTTTCCAATAAGAGCTGTTTGGGCCCGCCGCGGGATTCCAGTAATTTTTCTAAATCAGGGGCTTCCACTGCCCGACTGAGTTCGTTTTTGTCTCTTTCAAAAAGTGCTTGATCCAGTTTTTGTACAAAGCCTTGATCGGCAATATACAGCGAAAGTTCTTCGTTAAACAGCAGGGGGCGACCCTCTGTGCTAAAGGGGCTGTGCAGTGAGCGGGGTACGAGATTGGCCGATCCCACCAGTGCAAATTGGCCGTCCACGCTTAAAAATTTGGTGTGTGACATAAAGTCATTTTCGCCACCGAGGCCCTGATAGAGCCAGGCTTTGACTTGGCCAGGCTGTCCGGCCCGCATCAATGAGAGCAACGCTGCTGGATTTAAAACTTCAAAGACCGTTTCATCGTTGCGTTCGGAGACAATCAATTCCAGTTTGACACCCCTGATCAAAGCTTCACGCAGGGCCTTTTCCACGGGTTCATGGTAAATATAGGCGTGTTCCAGTCGGATGGTGTCTTTGGCTGCGCCAATCAAATACAGCAATGCCGCTTCTATCTGCAAACTCTGATCGTCGGTGGTCAAGACCTCAATCTGGCTCAAGGGCCCACTGAGTTTGGTTGGGGGCGTTTGTGCCCGATCTTCTCTCCAGTGCTGGCCGGGATGTAAATCCTGCCAGTTGTCTTTGAACAATTGGTGCATCTCGGCCACGGCTGGCCCCTGGACTTGAATCATCAGATCGTGATAACTGTCTGCGGTTAAATACGAGTCGGCCAGATTTAAGCCGCCCGTATAGGCGATTTGACCGTCGATAATCAGCAATTTGCGGTGGTCACTTTTGGCGATTCCCCGCGTTAATGGGCTGATTTCAAAGTTCTGTTTCAGGCGGCTTTGGTACTGCACCAAAGGCAATGGCAAGGTGGACGAATGGTCGATTTGTTTAAACAGCTCTGTTTGTACCTGGGCAAAAATAGCCGCTACCTTGTCAGCCCCGCGCTGATTGAGATCGTGGTTGTGCAATAAAAAGACGCGAATGCCGTTTGGGGCCAGCGGATCTGCGCTCAATTGCTGGCCTTGGTCGCGCAGCCCCATGGCCTTGAGCAGATACAAGCGGGCCAGTTCGCGGGTGGTTTTTCCGTCATAAAAGACAAAGATCTCCTGATCGATGCTGAGCTGGGCTGAGGCGATCACCCGTTTCATTTCGCTAAAATAAGCCGGGCCATCGATAAATAGGTTTAACTGATGGGGCCTGGTTTGGGGCTGGTAATCACCGGGGTCTGGGAGGTCTGGCCAGATCGAAAAATCAAAGGGATTTTGATATCTCCAGAGAAAAGGCACTGAAGACACGTTGCGATAATGCTGCCCTTCGGCCTGAAATTCGGGCATGTTTACTGTGGTTTGGCCTTTGGCTTGTAATTTGAAAGGCAAGAGTTGCCCTTTAAATTGGCTTTTTAAAGCGACATCAATTTTACCTGCTGCCTGAAAGCGGTCACTGAGTTTGTCCTGGCCCAGTTGAATCTGCGCCAGATCGCTGGGCAAAATTTCGAGATGGCTGTTAAAACTGAAGGTGCCTTGAAGCTTTTGCGCTGGGGTCAGGCACGTCTGAAATGAACTGCTGATCTGGGGGCGGTGCTTTGCTACTTGAGTGTTGGAGATGGGCGCATGGGTGCTGAGATTGAGCGATAAGCTGCCTTGAGGATCAATTTGGGTGTTCAGGGTCAGTTTCCCAAGTTTGAGACCCAGTTCTGAATGGGGTTGCCAGGTCTGACTTTGGATGGGCCATTGAATCAGCATGCTCTGGTCTTGGCGGGTAAATTGCAATTTAAGTGGCGAAAGTAGGCCTTGCAGACGTGTCTGCAGACGTTCAAAAATCAGGTCGCTGGGAAACCAATTGTCACTTAAGCTCAGTTTGATTTGATTGGCAGCGGGAGTACTGAGTTGAAGCAGAAAATGATCCCAAAGGGGCCATTGTTCTGCGCGGATACCCAGTTGATAACTCCGTGAGAGGGGATCAAAATCCAATCCGCTGAGCTGAATCTCATTGCTTTGTGAGGCCTGTGCTGAATGCAGGGCTGTTTTTAGCACCCCCAAGGGCCAGTGGCTGTGGAATTGAAGATTGACTTGTGCCTGTTTCCAGCCTGTGAGGCCAGCTTTTTCTGTCAATGCCTGGGTTTCTAGTTCAACCTGGGCTGCTGTAGCCGGGCAGTAGGAGCGGGCCTCTGCTGCAGCATTAAAAATCAGCGAAAGTGACAATCCCAGTGCTCCCACTTTGAGAAATGTTTGCATTTTGGATTTACTGGGATTTACAAGGTGATTTTTTTGTGTTTAAGGGCAAAGCATAGAGAGCTTTGAGCGTTTGGATATCATGGTTGGTAATATCCCTAATCATATTGCCAGTGTATCCCCAGCAGCCGCCACACATCACATCGCCTTGGGTTTTGCTGTGATTCAATCCCAGGGCATGTCCGACTTCGTGTTTGGCGATCGAGAGCAATTCGTCATAAGAAAAAAGCACCGGCTCTGAGACGCTCATGCCTGAGCCTATTTGAGCCCTCACAGCCAAATAAATCGTGCTGCGGTGGCGCAAAATCTTGTTTTTGCTCTGATACAGAATCGGGTAATGGGCCATTCCCCAGGCCCCTTCATTTTTAAAATCTGATTTCCACTCAATCACAATATTGGCTTTTTTTGCTGTGTCTACATAGGTAAATGTGGCAAAAGGTGCCAAACGGCTCCAACTGGAAAAAGCGGTCTTGACCAAGGGAATGTAAATCTCGGGTTGTTTTACTTCGTAAGGCACGGGAGGAATATACACCCTGACCGGAAATTCGTAGTCAAACCAGCGCTGGCTCAATAGCATCTGAAGTTGACGGGGCTCATCACAGAGATAATGATCTGCTGCACTGAAGGCGGGTGCGATACAGGCCCAGCCCACGGCCAATGCCAGTAAAAGGCCTGAGAGAAAAGACACTGGTTTTTTTTGCCTTGATCTTGGCATGAATCTTAGCTTGAATCTTGGCATGGATTGTCGCCCCTCTTTTGCTGATGCCCTGATTTTAGCATATCTCTTATTGCCAGTTAAGCGCCTGAAAATATGCTAATTTGATAAGACGTTCAACATATCTGCCTTTATTTATCCCCCTCAGGAGCCTGCGATGAGCTATTTTAAGCCTGTGATTTTCGGCCTCTTAAGTGCCTGTCTCTCTGCTTGTGGGAATGCGCTGCCCAATTTGCCTGTATCAGCAGAGACGGGCCTGCTGTCTGCCCCAGCCCAGAATGCCAATCAGGTGCAATTGAATTTTCCTTTCAGGCAGTACAAAACCGCCTATTTGGGTTTTTATCCCGATGATCAGCTGACTTTTCAGATTTTTACACTCACCCGCTTGAGTGATGGCTCCCAGAGTGCCACACCTGTTTTTGAAGAAAAGCTCAACCCCACACAATTGCCTGAACAATTGCGTTTTTCTGCCCCACTCATGCCGGGCCAAACCTATCATTTTAAGTTGGTGCTGCAGTCCAAACAAATGCCCTGTGGTGGCTCTGTTTTGGACGGCCAAGTCAAGCCCACATCGGCCAATCAAAGCTTTGAGATTGAAAGTCCCCAACTGGAAGTCAGTTCAGATCTGCCTTTGGACGGTTCGTTGACTGATCGCCGTCCGATCAGCGGTTTTGTGCGCAATTCCCAGGGAGGCCCCGCAGTGGGCCTTGAAGTCAATCTTAAAAATAGCCCAACAGGTTTTGAGCAAACCCTGAAAACTGATAGCAGGGGCTATTTTGTCTGGGGGCACAGTCCATTGGGCACCGAAGTGATCATTACTGTACGTCCGGCTACCAGTCCTGCCCTGGTTCAAAGTTTGGTTGCCCGCCGTTTGGACGACACAGGTGCCAAGCGTGGGGTCTGTGACCCCTCTTTGAACCAAGTTGAATTCAGTTTGCCTTAGCGGCTTGCTTAAGTCGTTGTGCGCCAGCCCGCTTTGCGGCTGCAGTGAATGTGCATTCCCCGTTTTTCAAGTGCCGCAAAAAAGGGCTCTGGGGGAATGCACTGTTCTGGCGGCAAAACCCCACGGGCAGTGATCAGGCCTTTGACCAACATTTGTGCTGCCACCGATGGTGGAGAGCCCGTATCTATGTCGGTGCCAATGCCCCATTCGGGCATGCCTTGGGTGTGTAAGTCGTTCACCCAGGTCACGCGTTTGCCCTGTTCAACGCCTTTGACCACCGCTCGGATCACTTCGTATTGTTTGCTCTCGCTGCTGGCTATAGGGGCAGGTTGGTTCATAACAACGGCATTGAGCAGATCAATCGGAGTTACCTGACCCTGTTGGAATGCCACAGGTGTATGTGAAGCCAAGCCCAAATCTCTTAAAAAACGCACTTTTTCGACAAAGTCACGATCAAAGGCAATTTTAAAACTGACCTCTTCGACCCCTTTTGCTTTGTAACTTTCAGCCAAATTCACCACTTC
The DNA here is from genome assembly GCA_044356335.1 of Candidatus Sericytochromatia bacterium. GTDB lineage: Bacteria > Cyanobacteriota > Sericytochromatia > UBA7694 > UBA7694. The sequence continues at coordinate 11,006 of JBIKWL010000073.1, forward strand.
TGAATGCAGGGTGTACATGGGATATTGGGTGCCCACGGGGGCGGGAAAACGATGGGCATGTTGGCCCGACATGGGTTTGATAAAACGGTAACGTCCTTTGCTATACAGGGCGGGTTGCAGCGAAAATTCTTCCATAATCGTTTTAAACGAATAAGACACCGAAAGAGCGGGTTTATTGCGATAGCGGGTTTTGTCTACGGCGGCCAGTCGAATATGGATAGCATGCACACTTTCCATGGGATCGATAGCCAAACGGGCCAATAAATTGCTAATTCCCGGCGCAGCCCCAATTCCCAGCAAGGCCAAGAGCCCGGCCTTTTCGAATTGTTCGTGATAGGCCATTTGTTTGCGGGTCATGTGAAAGAGCCCGCCCAAATCGAGGTAATGTGCGTTTAATGCCAAAGCCAATTCCATCACCCGTAGATTGTGTTCATAAGGCAGGGAATTGAGCAGAACGCTGGTCCCTTTCAGGGCTTTGAGCGCCGCTTGGGGTTCGTGGATATTGACCTGGACTGCTTTTACTCCTTTGCGGCCACAGGCTTTGACCAGGGCCTGGGCTTTTTCAAGCTGGTAATCGGCGATGATAATCTGGCTGCCAGCGGGGGTGGTTTCGATCAGGTCCTTGAAGGTAATCTGGCCCATGGCCCCGGCTCCGCCGAGCAGGGTATAGACAGGGGATTTGGCTTTGGGCATGATGGTGGTTCCTCATTTTTTGCTGCAATCTCTTCTCATTGTACCAAAGGCAGATAGTCCGATCATTGACCCACTGTCAGTTGCGTACACCCGCTGTATTTTCTTGGCCTTCATTGGGGGGTGGGGCTGGGCGTCCAGAGACATCAAATTGGCGATCGAGGGCGTAATGGGTGATATTTAAATAACGATCGCGCACATTGATATGCAATTGCGGCGGCGTACCATGGGTTTTTGTTTCTACGCGATAGGGGCCAGATTCGAAAATCCGATCGGGCAGGGGACGGGCATAGCGATCCATTTGGTAAGCCGTGATGGCTGCTTCGGCGTAGCCTGTGGCCAGCCCTTCGGCTTTGGCTTTAAATTGCATCAGTTGGAAGGTGCCCATGCCCACACCTGCAGAGAGCAGCAGAAAAACAAAGCCACCGAGAATCAACTTCCATTTGTTGTTGGCGGGTTTTTTAGCTGGGTGTGACTCGGATTTTCGCGACTCGGGTTGGGGAGTTTCAGCTGTTTCAGACATAGGGACTTCCTTTCAACTCTTTCGGCTCTCCGTGACAAGACGGATTGCAGGGATTGTACCAGAAAAGCGTCTGCTTCTCCTATGCTGAATAAACTTGCCAATTAGGCAAGTAAATTATTACAATCATTTACATGCCGTTTACAATTCACAGCTAGTTCGTTTACACGTGCTTGCGAAGATAGAGACATCAAAAGGCAAACGCCTCACAATCAGAAAGGTTAAGAAAATGAAAATCACTACCCTGCTCAAAACCACCCTCGGCGGCCTGATGGCGCTCAGCTTGATGACAGCCTGTGGCAATCTTGGCTCGGCATTGACCAGTGCTTCGCTCAATACCAATACCCTGCAGACTCAAAGTCTGAATGGCTTTGCTGCTGGAGGTGCCCAGAAGGGTCCGCATGGTGACCGAGGTGGCCAAGCGGGCCACCAAGGCAAGGGGCCCGGCATGGGAATCGGCGGTATAGACTTTGCGGGCATCACTTTGAGCGACGAACAAAAAACCGCTTTGCGGGCCCTGCACGAAGCATACAAGCCCGAACAGCCTGCTGCACCCGATACCAGCAAGCAGGCCGAGATCAAAGCGCAGATTGAAACGGCTTTTCTCTCAAGCAGCTTTGATGTCTCAGCCTTAGAGACACAACTGAGCGCAAATGCCCCCAATCATGATGCCCAATTGCAAAGTCAAGCAGAATTGATGATCAAAAGCTGGCAAATTTTAACTGCTGAGCAAAAAAACCAGGTCAAAGCCAAACAGGTCGAACGGGAAGCTCAAATGGCTGAACGCGAAGCCAGCCGACCCGCTCAGACCGATATCTCAATGACCGACAAAGGGGTGCCAGGCATTGAGCGCTTGACCAGCACACTCAATTTGACGGCAGATCAGCTGGCCAGCATCAAAGCTGCTTTTGAAGCCAATAAACCGGATTTTGAAAGCCAAAAGTCAGCCATGCAAGCCAATCGGGCAGCTATTCAGGCTGAGTTGGATTCGGCCAGTCCCAGTGCCACGAATCTGGTCACACTTTTAAAGGCCAATCGTCCCGAAAAAGCCAACCATGGTCTGGCCCAATTGGCCCAATTACACGCTATTTTGACGGCAGAGCAACGCCAAAGCTTTGTTGATTCGGGGTTGGCTCTGGGCCACGGCGCACAAAGGGGGCCTGGTGGTCCTGGCGGCCACGGTGGTCCTGGCGGACGCGGTGAGCATGCTGGCGGCAAAGGGGCTGGTTTTGGCCCTGGCATGATGCCCAGACCCGGTCTGGAAATGAGTACAACACCTGTGGCGGTGGATGCCTCGGGCACGATTTAGGGCTGAGCTGAAGATCTCGATTGACTCAGGGGGCAGGAGTTCAAATCTCTTGTCCCCTGAGCTTAAACAAGAAGGTATGCTAATCGTATGTTTCACAATCCGTTTCAACCATTGTTCAAATATCTCTACAGAAGTCTTGTCTCAGGCTTTTTACCCTTGTTGCTGCTCTCGGCCTGCTCCCCCCCAGTCGTTCCCACCCAGGACAGCAGTTTAAATACGGGTCTCAATCGTTTCAGCAGTTTTCGCCTGCAAAACCGGGCCACTCAATTTGGCAATGGCAAATCTTTGGTGACGGGCAACAATGGCGCGGTTTATCTATCGCCTGTACCTTTTGTAACCCAAGGCCAAGACAATACCTGTGGTCAGGCCGTGATGACAATGTTGCTCCAATATTGGGGGCAAGAGATTGATTACCAGACGGTGGTCAACGAAAACAACCCCCTGAATTTAGGCACCAGTTATGAGGTTGTTCAAACCTACCTCAAGAGCAAAGGATTAACGGTGAATGCATTTCGCGACGGCAGTTTAGAGAACCTTTTATTGGAATTACATCAGGGCCGCCCCGTTATGGCGCTGCTTGATTTTGGTTCTCTCGACCGCGAGCATTATGTGCTGGTCGTGGGCTACAATGCCCGCCGCAATATGTTGATTTTGCATGAATCCCGTTCGGGCCCGTATGTTGAGATTGATGCTGAAAGCTTTATGCAAAAATGGAATAATGTGCCTGTCGTTTCGTTGCCCATTTGGGGAGGCAGCAATTATTATCGCCTGATGTTTTCTGTTTCTGAGGGGAGCAGCTCAGCCACTACACCAGGTTTGTGAATAAATCGCTGAATTCTGTGCTTGAGACGTCATATTTAACCAGACAGGGCTATAATAAAAATATCCAAACGGCACAGGAGTCTTTTCATGAATTTTCAGGTCTCTGGCTCTGGGGCTGCACAGCCCCTTGAAAAACACACACAGCTTGTTGTGGCTAAAAAGAACCCCACCGAGAAACTCCCTGCTGCCAAACCTGAAAAAACAGCCCCCCCCCAAGACCACTTAAATACCCAGAAAATGCCGGAAGGAAAGGGTCTCAGCCAATTGCCTTTGGTTGATTCCGAAAGCCCAGCATTGGCTGCACGTTTGCAAAAAATCAACGATTTGCTTGCCAAAAGTACAAAACCCAGTCTGACTTTGGCTCAAAAAGAAGATGTCTTGCGCCTTTTAAAAGACAGCAAAAAAGATGGCTCGCTCCAAGCTTTAACCCAAAAATTACACGAATCAAAGCAGCTCTACCCGCTTTACCAAAAAATGGGCAGTTTGGTCAATCGCTCCCCAGAGTCTTCGGCCTTGCTGGGATTGGTCACCCTCGGTCTGTCTTTGGGCGAAGAGGCCAAAAGCAATCGGGCCTTCGAAATGAAAAAAGTCTTGACTGATGCAGGCGTGGCCCCTGAAATTTTAAAGACCCTGCAAGACTAATTGATTGATTTTTCTTTTTTGCAGCTCTTGTTTTTTACACGACATTTAGTAAAATGTAAAAAACTACTGTTTGATCGAAATAGCTGCTAGAGGTGATTGACGTGTTTAACCGTTCGACTCGAATTTTGGCTTTGGTTTTTTCTTTAACGGCCTGCGCCACACCCGTTTCAAATGAGCGTTTTTTTATACCCAGCCCCAATCCTTCTCCCAGTACAGAACGGCCCCGTCCCTTGGTCAGTTCAAATCCAATTAAAGATCCACAGGTTACAGTCAGTCCTACTCCAATGGCTTCTGCCGTTTCGGCCATTCCTCCTTTGCGCATCCAGCAAAATTTGCCTGAAACAGATAGCAATGGGAAAATCTCAGATGTCCAGATCACCTTTACGACTTCAGATAATAAAATCAAAATTTTGCGTTCTATCAGTTTGAATGAATTGGCATCAGGTTATCCGATTCAAGAGCCGGAGCTTTCTTCTGGTGTTGGCTATGAGGCATCACTCACTATCACTCGCCTCAAAGCAAGTTGTACCCATATCACCGTCTTTAAAGGCTCTGGCAAATGGACGCCACCCAAAGAAGAGCAAACGATCAGTGTGGCTTTTCCAGATAAAACCAGCAGCCAAGCCTGTGAAAATGAAGCAGATGGTACAGCGATCACGCAGCCTGATCAGTCATCCAACCCTACTGGCGTTGCCTTTAATGCTGAAAATGATGCCTTGATTCGAAAAAAAATTGATGAGTTATTTTTGGCGATCAATCAAAAGAATAATGATGACATACTCAAATTAATTCAGTTTCGTACTCCTTTTTATCTTAATACTTTGTATTTTGGGTCTTCTTATTTTCTATTTTATAATTCGATGGAATACAAAAATTTAGAGATTAAACATTATTCGACTGAAATCCAAGCTATTTTCACACGTTTGGTCAATGCTCCACTTGTGGAAAATCGGAGTATGAATGCTTTGTATGAAGGCACCGGCATATTCAGGTTCAAAAAGGTGAATCAAGATTGGTATTTGGTTTCGGCCAGTTTAAAGAAGAACAGCAGTCTTCTGAGCCTCAGAAGTCCCGCCGCATTTACCGGAACCTCAGGTTTTGAAACCGTACAGCTGCTTTCCAATTAGCCTTTAAACAGATTCTCGATCAGCCAGCCATAGCCAATAAAGGTCCCAAGGCTCGCCCCAAGACTGGAGAGCAAAACGACCAATAGAATTCGGGTAACTTGGTTCCGCCACCAGCCTTTCATGCTCTGAATATCTTCGTGTAGAGCCTCGAAGTCTTTCACCCGGGGTTTGCGCAGCCAGGCTTCAACCAGGCCTGCGACATAGCCTACACCAATCAGGGGGTGCAAAGTGGTAATCGGGGCAGAGAGCACCGAGGCCAGAATTGTGAGTGGGTGGGCCCGTGCCAAAAGTGCGCCCAGACCGGCCAATCCGCCTGTTACGACGGTCCAGCCTGCCAGGCCTTTGAGGCCCTTTTCCCAAGTGGTTCCCTGCTTGCCACCAACAAAAAAACCAGCCACAAGCAAGACCACGACCAGCGCAGGAATCAGCCATTGCATCACCTGCGAAAACAGGCTCGGGGGAGGAACCTGATCCAGTTCTTCGAGTGAAATAGTGCTGTCTTCCCAATGGGCCAACATACCTGGTACATGCCCCGCTCCGACCACCGCTACCAGTTTTTCACCGGGGGCCTGGCGGATTTTTTCGACCATATACAGGTCGCGTTCGTCGATCAGGTGTTTTTTCACGCCTGGCAAAATCTGCCCCATTTCGTCCAAGAGCAATTCCAATGCGCCTTTTTGTTTCAAGGCTTCGATTTGCTCGGCAGAAATTTCTTCCTCTTCTTCAAAAAGCGAGGCCAAGATTTGGCTGAAAATTTTCATGCGGGTCCAAAAGCCCATTAGCCGCCAGACGCGGGTCAACGTCGTGCGTACTTCGCGGTCGATCACCTCAGTTTGGGCCGCTTGTTTTTCGGCCACTTCTAAAGCTGTGATCATTTCCAAGCCCGGTTTGACATCCATATTCCGGGCCATGCGGCGCTGAATGGAGGTCAAGAGAAAATTGAGAAAGAGCACAAAGGTTTTTTTTTCACGAATGACCTTGATAATATCCATGTTTTTCCAGGCTTCCTGGTCTTTCAGGGATTGCAGGCGTGAATTGCAGAGTTCAACGCAGACGGTGTCTGGGTGCTCGTCTTCAATCACCTGTCTGACAAGCGCGGCGCTCTCTTTGGAGATATGTGCCGTGCCAATCAGGGTGATGGTTTTGCTGCCGTGTTTTAAACGGACAATATTATCGTGTTCAATTAAGGTGCGTTCTTCAGACATAGAAGGTATTGTAACCGATTCTGGATCGGGAGCAATGACAAAGGCGGTGTAAAGAAGTCTCTTTACACCGCCTCTATGGGTTGAAGGCGTTTATTCAGCTTCAATCCAGATGGGGGGATTCATAATCGCTGACATGGCACTCAGCTTGGGCGCTGCAGCTGGGTTGGTTGCAGGCGCTGAACTGCGCTTATTGCAAGCGGGGTGGTCATAAGCGGGCAGATTTTTATTGTCAAAAGCGGCAGTGCGGACTTTGTAATACTCATCCACATACTGTTTGGCAATCAGGGGAGATTTCACAATCAACATATTTTCTTGGTTTTTCTCCTGGGCGCTCTTGGAGAAATTATACGAGCCAGTCACCACAATATTGTCATCAATGATCATCACTTTGTGGTGCATCAGGGCTTGGTTGCCATCACCCAGGGCCAAAATGCCGGCTTTTTTCAATTCCCAATAGATCGAGTACTGGGGAATCAGGCAATTGTCGAAGACGCCTTCAACTTTGACACCTGCCGCTTTTTTCTCAAGCATGATTTGCAAAATTTGTTTGTCGGTCATCGAAAAAGCCATAAAACGGATGCTCTTGGTGGCACGGCGCAGTTCTTCATGGACGGTCGGCATGGCGTTGCCACCGGGAGAGAAAAAGGTGCGAATCGAGATGCCACTGACATTGACTTCGGGATTGGGGATCTGGTGAGCGTTGGGGCCAAACATGCCCTGTTCAAACAGACGTTGGAACTCGGCATTGTAATTGGCTGCCAATTGAGGGGAGCGAATCATCACGCTGTTGTTGTTGTGGTGAAACATGGAGGAAGTAGTCAGATTCAAAGAGCCGGTCCAAACGCTGGCATTGTCCACGACCATAAATTTGTGGTGCATCAGGCCTGCATTGCTGGGGCCGTCATCGCGGAGTTCAATCCCAGCAGCTCTTAAAGCGGCAATTGATTTGCGCGGAGAACCGGGATTGTGTTTGTCCATCAGGCTGTCGTGCTCGGTGACCAAACGCACGCGAACACCGCGTTTCTTGGCCCGGATGAAAGCATTGACTGCTTCAGCGTCATCGATATCATAAAAGGCGCCGTCCAGGGTTTGGCGGGCAGAATCAATCAAAGTGATAAAATATTTATCGACGTTTTGGGGATTGGCACGGCCAAGGGCTTCGTTTTCGGCCAGAAGGCCTTTGTAAGCGACATTAAACATGGCGAAAAAGGGCAGGTTGGTAGTGGCGGCTTGAGCGCGCATTTGGGGAGCAGCCATGCTGTTGATGGGGGCTCTCATGCCCATTTGAGGCATTTGGCCAGCCAAAGGGGCAGAACCGCAACCAACCATGGTCAGAGAGAGCAGAGCGAGCACAGATTTTTTCAAAGATTTCATTTTAAAGATTCCTCTACGCAATTGAGATGATCAGGTTATCCTGTATTAATGAATGAAAGTTTCTTATGTTTAAGTTAATTCAGGATTAATTATTGAGTAAGTCTCAAGAGAAGCTCAAATCAGGGGAAAATGCAGGGAAAATGTGGTTCCCTGACCTTCTTTACTCTGAACCCGAATGTTTCCCTGATGAAATTTAACCACCTCCGCGACCAGGGCCAGACCTATGCCACTGCCTCCCGAGTTGCGATTGCGATCGGAGTCAATTCGGTAAAAACGTTCAAATAGATGGGGCAAATGCAATGCGGGTATGCCGGGTCCCCCATCTTTGACCTGGACAATGACTTCCTGTTCCTGTCGCAGACAGCTTAAGATGACTTCTGCCTGTGCATCTGCTTTAAAGGCATTGTCCAATAAATTGAGCAAGACCCTGTAGAGTGAGTCGGGATTGCCTTGAATTTTCAACTTTTCTGGGCTGATTTTAAGTTTGAGTTGGGGATGTAAGGGACTTAAGTCTTCGAAAATTTCTTCCAGCAATTGCCCCATATTTACAGACACCATTTTTTCGGCATGGCCTTCAAGCCGAGCTAAAAGTAGAAGATCTTCCGTCAGGCGTGAGAGCCGGGTACACTCACGAACAATGGTCAGGGCGCTTTTGCTTAAAATTTCAGGGTGGCTTGGGCCCCGTTTTTCCAGCAGCTGGGCATGGCCCCGAATCGCTGTCAGGGGTGTTTTAAATTCGTGAGAGGCATCAGAGAGAAAACGCTGTTGGGCAATAAAGACTTTTTCAATCCGCTGCATCAGACCATTAAAGGTCTCGGCCAAAATGCCGATTTCATCCCGGCTCAGGCCCGCCGTATTCAATGGCTTAAACAGATCTTGTCCCGCCATTTCCCTGACTTGTTCAGTCATTTGCAACATCGGAGACAGAGCTCTTTGGGCCAACCACTGCCCCAGAACCAATGACAAGGCGATTGAAAAGAGCAGCCCGAGTCCGTCAAAGAGCAGCATTTGTTGCAAAAAGAGCTCACTTTTATTCATCGACAACCCCAATTGAAGGTAACCTACCGTTTTTCCCTCTACCTCAATGGGTGATGAACTATAGAGAATGGCAATATCCAAGCCTTTTTCAGGCTGTAGATGCATGAAGTGAAAGTCTGATAGGTGTTTTGGGGGGTGAATCGGCAAGGTTAAATTGCCCAGATTGCTCGAGCGTGAGATCAGGTGGCCTTGGGTGTCGCTCAATTGAATAAAAATATTGTCATAACGGGCAGTTTGATCGTTTGCGAAAATTTGATCAAGGTTGCGGGCATTTTCACGCAAATCAAAGTTCAAATGTTGATCTTTAAATTCTTCGGAGACAGTGGAGATGAATAATTGCACTTCTTTTTGTTTGTCATGGACCTCTTGTTCGCCTTGGTAATAAACAGAGGTCCTCAGTCCGAGCCAGCCCCACAAAGCCCCAATGCCAACAATGATGGCTACCAGAGCCGTAAACCAGAGGGTGAGCTTTGTGCGAATCTTCATAATTCGGGGTGTGAGTTGGGCTCTTCTTTTAAAACGTAACCAATCCCGCGCACCGTGTGGATCAGGCGTGGCAATTGGTCTATTTCCAATTTTTTACGTAAATAGCGAATATACACTTCAAGCACATTGTCTTCACCTTCAAAGTCCCAGCCCCAAACGGCTTCCAAAATACGGTGTCGGGTCAGAACATGTCTCGGATGCATCAAAAAAAAGTGCAGTAATTCAAATTCTTTGGGCGAGAGCGGAATTTCTTGCCCCGCCCGTTTGACGGCGTGAGAGGAGAGATCCATGCTCAAATCGTCAAATTCAAACAGACTGCGTTCACTGGGTTGACGCAGCCGAATTTGTACCCGCACCCGCGCCAGAAGTTCATTTAAGTCAAAGGGTTTGACCAGATAATCGTTGGCTCCAGCATCCAGCCCTTCGACCCGCTCATTTACCTCGCCTTTGGCTGTGAGCATTAAGATTGGAACATCGCTGCTTTGGCGCAACCGTTTACAAAATGAGATGCCATCCATACCAGGTAACATGCGATCGAGAATGATCAAATCGGGCGCAGGATTTTGGCGTGCTGCTTTTAGGCCCTGAAGGCCATCATGGGCCAATTCGACGCGGTACCCTTCGTATTCCAATTCCATTTGCATAAAGGCCATAATTTCCTGATCGTCTTCGATCAACAGAATATGTGCCAAAGGCTGTTCAGACATGGTCTGCTCCTGCTCTGCATATTTACTCATTTCAGCATACCTTACTCCAGCACGATCAATATCGTCTCTCAGACAACTCTCAGCAAACTTTCAGTGCCAGCTCAGATGCACAGGTCGGCTACGTGAAATACTCAAAGGTGAATCAATTGAAAAAGGACTTCGAATATCTCTTATGCTAGAAACCGAAAATCGGGCATTGCCTCAGGACGGCCTGGCAGGTTTAAAAGAAAATTGGCGCATTGATCTGAGTTCTGGTTTTCAAATCGCTCTGATTGCTTTGCCTTTGTCATTGGGGATTGCTTTGGCTTCGGGCATGCCTCCGATGGCAGGGCTGATTGCGGCAATTGTCGGCGGTCTGGTTGTCTCTTTGATCAGTGGTTCTTTTGTCACGATCACAGGGCCAGCAGCTGGTCTGATTGTGATCGTTTTAGGGGGAGTACAGCATTTGGGCAATGGTGATTTGGCCGCAGGCTATCGCTACACCCTGGCCGCGATTGTGATTGCTGGATTGATAGAGGCGGCTTTTGGCTTGTTTAAAGCCGGCAAGCTCAGCTCCTATTTTCCTGTTGCCGCGGTCCATGGCATGTTGGCCGCCATTGGTGTGATTATTCTCTCCAAACAAATTCACACCGTTTTTGGTGTTAAACCTCACGGACATGAAACCCTCGAAGTGATGTCCGAAATCCCCCACAGTATCATGCACGCCAACCCAGATATTGCTGTGATTGGTTTGATCTGCCTCGGTGTAACCATTCTCTGGGCTTTTCTGCCCTGGAAAACCCTCAAAAAAATTCCCGCTCCTTTGATTGTCGTGGTCTTGGGCATTGTCTTGGGACATGTGATGGGTTTAGAAAAAGAGCATACCTCTACGCTTTTGGGGCACCCCCATTTGGTCGGTCCCAAATTTTTGCTTAATTTACCCGCCAATTTGGCCCAAGGCATAGTTTTCCCAGATTTTGGTAAAATTGCCTCTCCTGCTTTTTGGGGGGTCGTTTTGAGCTTGGCCTTGATCGGCAGTTTGGAAAGCCTGTTGAGTGCCCTGGCGGTGGATAAACTCGATGTCTATGGCCGCAAAGCCAACCTCAATCGGGATATTTTTGCGGTCGGGATTGGCACCGCCATCTCCGGGATGCTGGGTGGGCTACCGATGATTTCTGAAATTGTCAGAAGCTCTGCCAATGTCAGCAATGGGGCGCGTACCCGCTGGGCCAATTTTTTCCACGGTCTGTTTATTTTGCTCTCTATTCTCTTATTGCCCGGTTTAATCCAACAAATTCCGCTCACGGCTTTGGCCGCCTTGCTGGTCTATACGGGCTATCGTCTGGCTTCGCCCAAAGAATTTGTGCATACCTATCATCTGGGCAAAGAGCAATTGTTGATCTTTGTGGTCACTTTGTTTTCGGTATTGGCCACCGATTTATTAATTGGGGTGGCCTGTGGGGTGGTGGTCAATATGATTGTGGTGACCCTTCAAGGTTCACCATTAAAAGACCTGTTTAAGCTCAAATGCCGGATTGAAGAGAGTGCTCCCGGTCATTGGGTTTTTCAGATCCAAGGGGCTTCGGTTTTTTGTAATCTGATCACCCTCAAACACAAATTGGAATCGCTTCCGCCTGAACAAACCGTTCGGATCGAATTTCATGAATCTCCCTTGGTGGATCACACCGTGATGGTCTATTTGCAACAATTTGCCAAAGATTATCGCCGACTCGGGGGCCAATGTGAGATCCTTGGACTGGAAGAACACACCTCTGTGTCAGATCACCCATTGGCGACGCGTAAAAAACAAAAGGTGGTAGGTTAATCGTGTCATTAACCCATAAATATCTCTTTAAGGTTGATGTTTTTAAAGCGCTTGTCAGTCCTGTTAAAAGTCAAATTTAGGTTCTACTGCGAGAATGCGAAAACAACTTGAATGAACAATGAGATCAAAATACCAGTGAGAGCACATTGAGGTGGATTTATGAGTGCAGTCGCTTTTTCTGATTTGGATGCAGTGATTGATTGGGTCAGTGTGTATTTGCCTCATCAGGGAACTTTGCAACATTTTGTTCATCACAATCCTTTACAGGCTTTTGAAAATTATTCTTTTTCAGAGGCCTGTCAAATTGCCCAAAAAGTATATAAAGGCTATTCTTTCTTAGAGCCCAATCGCTATTTGGAATATATCCAAGCGGGAAAAATCTCCCAAGAGGCACTGCTTGAACATCTTCATGCTCTGTTTGAGGCCGAACAATTGCCTTTGCAATACCTGCATTGGTTTCTAAAACTGCTGTTAGAACCACCTCATTTGAGCAACCAAGGTCTGATTGAAAAACAGCTCAAACAAATAGAAAACCAGGTTTTGGTTGCCGATATTCAAAGCCTGATTCAATCTGAACAAGCTTACAAAGGCTCTGAAAATCCCTTTTATTTTCCCACTTATCAACAATTGATATTGCAAAGCCAGGGCCAAGATATTGATGAAACGATTAATCCGATTCTGGCCAAATTCTTAAGTTCTTATGTTGACCCAGGCAGTGCCTATTGGCGCAATGAATACAGGGCACAGGGGTTGTGGGGGTGTTTTAAGGAAAATTACAAATCCAAATATATCTTGGAAAATAGCTTGGCCCGTGAACTTCACCTTGAAATAAAACGGGTAGAACCCCTGTGTCTGAGTGTTGATCAACTTATTTATTATTATTGTGAGCAATTAAAGCTTCCACCTGAACAGATCCATACCTATTTGCTGGCGATGGGATTGCGTCTGAGGGGCTGGGCTGGTCTGTTTAATCAATTGATGCACCATCCTGAAGAGGCGTTGGATCAAACGTCTTTCGATTTAAAAGAGTTTTTACTGGTTAAATTGGTGCTGGAATATGTGGTCTGTCGAAACCAGTTGGGCCAGATTCAAGCTGATGATTTGGTAAGTTATTATCAACAAGAAAAAAAACGAGAAAAAAAACAATTTGAAACAGAATTGCTTTTTCTGGTTCTTCACGCGCTCAATCTCAATCAAATAAACTTTTCTGGCCAATGGGAACATGCCGAAAAAGTCAAGTTCATTTTGGCACTCAGGCATCTGATGCGTTTTCAGCGCCAGGTGATCTACCAAAATGCCCTGGAGCAGACCTACGCTTATCGCTGTCTGCATGCTTTGGAACAGACCCAACATGAACCCAGGCAGGAAAATCCAAACAAAAAACCGGTCTTTGCTTATATCACCTGTATTGATGATCGGGAAGAGTCACTCCGGCGCTATTTGGAGCAAACCGAGCCTGAATGCCGAACTTTTGGGATTGCCGGACATTTTGAAATGAATATGCATTATCAAGGCTTTAATGAAGTCCGTTATCGCAAATTATGTCCAGGGGTTATTTCAGAAACCTTTAAGGTTCAACAGGTAGAACTAAAAGAACAGATCGATGATTCAAATACAGCTCAGAAAAAAAACGTGAGTCGCATCTATGCTCAAATTTTTCGCACGTATTCACATCATTCAAGGTTCTCAGTTTTTTCCTATTTTCTGACCTTAATGACAGGTTATTTGAGTTCAATTCCCTTTTTTCTAAAGGTCTTTTTTCCCCATTTGGATTTGGCATTCAGACGAAAAACAAAACAACTGTTTTTACATCAAAAACAACTGGTAGATGTGATCTTTCATGCCCAGGGCAATCCCGAGGGACTTTCTTATCAGCAAGGGGCAGACAAAGTCTATCAATTGCTGAGAACCATCGATCTCAAAGGCCCATTCAGTGATCTGATCTATGTCGTCGGGCATGGTTCTTCCAGTATTAACAATCCCCATGAATATGCCTATAATTGTGGCGCTTGTGGCGGCGGCAAAGGCCGGGCCAATGGCCGTATCTTTGCCACAATTGCCAATCATCCTGAGGTTCGCAAGATTTTAAACAGTAAGTACAATCTCTGTCTTCCAGAAACCACGGTCTTTGTAGGTGGATTCCATGATACCTGCAAAGACCATGTCAGTTGGTTCGATTCCAGTTTAACCCCTGAGCAAAAATCCAAACATCTCAGTCATCAGCGTGTCATCAATACGGCCCTGCAACTCAATGCCGCTGAGCGGGCCCGGAAATTTTACAATATTCCCGAACATTTAAGCCTGGAAAAAACCTTTGAAAAAGTTCAAACCCGCTCCAACGACTTAACCGAGGCCCGTCCGGAGTACAATCATGCCACCAATGCACTCTGCGTGATTGGCCGCAGAAATTTGACAGAACATGTCTTTATGGACCGGCGGGCCTTTCTCTGTTCGTATAATCCCATGCAGGATGATGGCCAAATTTTAGCCAAAATTATGGGGGCTGCGATCCCCGTCTGCGCAGGGATCAATCTGGAATATTATTTCAGTGCTGTAGATACAGAAGTCTATGGCTGTGGCTCCAAACTCAATCACAATATTACGAATAATTATGCGGTTATGAGTGGCTTTGCAAGTGACTTAAGGTTGGGGCTTTCAAAACAAATGGTCGAAATTCACGACCCCATGCGTATTTTGATTGTGATAGAGAGCAAGCCTGAGATCGTGCGTGAGATTTTGATGAAAAATAAACAGTTGCGTCAATTGGTTGAAAATAAATGGGTGCGCTTGGTGGTCTACGAATACGAAAAGAAAGTTTTTTTCTCCCACCAAGGCAATGACTTTGTGCCTCTATCGGGGCTCTTTTCCCCAATCAAAGCTTACCCGGTTTCTCAAGAAATCGAAGTGGATTCAAAGAATTTAATTCCCGTTGCGATTTTGGGGCGTAAGTATGTCTAATTTCATCGAGTGGATGGTTTCGGCAGTCATTCTCATTCCGCTGTTGATGTTTGTCTTCTCTTTATTTACGCGCATCAGAAGCAGTGTCAATTATTCAAAGAGCCTGAGTATCAGCGCCATTTTTTGTCAATTGGCACTGTTCCTCTTGGCCCTTGGTATTTTGGGACTGGTTCTGATTCACAAAGAATTTGATCTCTTGCTTTTTTCCTGGTTTAAACACGCAAAAGTGGTCTATAATCTCAATATTCATCTGGATTTATACACAAGTCTGCTCTTGCTTTTAAGCACCTTTCTCAGTGGGGTGATGGGCCGCTTTTCCCTCAATTATCTGGCCTTTGAAGACGGTTATTATAAGTTTTTCATCAATTTTTATCTGATGCAATTGGCTTTATTTACGCTGATTATGAGTTCAAATTTCTATTTTGTCTTGATTTCATGGGAATTATTGGGTTTGGCATCTGTCTTTTTGATTTCTTTTTACCAGAGTAGCAGCAAGACCGTTTCTAACTCACTCTTGGTTTTGGGCATATATAAGTTTTGTGATCTCTTTTTAATTTTGGCGCTTTTGATATTTCACCACGAGCAACATATTTTTGTGCTGGAACGCCATTTGCATCCTGTTTCTCTGCTTTTTCTGATTTCTTTGGTCATTGCCTCAATGGGAAAATCTGCGGTATTTCCTTTTTCCAAATGGGTCCCCCGGGCCATGGAAGGCCCTACCACATCCAGTGCGATTTTTTATGGGGCTTTGTCGATCCATGCGGGCGTTATTTTATTACTCAAATTCCGCCATGTCTTTGTTCAGTTTCCCGATTTAAATGGTTTGATTGTGGGGTTGGGTGTTGTTACGGCTATTTACGCCAGTCTAAAAAGCCGGATTCAAACAGACGCCAAATCCACTTTGGCTTATGCTACTGTGGTGCAGGTCGGGCTGATATACATTGAATTTGGCCTCGGTCTTTATCTCTTGGTGGTCGTTCATACCCTTTCCAATGCACTCTTAAAGACGTATCAATTTATTCGTACCCCCTCTAATATTCACCATTTCCACCATCTCGAAAAACTTAATTACCAAAAGCTTAAACTGGGCGGTCTGCATTTTGAGACTCTTTTGCCTCTGTCTTTCAGGGTTTGGGCTTATAAAGCGGTCTACCATAATTTTGGTCTGACGCTTGTTTGGCAAACCTGTTTGGGGCCATTTAAGCGGATCCAAACAGCATTAAACCAACACATGGAAACAATCACAGCGTATTTTAAGCGCTTTAAGGTCTTTCACTCACAACCGCTGGTCTTGGTCTTGGGTATTTTGCTGGTGATTGGTTTGGTTGGGCTTGAGCGTATCGGTGTACTCAACCACCTCTACTTGTCAGGGACCCTTTTGGTTTTTTCCTTGGTCTTTGCTTTGGTTAGCCTGAAACACGCGACCATTTCGCTCTATTTGATCAAAATTAAAATCAGCTATTTTCTGATTTCAGCCAGTGCATTGTTGTTTTTCGGGGATTTGGCCCATGTGGATGCCGTGCTCTATTTTGTCTCTAATTTGATCTCCCTGTTTGTGCTCAGCTATTTTATCAAATATCTCTCTCGACGCTTGGACCTCAACGATATTCGCTCCTATCTGGGCATCGGCAATCGCTACAAATACATCAATATGATTGCCATTGCGATCTTGTTGATGCTGACATTTACGCCGGGATTTGCAACCTTTGTGATCTTTGACGTTATTTTGGAAGATATATCTGAAAAATCAATGTTGATGGTGGTTTTGTTTCTAATCGTCAATACCTTGAATATCTATTCGATCTTCAAGTTTATTTTCAAAATCATCTTTGGCGAGTCAAAGCAGTATTTCGATGAATACCCTGATTTTTCTCGTTTTGAACGCTTAAAATTGGCCGCCTTGATTTTGCCCGTGATCGCTGTTGGGGTTTTGCCTTTTATGATTTATCACTGATTCATTAGTGTATTGTAATCATTTTTTCTAGATCTCAAAAATGTGATGTTCACCTGATTAAGAGGTTAATTTCTATGTCGTCCCATGTTCAAAAATACCTTGTTTTGGCTTGTCTCTTTGCCCTTTGGGGGAACTCTGCAGCCCTTGCCGACCCAGTTTCTGCCGAGAGCCCCCCACCCTTAGCCTCCCTTCCCGAGTCTCCCGCAGTGTCACCCGAAGATTGGCATTTTGCAGGTCAGGTCCTCATTCGCTCTGAAATGGATGGACGCGATTTTGACAACAACACCGCGCCACTTTTTTGGACTGTGATGCGCACCCGACTGGCGGTGAGCAAAACCTTTTTTCAGAAAGATTTGGAGTTCTTTGTGCAATTGCAGGATGCCCGCACCTTTGGTGATATTGGCGCGGCCATTGCGAACTTCAAAAATATTGACCTTTACCAGGGCTTTGTTCAGGGGCACCATCTATTTGGACAGGATCTCAGTCTGCAAGTGGGTCGCTTTGAGTTGGACTATGGCAATGGCCGCTTGTTCAGTCCTTTGCCCGGCTGGAATTATATTGGCGAGTCTTTTGAT
>JBIKWL010000196.1:0-8249 GCA_044356335.1 Candidatus Sericytochromatia bacterium
ACATGTTTGTAAAGATTTGATAAAGGTCAAAAGATTTTTGTGAAGGCTCTGCTTTTGTCTTTAAGCAGATCTGCAAAATCTGGGGCAGGTGAGGCCTGCCTGCAAAGCCCTTTCCCCGTCCCCCTGCCCCCAGGATCTGCTACAATGCACAAGCTATGAGTACCGCGCATCTTCCTTTAAAAGCCTATCCCAACGAGCTTAAACCCCGCGAGCGCCTGCAAAAAGAAGGCCCCCGGAGTTTGGGTGATGTGGATCTATTGGCGCTTTTATTGAGCACTGGTACCCAGGGGCAAACGGCCCTGGACTTGGCCCAGCAATTGCTTTTACAGGCCAATCCCCCCAACCTGCGGGGCCTGGCTGCACTTGAATTGCCCCAACTCTGCAAGCTCAATGGCTTGGGGCTGGCCAAAGCGGCGCGCCTGATGGCCGCTTTTGAAATGGGCAAACGGGTCAGCTTGAGTGAAATGCCCGATCGGCCCCAGCTCAATCGGCCCGAGGCGGTCGCAGCCTTGTTGCTGCCACGCCTGCGCGATGCCCGCGAAGAGCATCTGGTGGCCCTCTGTCTCGATACCCGCCACCGTCTGATCGCCCAAAAAACGGTCACATCGGGGATTCTCAATGGCACTTTGGCCCACCCCCGTGAAATGTTTAAAACCGCGATTATGCACCATGCGCATGCCATGATAGTGGCTCACAATCATCCCAGCGGAGAAACATCGCCCAGTCCCGAAGATTTGCAGCTCACCCAACGCCTGATCGAAGCAGGCGAATTGCTGCAGATCGAACTGCTTGACCATATTATTCTGGGGCACAACGGCTTTACCAGCCTGCGTGAAACCCACAGCCGCCTCTGGAGGCAGCCATGTCTTTCTTAACCAATTTATTGAATCCCGTCTATTTAAATATCGCCATGGATTTGGGCACTGCCAATACCCTTGTCTATCTCAAAGGCAAGGGCATTGTGCTCAACGAGCCCTCGGTTGTGGCGATAGATCAACAGACCCGCAAACCCATGAGTGTGGGCGAAGAGGCCAAAGCGATGCTGGGGCGTACCCCCGAAAGCATTCAAGCCATTCGTCCGCTCAAAAAAGGCGTGATCGCCGATCTCGACGCCGCCCATATGATGATTTCGTATTTTCTCACCAAAGCCCAGCCGCGCCACCAATTGGTGATGCGCACCCGCATGGTGATTGGCGTGCCCTCCGGCATGACCCAGGTCGAAGAGCGGATTGTGCTCGAAGCGGCCGAAAAAGCCACCACCGGCTTTAAACCCGATGTAATCCTGGCCAAAGAGCCCCTGGCCGCTGCGGTGGGTGCAGGTCTGCCCGTGCTCGACCCCACAGGCAGCATGATTGTGGATATTGGCGGGGGCACCACCGAAGTTGCGGTCATCTCCCTGGGCCGGATTGTCGTCAGTGAGTCACTTGGCGTGGCCGGTGACGAAATGAACGATGCCATCGCCGTCTATATGCGCAAGGTCCACAGCCTGATGATTGGCGAGCGCACCGCCGAGCAGATCAAGATCCAGATCGGCTCAGCCTGGCGCGGCCCCGAAGAAAAGGCCATGGTGATCAAAGGCATTCATCTCAACACCGGCTTGCCCAGTGCGATTCAAATTACCTCCAGCGAGGTGCGTGAAGCCCTGCAAGAGCCGCTCAAAGCAATTTGGGAATGTGTGCGCCGCACCCTGGAAAAGTCCCCGCCAGAGATGGCCTCGGATATTATCGACCGGGGGATTGTCTTGGCCGGTGGCGGAGCCATGCTCGCAGGTCTGGATGAAATGTTGCGCCAAACCACCCAAGTGCCCGTGCATATTGCCGAGAACCCGCTGATGTGTGTCGCTTTGGGGGCCGGAAAAATTCTTGAAGAGACCTCCCGCTCCCGTCCCTCGAATTGGACGCGTCTGCTGGGCATTAAATATTCATGATCAGCCGCCCCCGCCGCTCGCGCGCAAGTTGGATTGTGGTCGGCGGACTGAGTGTGGGGGTGCTGGCCTTGATTTTTTTACGCAGCGCCTGGGCCCCTTTGATGCAGGACTTCAGCCGTCCGTTTTTAAACCAAATGCAGTACCTGCTCTCGGGTTTGCCTGCCATGAAACAGGAATGGGAACTCTATCGCCAGCAGGCGCTTAAGCAAAAAGCCATTTACGAAGAACTCTCGCAATTGCGCCGCAGCCTCAAAGCGATGGAAATTGTCGCAGACGAAAACCAGCGCCTGCGTGATTTACTCAAGCTGGCTCCTCCCAAAGGCTACGAAAAAGTGGGTGCCCTGGTGATTGCCCGCTCTCCCAGTCAGTGGTTCAGTCGCTTGCAAATTGACAAAGGCTTTGAAGATGGCTTGGCCCTCAATCGCGTGGTGATGAACCGCCACGGGGTGGTTGGCAAGGTGGTGGAGTTGTCGGCAAATACAGCGATGGTACAATTGTTGACCGATCCCGAAAGTGCGGTTTCGTGTCTGACCGAGCGCATGCGCAAACCCGCTATTTTGAGTGGTGGGGGCCCAGGTGAGGTCTCTCTGCTCAAATACCTCGAAAATTATACCCGTGTGGTCGCAGGAGAAAAAATCCTGACCTCGGGCCTGGGCGGCACGTTTCCCCCAGATTTGTTGCTGGGAACGGTTCAAGAGGTGATTCAACAGCCAGGGCATCCAGTGCCCGAGGTCAAGATCAAGCTGGCCGCTTTTGCCGAAATTCTGCGTGAAGTGGTCGTTTTGGTGCCAGATTCAGCGTCTGATTTGGCATCTGGGTCGGTGCCTGAACCTGTGCCTGACACCGTGTCTGAGCCGGTTCCAGGGCCATGATTGGTTTGTATCTGCTCTTTCCCGGTTTTTTGCTGGGCCTTTTAAGTCTTTTGCAGCTGCAGGTGGGAGAAATTTTGCCTTTTCTCAATGCGCCCCCGCAATTTCTCTTAATGGGTGGGCTTTTGCTCTGCCTGATTTTGCCTCGGGGGGTCAGTTTGTGGATGGCCCTCTGTTTTGCAGCCTTGCTCGATCTCTGGGCCAATAGCGGAATTTTTCAATTGAGCATTGCCCTTGTCAGTCTGGGGCCCGTCTGGGGCTATGCCCGCCGTTCCGAAAACAGTTTAAGCTGGCCCCAGGCTTTACTGGCCACACTTTGGCTCACGTTTTCGGCTGAAATGGTGGGGGCGTTTTGGTTCCTGAGCAAAGGCAGCTGGGTCTGGGGGCATTTTTTGCATATTCTCCCACCCCTGTTGTTTTACCATCTGCTTTTATTGCTTTTTTTGTACCCTGCTGCCAAGCTGATCTTAAAGCCGATCAGCGAGGCCAAACTTTAACCAACGGAGGCATCTCAGCTTGTCTGATGCGCTGCAGATTTTTGAAAATGTTCACTGGGACCCAGCGACTTCTTTGCTTGACCCCTTTGTGATCTTGGGCAAGCCACCCCGAGGGGCGAAACCGGGCGAAAAAGCCCTGTACCTGGGTGCCCATGCCACGATTCGCAGCTTTTCCACGCTTTATGCAGGCAGCACGATTGGCAGCCATTTGCAGACTGGGCACGGCGTGATGATCCGCGAAGACAATATTTTGGGCGATGGTGTCAGTGTGGGCACCCATGCGGTGCTGGAATACGGCAACCGCATCGGCCATCGGGTGCGGATTCACAGCCATTGCTTTTTGGAGCGGGTGATTCTCGAAGATGAGGTCTTTTTGGGCCCCCACGTGGTTTTTACCGATGACCCACACCCAATTTGTCCCCGTTACCAGGACTGTAAACCACCGACCCTGATTGGTTTTCGCACCCGCATTGGGGCCAATACCACCCTGCTTCCGGGGCTGAAAATTGGCAAAAATTGCCTGATCGGAGCAGGTTCTGTGGTCACCACGGATTTGCCCGACAATGCAGTGGTTGTTGGCAATCCAGCCAGGTTGATTAAAAATATTGACGAACTGCACTGCCAACCCGGCTTTTATGCGCGACCGTATATCTGGCTGGATTCGGAGTCAGACTGAGCTGGGTTTTGTGTTATCCTGTTTCTTGTAAACGCGAAGGAGAGAGCAATGGACTTTAAACAACTCATGACCATGCGGGAAGAAATTGGCTCTCTTTCTTCTAAACGTCACAAAGAGTCGGATCTCAGCCATTTGCGCGGTATGTCCCTGATGGAAAAAGCCTATGCCGGGCAATTTAAAAACAAAGCGCTTTTGCTTGAGGCCTCTGATGCGTTTATGGATGCCATTCAACACAACCGCCGCAATCCTGACCCCTATGTCGGCGTCGCCTATCTCTTTTTGCTCTTGGGCAAAACCCCCAAAGCAATTCGCTACCTCAACGAAGCCCGGCGTGTGGCGCCCAGCCATGAAAAGGCCCGCTTGCTGCTGGAATCGATTTTGGAACAGCAGGAGCTTGAAAAAGAAGATGCCCAAGATGCTGCAGAGATGCCGGAAGGGCTGCCCGAAGAAAAGGCCTTTGCCAGTGAATTGCCTGTCTTGGGTCGGGATAAGGACTACGATAAGCTCTATGACGAGCTTGAATCTTTGTTAATGGAGCAGTCCAAAGCACTCATGAACGAGTCCCTCGTGGCTCAGCCCAGTTTTGACAATGTTGCACTGGCGCCCGTGCGGGAGCGCAGCCAGGAACTCAATCGGATCTACGACCATATCGACCACCAGCTCAAAATTCTCGACCAGGAAATCGATACCTCCGAATTGCGGGTCCGTCTGCGGCCTTTGGATGTGATGAAGCGCCGTCTGGAAATGGTTTTAAATACCTCTGCCGATTATCAGGCGATTCGTGACCGCTGTCAGAAGGCCCAGACCCAGAGTCAACAGCTCTACCGCCAGATTTTGGCGATCAATTCCAAAGCTGCACAGACCCAAGTCGAAGCCGCTCTCGAGCCCCTGCTCGACGAATGTGACCGGATTGCTGATGCCCTTGATGGCATCTCCAACCGGGGCTTTGATATCTCCCCGGTGGAAGATTTTTACCAACAATTGATCGGGGCTGTGGAAACGTGTCAAGATCTGCTCGATGAGCGGGGAGAGGGTTTAACATAATGTTTTCAGAGATTCAGGGGTTGCGCAAAGAGTACCGCCAGGCCAGTCTCAACGAATCCGAGCTTCAGGCCGATCCTTTCTTGCAATTTAAATACTGGTTTGAGCAGGCGATCTCAGCCCAATTGCCCGAGCCGAATGCCATGATCCTGAGTACCGTCTCAGCCAGTGGTGCTCCCAGCAGCCGCACGGTTTTGCTCAAGGAATTGGACAGCCAGGGTTTTGTCTTTTTTAGCAATTACGCCAGTCGCAAGGGCCGTGAAATCGCAGCCAATCAACAGGTTTGCCTCTTGTTTTACTGGGCCGAACTCGAAAGGCAGGTTCGCATCGAGGGGCAGATTGAAAAAATTTCGGAGGCCGATTCTGATGCCTATTTTGCTTCGCGCCCGCGGGGCAGTCAATTGGGTGCTTGGGCTTCGAGCCAGAGCGAATGTTTAGACAGTCGCGAGGTCTTGGAGCAGACCCTGCAGGCCCTGGAGCAAGAATATGCCGAGAAAGCGATTCCACGCCCCCCCCATTGGGGTGGATACCGGGTTGTGCCGAATGCCGTTGAGTTCTGGCAGGGGAGACCGAGTCGTTTACACGACCGTCTCTTATACCAGATTGAGGGCCAAAATTGGCGTGTTACAAGGCTTTTTCCCTGACTTTAAAAGCGAATTACCTTGCCGTCTGAACCGAGATAGGTTTCTTTGTAATGCTTTTTTAAGTTGAGACTGAGATCAAAGGGTGCCAAGGGTCTTTCTTCTACGCCAATGCCCTGCAGGCGTGATTCTGCGACTTCCAAGCGAAACCCAAAGCTTTCCAGTTTGAATTCGCGCTCAGGGTAATGCACTTTTTTGTTATTGAACCAGGGCAAAAGCACCCGGTTGGCAGGTAGCTCAAAACTGAGTTGACAGAGGGTCTGGCAGCTCAAGGTCAATTCTGTCTGAACCTGCGTATTGGGGGTGACATAGGTTGCTGGGATTTTAAAGCCACCTGAGACGCTGCCTGTTTTGGCTTTTGACCATTCGGCCATCAGATGCTGGCTTTGGGGATCCCCACCATGTAAGTAAGGAATTTCGAATTTAACTGTTTGTGCAGCCAAGAGGGGATCTTTGAAGGGCTTGTGCGTTACCTGCCGAATTTTTGCAGCGGTTTGTACCTTGCGATCGTGTTTGTCGACCCAATGAATGGCCAAACCAAATCCGAGAATCAACATGCCCGCCATGCCAATCCCAAAGGTCCCCATGATGATCTTATACAAACCCGAGAGCGGCTCAGGTTCTTCGACTTCTTCGATACCGTCCATGTGTTAACCCTCCATGATGCATATGCATACCTGTTTTGATTTTAGGCCTTGGGCTATCCGTTTTGCTATATGTTAAGCAGGGAAAGTTCGGTATTTTTATTGTATTTCGGGATATTCTTAAATATTAATCTATTTTAAAGAATTTAATTGTGACTCAATGCACGCTTTGAAAATGATTAATATGCAGATTTTGTGCCCACAGCGGGGGTTATCCAGAGAGAGTTATCTCCATAATCTGAACTAACTGCTTGAAAAACGCCAATTCCCGTTTTTTTGAACTTTTTTTGCGCAATCATTGGTGTGTGTTTGGCCAGTTTTTCAAGCGCATTTTCGACCGAGTCTGCCAAGACCAAAATGGTGTTGACCTCTCCCGTCTGGGCCCGAAGCCGTTGCAGCCGTTCATTAAAACTCAGTCCCCCGACCTGATAACTCAAGCGGTTTTCACGTGCCATTGCTTGGCTGTGTTGCAGAGCTGCGTCGTGAATCCGTTCATCGTTTTGCAATGCAGGCAGCCGATAGCGGGTGCGCTGTTGATTGAGCCAACGCATAAAACTTTGGCTAACCGCATGACTGTCCAAGGGGAGATTTTTGCGCCGAAAGAGCTGGGTGATGTAATAGTGGCTGCCATTAAAATAGACGCCCACACCCAGATGGGTAAAACGTGGATCGAGAATATTGGCGCGGTGGCCAGGGCTGTTCATCAGGCGGCGGTGGGCACCTTCGATCGAGATATCAAAGGCGATATTTTCACCGACTTGGCCTTTGCCTCCGGCTCTGTGAAAGCGCTCGTTGGGATCTTCTCCCTTGGGGGAAATATGGGCAAAATACTTGTTTTTGCCCATGTCTTCGCTGTGCTGCCAGGAAATCTGTTCGAGCAATTGATCTTCTTGTAAGACAGGCAAACGGTGGCGCTGCCGTTCTTGATTGATCAACCAAAACAGACGTTGGGCTGCTTCTGTGGTGCTGGCAAACTGTTCCTGAGAAGGGCTGGGAGACGGTTCTGCGCTGGGATAGGCCTGCCCCGCATAGATCGGTAAAATAGCGGCTACACGGGGGCCTTGTTGGGGATCATCGACCAATAATTCTAGGGTATAGCGGCCTTTGCCTTGGCTAAAGGGGATTTCAAATAAAAACCCCCTGCGATTGCCAAGCAAATTGGGATAGGTTTTGACTTGACCATTGGGCAGGGTGACGGGCATGCGGGCGCGTTGGTAGGGAGCATAGATTTCTCCGCGCAGGCGCAGAATCTCTCCGGGGGAAACCGTACGGGGAACGGGTTTGATCTCGGCCAGGTACTCCAGGTAGACCAAGGTCAGCCAGATACCTTTTTCGGGATGTGATTGATCATCCATATGCACGCCTACACCGGCATGGGTAACAGAATCATCAAGCAATTGGGGATTTTTTTGGAGCTGAGAAAAAACTTCGGGAATCGAATAATCCAAGACAATCAGTGAGTTGAGGATACGCCCACTGACGCGGTGATAACTGAGTTGGTATTCGAGTGAACCCCGTGAGGGTGAGCGCAGGTCAAAGAAATTTCTTTCGGCCATTTCCTCGCTGTGCAGGCGGGCGACATCACTGGCGGAGCGATCGAGCTTGAGTGGGCTGAGTTTCATGCGTTGGCGGTATTGATTGAGCAGGTTTAAGACCTGAAATTCGGCCGTACGCGAAGAGACCTGGGCCTGAACGGGCAAAACAGTGGCCAGGGAAATAATCAAGGAAATAAGACAAATCAGGCGCATGGCACTCCAGCAAAAACAAACGGGAATTCACCTTAAATGACGTAAATCAATCTTCAGATGTTCCGCTTTCTGGCACAAAAAATCAAGATAAAAATATAATCACCCGATTCATATTGACGTGGGGCGCCTGAGGGATAATAATAGGCCTTAACCTGCTTGCAGGATTCAGGGATTAACGGCGCTTTATCACCGTTTTATCACTGTTT
>JBIKWL010000197.1:0-8206 GCA_044356335.1 Candidatus Sericytochromatia bacterium
TCACCCTTGCGCCATCTGCTTTTTGCCGTGCGCGAAACCACGCTGGCCGACCGCCAGCCCGAAGTGGGCCGTCAGTATCTGCGCGAGACCTTTGGCCAAGGCTATTGGGCCCAGCGCGAACGCCTGATCAGCCTGCTGGATTGGCTGGCTGCTCTGGGCAATGCCGAAGGTATGCACGAATGGATCAAAGATTCTGAGGCCGCGCGCATTCTGGCGGGTCGCCTGCGCAACGATCAAGGCTGATGCTGCAGCGCTATTCCAGCCGCCGTCAGCGGCTTGATCAAGATGTCTTGCATCAGCGCCTGACAGGGGCAGTGAGCTATGATCGCATCGCTGGCTATTTTCGCTCCAGCCTGTTTGAAGTGGCGGGTGAAGCCCTGGACCAGATCCGTGGGCCGGTGCGGATTCTTTGCAATTCGGACCTGGACCCCGCCGATCTGGATACGGCAACAGCTGCTCAGGCAGCCCTGCGCCGCAGTTGGTGTGAAGGCAGGCCCGAAGCGGCCTTGCCCGAGACTTTGCCGCGCTACCGGGCTTTGTATGCCGCCCTGGTAAACAAACGGATTGAAATCCGGGTGATGCCTGACGCTGCCTTTGGCTTGATTCATGGCAAGGCAGGGGTGATCCGCTATGCCGATGCGCCCGCGACAGCCTTCCTGGGCAGCGTTAACGAAAGTCTGTCGGCCTGGAAACGCAATTATGAGCTGCTCTGGGAAGACAATGATCCTGAAACTGTCGCGTGGGTTCAAGAAGAATTTGACGCCCTTTGGCAAGACCACCGGGCCATTGACCTGGCCTGTTGCCCCTTTATTGTTCAGGATGTCGAGCGCATTATTCACCGTCGTGTGATTTCGGTGGCGGAGTTACCAAGCGTTGGCGACGCGGATCAGACCGCTGCGGCAGTCGCCGTGGAATCCCCCGTCTACCGCAAGGAACAGGGGCTCTGGCCCCATCAAAAATACTTTGCCCGTCTGGCCCTCGAAAGGCATCGCCTCGGCGGTGCGCGTCTGGTGCTGGCCGATCAGGTCGGACTGGGCAAAACCATTCAATTGGCGATGGCAGCCATGTTGATGGCCCTCGATGACCCCCAAGGGGGGGCCGTGTTGATCCTGGCCCCCAAACCCCTGCTTCAGCAATGGCAGGACGAAATCATGGAATTGCTCAATCTGCCTTCTGCCCGTTGGAATGGGCGGGCCTGGGTCGATGAAAACGGGCTGGAATACCCTGCAGAAGGGGTCAAAGGCATCAACCGTTGTCCGCGTCGGATTGGGCTGGTTTCACAGGGGTTGGCAGTCAAAGGCAACCCGGAGCTGCTTCAGCAATTGCTCTGCCGCCAATATACCTGCGTGATCGTCGATGAAGCGCATCGGGCCCGGCGCAGAAGTTTGCCCCGTATCGATGCAGAAGCGCACGAAATCGACGAAGCGCCTGTCCCTAATAATCTCATGCGCTTTCTGTACAAAATAGCAGGCAAAACCCGCAGCCTGCTGCTGGCGACAGCAACTCCTGTTCAGCTCCATCCGCTGGAGGCCTGGGATTTGCTCCGTCTGCTCTCTCAGCAGAATGATGGGGTCTTGGGCGGCCAAACCTGTTCGAGCCCCTGGTACCAGGCCAGCCATTGTCTGGCCATAGCCGCGGGCACTCTCTCTGTGCCTGTGGATAATCTCGAAGCAGGTTGGGAATACGTCCGCGATCCCTTGCCCGCGCGTTCTGAAGACCCCGCTTGCAAACGGATTCGCGATGAGCTGAGAGCCGATGATCGCCAGTGGCAATTCAGCCCCGAGGCTCTCCGGCGATTGCCGCTGGCGATTCAGAATGTCAAACTGCGCAATGAGTTGCTGGCCGATTACGGCTACCGCTTGAATCCCTTGTTGCGCTGTATTATTCGGCGTACCCGCGCTTATCTTGAAGCCACGATCAATCCCATTACCCGCGAACCCTTTTTACCCAAAGTCAGTGTCTTGCTCTTTGGCGAAGAAGATCCCATCCATCTGGGCGGCTATCTGCTCGATGCCTACCAGGAAGCCGAAAATTTCTCTCAACTCCTGCAGCAGCGCATTCGCGGTGCGGGCTTTTTCAAAACCCTGTTGCTCAGGCGACTGGGCAGTTCGATGGAGGCGGGTCGCCATACGATTAGCAAGCTGTTGGGCCAAGAACCAGAGCTACTCACAGATGATGAGGACGAGGATGATCTTGAAGAAGTACTGCAGCCAGGCAGTGACAGTGAATTTAAACAGTTTACCGAGGCCGAGCGGGCATCGCTGAACCGTTGCCTGGCCTTGCTCAGACAAGGGGGCAATCAAGATCCCAAGCGCGAAGTCGTTCTGACTTATCTTCTCCGCAGCGACAACCAAACCGGACAGCGTTGGGCCGATCTGGGCTGCATCTTGTTTTCGCAATATTACGACACCGTCCGCTGGATGGGCGAGGAATTGGCCCAATCGGGCGAACTGGCAGATCAGGATATTGGTCTCTATGCCGGGAGCAACCGTTCGGGTTTTTGGCGTGCGGGCCGTTTTCAGCGCTGTGATCGCAACCTATTAAAAGAACGGGTGCGCAGCGGAGAGTTAAAGGTGTTGCTGGGCACCGATGCGGCTTCTGAAGGGCTCAATCTGCAACGCCTGGGCTCCTTGATCAATATCGACTTGCCTTGGAACCCGACCCGGCTGGAGCAGCGCAAAGGGCGCATTCAACGCATTGGGCAGGCCCGCAGCGAAGTCTGGATAGCCAATCTGCGCTATCGGGATTCGGTCGAAGATCGTGTCCACGCGGTTTTGGCAGACCGTTTAGAGGCCATTCACGGTCTCTTTGGGCAAATTCCAGACACCCTGGAAGATGTTTGGGTCGATATCGCCCTTCGGAACGCGGAGAGCGCCAAACAACGCATTGATCAGACCGCAGTGACCCGCAACCCCTTTGATGCCAAATACAGCAAGGTCGAAGATTCAGACTGGGAAAGCTGTTCGACAGTCCTTAGCCGGGAAGACATTCAGGATGTCTTTACACGCGGGTGGTAGGCTCTCATTCCCGTTGGCCAAGGCTCTGAACGATGAGGGCAACAGGAACCCCGCCGGTCCAGGATGGACAAAGGCGGGGTGACTATTAGTGAGTGGAGCCCATGGATGGGCGTAGCGAACGGCCCGAATGTCAGAGACTTGTGCCAACTGGAGCCACTGACCCTGTGCTTCAGATATCGCCTTAGCTGTTGCCCCGCACAAAAAAGCAATCAGCCCCAGAGCTTACTCATTCAAGCATCCGGGGCCGAATTTAAAGAACGCTCTGGGAATTCCCATCCCCTTAAGGGGATTTGGGATGAAAAGAGCGACAGTTCTGTGAACTGTCATTAGAATTTTTGGGTTGAGTTAACTTAGCATCTAGAGTTAGAGACTAAAAATAAAACCCCTTGTGTATTCATGTGTATGGTATCATAGCGTATTATGGAATGTGTGAAAATCTTAACTCTCAAACATTTGACTCATTTTCAGCACGAGCAAATCTGGGCTGCACGTCTTGAGGCTGGCAAGGTCTGGAATCAATGCCGAGATATTCATCTTGAGGCACGTCGCACAAGTCAAAGCTGGCCCAATCGGACAGATTTGCAGCAAGCTACAAAGGGCCTCTATTCTATGCACAGCCAAAGTGTGCAAATGATTTGTCATACATTTCTCCAAAATGTTGATACTACCCGCCAACTGCGCAAATCTGGCGTCAAAATACGCTATCCCTACAAAACCAAGCACACCTATACCTTGATGTGGCCTGCTCAGGCAGTCAAAGTCAAAGAGAACCGGGTGATTTTACCCATGGGTAGAGGCAGAGAAAATCTGGTTTTGAACCTCACCCTGCCAGAGGGTGCAGGAGCTTGCAAGCTGGTCTTCAACGATGGCTATGAATTGCATGTGACCTATCATGTGGACGATGCTCAGGAGTCACCCGGAACGCATAAAGCCTGTGTAGACCTGGGAGAAATTCACCAAGCAGCAGTGAGCACAGATACAGGTCAGGCCATCGTGATTTCAGGCCGGGGGATTCGTACTTTGAAGCGTCAAAGGGCAATAGCTTTGGGGGAGATTGCTCAGAAACGCAGCCGCTGTAAAAAGGGCTCCAAGCGTTACCGTAAGCTTCAAAAGGCCAGACGCAAGGTGAGTAAGCGTTACCAGCAGCGCATCCGGGATTTGCGCCACAAAGGGACTCGCAAAGTGATAGATTTCTGCATCAAACATCAGGTAGGCAGCTTGTTTGTTGGCAATCCACATGGCGTCAGAAAGAAAAAATCTGGCAGAAAACACAATCAACGCATGTCAAATTGGGAATACGGAATGGATATCCAGTATCTCAAAGAGAAGTCAGTCAAAGCGGGCATTCAATGTTTCACAGGTTCTGAAAGGGGAACTTCAAGCCAGTGTCCAGAATGTTCGCACCGACAAAAGCCCAAGGGCAGGCAATGGAAATGTCGCAAGTGTGGATTTTCTGGCCACAGAGATGTGGTTGGAAGCATCAACATGCACCCCATTGCATTCAAAACCAAGGTAGGGTTCCCTCAAATTATCACGTATCTACGACCTGGCTATCTCAGCCAGAGACGTAGTAGTAGCCTGGACACGGGCCAAGGTTGCCTGAATCGTTTGCGACAAGAGAAGCATTATGAGACAGGACAGCATTGTTGTCTGAGGAAGTCTGAGCATCAGCCACCTGCTTGCAGGGTCTCGCAAGAGACTGGTCATCGCTCAGAAATTGCTTAGAAGCTCATCCACTTCAGTGGATTGGGAGTGTCACTTTCAGCGGCTCTATTTCGCCACTTGATTACGTGTGGCCCTAATTTTGCTGTGGGCTTCATTCAGCAAGGTTTGCTGGACATTGTTGATTTGGCTATCGAGACTGCTCTTATCGCCCCAGTAACTCTGGTTGATCTGATCCACCACACCTTGGGTCTTGTCACGGGTCACCGTCAGTGGTGCTTTGGCACCGACGGTGGCTTCTTTGTGTTCCACGGCTTTTTGGTGGGCCGTGAAAACCGGTTTGACCTCAGGGTGATTGTCTGGGCGAGGGTTGGCCATGAGATCGCGGTGGTTTTGTTCCAGGCCTGCCACACGACCTTCGGCCTGGCTGTAGCGCCCACGGGCACCCTCTTCGCTGCTGGTGGCCTCGGAGAGGTTGCGATTGGCACCATTGATCTCGTTACTGTAGCGGGATTGCAAATCGCGCGCTGTGCGCTGATGACTGGCAATCGAGCGCTCATTGGTGTCTTTGCGGTCTTTGTATTGGCTCAGGGCCATACGGTCAATCGGGTCGAGGTTGTAAAAGAGCAAGCTGAGCTGGTCAATATCTTTGGTAAAGGCCAGACGCAGATTGATCGACTCCAGGCTCGATTCGCGGTCTTTTAAATCGCGCACTTCGCGGCCCAAACGCGAAACCTGGGTTTCGAGCTGGTCAATTTTGTATGAATCGCGGTATTTATTCGAATCGGCAAAAGGATCCGTGCCATAAGGGCTGCCGCCACCGGGTTTAAAGGGGTCGACCCCGTTGGGGCTGCCATTGCCACTGGAGGGCGGCGGTGAGCTGGGTTTGCTGGGTTTATTGCGTTCCATATCCAGATCGGTGCTGGCGCGGTTGTATTCCCGCTCTGAGCTGCGCCGTTCCGAGGAGACCTGGGAGAGCGTCAGGGTGGTATAAGTCTGGATGTGTACATACATACCACGATTATCGGATTCGAGCTGGCGCGCCTGTTGCAAATGGCCCTCGGCCTCGCCGGGCAGGCGTTCCAATTCGTTGACCCTGTTTTGGGCCTGAATCCGGTTGGAGGTGGCATTTTCAAGTTGTGACTTCATTTGACCGCGGTGGCTTCTGGCCTGATCAATGGTGTCTTCGAGGCTGTGCACGTTGGGGAAACGGGCCTCACGCAGATTATACGCAGCAGTGGTCACCAATTTGGTTTCGCGGTTGTTGTTGGTATTCCAGGCGTCAAGAGCCACATCGCGTTTTTTGGTGGGTTCTTGCAGATCCGCTTGCCATTTGTCGGTGCGGGCCTGTAATTGGCTGCGCAATTCGCCCACACGGGTCGATTCATTGCCTGAAACCGTTCTGAGTTCGCCAATCAGACCCTGCATTTTGGTTTTGGCTTCGCCCGGTTTGAGCAGTGCCACTTTTTGTTCTGCAGGTGTACTTTGGTGGTAGTCGCGCTGCAGATCGTCCAAGACCAGGCTGGAGAGCTTTTTATCTACATGGCGCTCATTGCCGCCATCTTTGGCTATCGCATAAGCGGCATCCACTTTGGCCTGGGTGGGATTGCTGAGATAAGATTCAGCGTCTTTGAGTTTGACGGCAGCGGTGGTCTGATCGACATCATCGCCGAGATAGGTGGTCTGGTTCTTGGCATCGACCAAAAACGCGCCTTTGCCCGAAAAGGCCTGGGAGATATTGTTGTCGATCGCCAAAGGGGTTTTGGCATTGTTCTGTTTTACATTGGGGTCGCGATCCAATTCGGAGATCAGCACCTGTTTGTTCTCTGACCAGAAGCCATCTTCCACAGACAAGCTGTGAACGCTGGCTTTGCCGTCGGCGTTGACCACTACCAATTCAGCACCTGCGTGCTTTTTAGCTGTTTCGAGGGCCTGATCTACACTCAGTCCCGAAGCCAGTGGCTTTTTATCCGCTTTGATCGGATTATTGGGATCCCAAAATCCCTTATCATGAGAACCAACCTTGATTCCGCCGTCAGTCATGGAGTCACTCCTTTTGTTAAACAGGCCCCTTGTTTATCTTGCCAAAACAAGATGCCAAAGCAAGGGGGGCCTTTTGAGATTAAGTTTAGGTAAAGCACCTAATCTGAGTTATATGTAAAATCTGGATCATCTTGCCTGAATTTGCTTAATTCAAGCTTAATTTCTGGGTCTGCTCGGCAATCTGGGCCAGGGCGTGTAAGAGAGCCCGGCAAAGATGGTAGGTTTCTGTCTCTGTGGCGGGGGGAGAATCACTTTCGCAGGCCACCACCCGCTGCATCAGCGCGCCACTGAAATGGGGCAGGCTGTCGGGGCGTTTTTCCAATTGATCCATCCAGCGTTGAAGATGCCATTCGCGTTCAGCTTCAGGCAGGCCCAGCCAATAAGGCAAGAGCCGGTCGAGATCCGCGTGGCAGGCTTTCAGCCATTCCTGGGCGTTCATGTGGGCGTTCATGTGCCAGGGGGTTTGCGCGTCAGGGTGGCGCTTCTCACGCTCATGCGCAAATACCTGCGCACCTGATCGGGGCTGTCAACACCGACAAAGCGGGTATTGGGTTCGAGCCCCTGCAGCAGGTATTTTAAATCCATCAGGTTGAGATCGGCGGTTAAAACCTGGGCTGCCTGTTCAGCCTGAGCATAGGGCCATTTTTCCGCGATTTTGCGCAGCATAAACAGGCGGGTTTGTTCGTTGGCGCCTTGGCTGAGCTCTTTTAAGCTCTCCAGACTACCGCCACTTTCCAAGGCAATAAAATCCTCTTTGATTTTGGCCTGAACACTGCTTTGGGCTTCGATTTGCCCTGTCTCTTTGGCCAATTTTTGGGCTTGGGCTTTGGCGATCAAGATCGCACTCATTTCGGGCTGGTCGAGATGATTGAGCAGCATTTCGTAATAGACTGCATCCAGGTTTTGATCGGGGGCAGCCTCCAGCAAGGGCTTGATCTGTTCGGGTGAGAGCTTTTCAGACAGGCCGTAAAGGCGCACCAGAGCTGCCAATTCATCTTTGTCGCGCACGGCCTGAATGCGGCTGAACATTTGCGCGTCTGCCAAACCCGATTTGCTCAGATGCAATAACAGATCCAATTGGCGGGAGCCGTATTCAGGGCTCAAACGCAGGCTGCGGAATTTTTCGCGCAGCAGGGTTTTGTGCGCCTCGGGCAGTTTTTTGAGCACAGGGTCTTCGACCAAATAGTCGGTCACTTTATAATAGCGCCAATTGCTGATGGCGTTGTACGCACTTTTTTGACTGGCTTTGCCAGGCAGCATTTCAAGTGTTACTGTG
The DNA here is from genome assembly GCA_044356335.1 of Candidatus Sericytochromatia bacterium. Lineage (GTDB taxonomy): Bacteria > Cyanobacteriota > Sericytochromatia > UBA7694 > UBA7694. The sequence continues at coordinate 7,999 of JBIKWL010000197.1, forward strand.
TGTTGAGCGTAGGGACTTGTTGGCAATTTGGGCAGCGAAGCGGACTCGAGACGGGCATAAAAGACCTCCAGATGCATATGCTGTAACTCCCCCCAGGGGTTCATGAAAAAGGCCTTTTCTTGCTCTGAGTCGATGGCGGTTAGCAAAATCTTGTGGGCACTTTCGCCCCAGCGCAGCCCCACAGGCACGGGTTCGCCCTGGTCCAGGG
>JBIKWL010000074.1:0-27912 GCA_044356335.1 Candidatus Sericytochromatia bacterium
ACTTTACTGGGAGCCAGGGGGGACGAACCAATACCTTGCATAAAGAATAGAACCTTTCTTTGTCTAGCTTTAGCTGCGGAATGACCCAGGGCCATCCCACTTCATAAGCAAGATAATAACAAATTTCGCAATTGTATTCAATACTTGTTTATTTTTTTTTCTAGATTGTTTATGATGATTGGAGTGCCTATTGAATTTATCTAATTGAAAAGATGATGAAAGCGAAAACCGGATGCTGAATCTTCAGGCGTTAAACACCGTTCGATCACAAACAGCAGAAACAGAACGACTGCGGACAGAAAAAACCGAACAGCTATTTGCCAAAGCCCTCGCTATTTTTGAGGCCTTTATTCAAAACCCCAGCTTTGAGCAGTTTCAGGCGATTCAGCCCTTGCTCTTGGAAACGATTCGTTTAAAACGCAATCAGCCCAAACCGTATATCATGATTTCTTATTTGTTTTTGCTCTATGGTGAGACTCAGCAGGCCCTGAAATATTTTAAAGTGGCAGCAACGTTGGCCCCTCAATCGCCAGAGGTCCAGCGCATGATGGTCTTGATTGAAAATGCTGCCAAAGCAGTGGTACCGGTAGCTGCCTCCGTTGCTGGCAGCAGGGGGGGAGCAGAATTTGGCTTTGTCCAGCCCCAAAACGATGATGATTTTGATGAATTATATGAAGAAACAGAAGCCTTGATTCTGGTGGAATTAAAAAAAGTGATGCACATCTCTTTGGCCTTGAGCCCCGATTTTGCCCAGGAAAAAAAGCGTTTGGAAGTCCACGAGCTGCGCTACCTTGCGTTGCAAAGTTCCCTGTTTGCACGTTTGCGGCTCCTCGATCAGGAGTTGGATATCTCCGAACTCAAGCTCAAAGCCCAGCCTCTGGAGCGCTTTTTGGGGCGTATCCATGGTTGTCTGGGCCAACTCTCTGCTCTCTTGGAGACAGAGGGGCGATTAAAGCTGCTGATCGACGAAGTGCAGGCAAAGAAACAGTACTTGAGCGCTTCTGATCAGGGCAATGCCTTGTGGCTGGAGGGGGTGTATGATAGCTGTGATCAGTTGGCTGACAGCTTGGACGCTTATGAAGCCCAGCACTTGCCCATTCAGTCTTTGCTGGAGCACTACGCCACACTCACTGCGGGAGTGGAAGCCCTTCAGGATTTATTGGATGAAGGGGCCAACTGAGCGAATTTCCAGCCCCTGTGAATATGGCCGTTAAACAAGATGCCAAACCTATCTATCAATGGTGGGCTTCAGAATTCATCTGTCTCTCCCTGTTGGCCAAGCCCCTGAAAAGAGTCCTTCGACTTTGCTCAGGACACAGCTCTCTCCTGCCATTCCCTGAGACGTCTGTCGAGCGACGTCGAGACAGTCGAAGGGGCGGCCCGAACGTCAGGGGCTTGCGCCAACCGGAGCCACTCACCCTGAGCAAAACCCCAAACAACACCTCTGAGTCTCAGATCAAGGAGATTTGAGAAAAGATGCTTCTGCTGATATCCTCAGCCGAGAAATCTACTCCATACTGCCAACGGGCACCTCTTCACGCCCATCCGCATACCGTGCAAAGCGCCCGCGCTGACCATGCACCGGCTCAGGACTCGGCCACGGCCAGCCCCCAAACTGATCCCGCTGGTAGTCTTCAAAGGCTTTCATGATCTCCGCCTTGCTGTTCATCACAAAGGGCCCATACTGCACCACAGGCTCGGCAATCCGCCGTCCCTGCAAAAGCAGCAAACGCGAGGCTTGCCCCCCATTGATCAGCAGCAAGCCCAAGCTGGAGTCCAATTCCAAGCCCACGCCGGGTTGAAATTCTGTTCCAGCGGCCCTCAGGCTCTCACCTTCAAAGAAATACAGCCGCCGCGAAAGCCCGTGTGCGTCTGCGGGCAATTCCCACTCAGCGCCCGCTTCAAGTTGAATCACCCAAATGGCCACATCATGCGCGGGGTCTGCCGCCCAAGAATCCGGTGGGGGAGCGGGGGGTGTTTGCTCGCCGTAGGTGCCCGCCACAACCTTGACGCGAATGGCTTTGCCCTGAGCATCTTGGCTGTTCACAACAGGAATATCTTCGGACCACAACATGCGAAAATGGGGTTCCACCATTTTGTTTTTGCGAGGCAAATTGAGCCAAATCTGAAAGAGTTCAGCCGGGTTGTCTTCGTTTTCGTTGAGCAGCGGAAACATCTCGGCATGTTGCAGGCCTTTGCCCGCTGTCATCCACTGTACGTCGCCACGGCCATAGCGGCCTGCGGCCCCTTGGGAATCGGCATGGTCGATCAGGCCTTTTTCGACCACTGTGACCGTTTCAAAGCCCCGATGAGGGTGGCCCGGAAAGCCCGGCACCGCTTGGCCATGGTACATGCGCCAACCGTCTTTGATGGTAAAATCCTGGCCGATATCCCGGCCCGCCAACGACGCTGCTGGGCCAAACTGGCCATTGCTTTTGGGATAAAAATCCTGGTGATAGACACAGAACAAGAACGGATCAGCGGTTTGCCAGGGAAAACCGAGTTGAAAGCTGTCTAAAATTGCGGATGGAGCCATTTTTTGTCACTCCTTGTGCACGTCGTGCAGGTGTTTTGGTTATTATGGCACGTGCAAGGGGGCTTCAGACAAGTCGATTGCCGCTGCGGGGTCGGCCCCAAAAAGCACCTGCAAGCGCTCTCCCAGACGTGTATTGCGGTGTTTGAGCCGTTCGTTTTGTGCGGCCCGCTCGATCGCCCAGGGGTCTCCCATCAGCACCAGTAATTTCTGGGCGCGGGTCATGCCGGTATAGAGCAGATTGCGCTGCAACATAATGTGGTGTTGGCGGGTCAGCAGCAGAATCACAACCGGGAATTCCGCCCCCTGGGATTTGTGAATGGTCAGGGCATACGCCAGATCCAGTTCCTGCAACTGTTCGTCTGCGATTTCCACAGTTTTATCCACAAAGGCCACCTTCAGGCGGCGTTCGCCGGGATAAACTTCAACCACCTGACCAAGATCGCCGTTAAAAATCTCCAATTCGTAATTGTTTTTGAGCTGGATGACCCGATCCCCCAAGCGCAAGCGCTGATGACTGACCTGTACCTCCGCTTCGGGCGTCAGGCTGGCTGGGGCGGGATTGAGGACGGCCTGCAAAGCGCGGTTGAGGGCCTGGGTGCCAATCAGGCCTTTGCGCATTGGGCAGAGCACCTGAATATCTGTCGGTGCATAACCGGCGGCGGGCAGGCGGCGCGACACCAAATCCAGCAATTGGGTGGTGGTGTCGTCGGGCTGGGTGCAGGCAATAAAAAAAGCATCTTCGCTGCGGTTGCGGCCTGTCGGTGGCAAAAGCACCGGTGGCTCGCCTTGATTGACCCGGTGGGCATTGCGCACAATGCGGCTGGCCTGGGCCTGGCGGTAGATTTCGGTTAACTTTACCGCAGGAATCACCTTACTTTGCAGCAGTTCTGCCAGCACGGCGCCGGGGCCGACAGAGGGCAATTGATCGCTGTCGCCGATCAGAATCAGGCGGCAGGCGTCGGGCAGGGCCTTGAGCAGGTCGTTAAACAGGGTCATTTCCACCATTGAGATCTCATCGAGCAGCACCAGATCTGTTTTGAGGGGCTCGTCGGCCCCGCGAATAAAACACTTGAGCTGGGGATCAAATTCCAGCAGGCGGTGCAAGGTCAGGGCCTCGTCGCCTGTGACTTCTGAGAGCCGCCGGGCGGCTCGGCCTGTGGGTGAGGCCAGTTTGTAGCGCAGCTTTTGATCTTTAAACCAGGCCAAAATAGCTTTGCTGACCGTTGTTTTGCCCGTGCCTGGCCCACCTGTTAAGATCATCACCTTGTGGCGCACAGCCGCTTCGATTGCCTGGCGTTGGCCCTTTGAAAAATCCATTTTTTGCTCAGTTTGGTAATTCTCCAGCCAAGCGGCAAAGCTGTCTGAATCCAAAGGGGGCAAATCGCTCAAGAGTTCTTTTAAGCGCTCGGCGGCTTCTTGTTCGGCTTTGCCGTAGCGGTAGAGGTAGATATCATACAGGGGCGGGGTGTTGGGGGCGGTGGGGGTGAGACGCAGTTCGGGCCAGAGTTCGCGCTCGCTGAGCAACTTTTCCAGAGCTGCGGCGATCTCACTTTGGGGCAGGCCCAAAAGCTGGCTGGCCTGTGTCAGCAATTCAGGCAGAGGCAATGAGAGGTGCCCATCGCGCAGAGCTTGTTGTAAAACATGTTTGATACCCACCTGTAGGCGATCGGGGTGGTTGGCCAGCCAAGGCAAATCCTGGCTCTCGGCCAGCAGGCGCGCAAAGCGATCGGCACTGGCAAACCCCTGGCCCCAGAGCCGGGCCAAATCATAGGGCTGGTTTTGCAAGATCTGAGCAGCCTGGGTGCCGTATTCTTTGAACAGCCTGGGTGCCAGTTGTGGAGAGAGACCGAAGCGGTTTAAAAATTGCAGCAGGGGTTGCAGACCGCGCTGTTCCCGCCAACTGGCAAGAATCTGAACCACTTTGCGCTCGCCCAGGCCGGGGACTTCTTCCAGGCGTTCGGGGGCTTGATCGAGAATCTGCAAAGTGGCTTCGCCAAAATGTTCAACCAAACGCTTGGCGGTCACAGGCCCCACCCCTCTGAGTTGGCCCGAAGCCAAAAAGCTTTCAATCCCTTCGGCACTGGTGGGCATGATACTTTCGTAGCTCTGGACCCGGAATTGTTTGCCAAAGCGGGGATGATTGACCCATTTGCCTTGAAAGGTTAAACGTTCACCTTCTTTGACCAAAGGCATATCTCCCACCATCACGATCACTTTTTGGCTGGCGAGATCTTTGCAATGCAGCACCGTATAACCGCTCTCTTCGGATTGAAAGCTGATCTCGCGAACCCGTCCCTCTACGCTGATCAGCGAGGGGGACGGGGGGGCTGAATCGGGGCCAGACATGGGATGCGCCTCATAGGAATGTATTCAGGGGTTGCCGCATAAAAATAGACATTTGAAACAGTTGGATTAAATACAGAAGTATACAATTTGAGAGAGGCGGCGGTCAATTGGATATAGAATACCGTCTATGGTATATTGGTGGTATATTTTTGAGATCAGGAGTATCGATATGCAAATCGTGATTATTGGTGGTGATGCGGCAGGCATGAGTGCGGCCATGCAGATTCGCAGGCGGCAACCTGATTGGCCCGTGATCGTGTTTGAAAAAGGTGAAAACACCTCTTATGGGGCCTGCGGCATTCCCTATTTTTTCAGCGGCGACGTGGCCCAACTCGACGATTTGGTGGTGGTTTCACCCGAGAGCTTTCGCAAAAAAGGACTGGATCTGCATATGGGCCACACCGTTGAAGCGGTTTTGCCCGCTCAAAAACAAATTCAAGTTCGCAATGCCCAAGGCGAAACCTTTCTGCAGTCTTATGATCGGCTTTTGATTGCCACAGGCGCGGCCCCGATTGTGCCACCCTGGCCGGGACTCGACTTGGAAGGGGTGATGACGATCAAAACCCTGGCTGACTCGCGCCGTCTCGACGCCCTGATTCAGGCCGGTCGCCGCAAAGTTGTGATTGTCGGCGCTGGATATATTGGCCTGGAAATGGCTGAAGGACTCAAAAAACGCGGTTTGGATGTGACCGTGGTCGAAAAAATGGCGGGGGTGATGGGCCATTTACATGCCAAGGTGACTGAACAGGTCAGTGCGGAACTGTCCCGCCACGAAGTGGCGCTTAAACTGGGGGTTACTGTGCTGGGCTTTGGGGGCCAAGCGGGTTCTGTCACAGAGGTTCAAACCGATCAGGGCAGCTTGCCTGCGGATTTGGTCTTGGTTTGCCTGGGCGTGCGCCCCAATTTGCCCTTCCTCAAAGAGGCTGAGCTGGTTTTGGGGGCAAGCGGCGCGCTGGCCGTGAATGAGAAGCAGCAAACCTCCGATCCGGATATTTACGCAGCAGGCGACTGTGCGGAGTCCTTTCACCGCGTTTTGGAAAAACCCGTGTATATTCCCCTGGCTCTAACGGCCAATCGCCAGGGCCGTGTCGCAGGCACTGTGATTTCTGACGGTGAAGATCGCTTTCCGGGGGTGGTCGGCAGTGCTGTAACCAAGGTCTTTGAGCAGGTGATTGCCCGCACCGGAGCTGATCTCCTCAGCCTGGAAAAAGCCGACATTCCCTACCGTTTGGCCGAATCCCAAGCACCGGCTCAGGCCCATTATTACCAGGGGCATGGTCAGGTTTGGGTGCAATTGGTCTACCATGCCGAAAATTTGCGGCTCTTGGGTGCGTTGATGGTGGGCAACGATCCCAGTTTGGCCAAACGCTGTGATATTATCGCCACGGCCATCAGCGCCAAGCTGACTGTGCTCGAATTGTCGGACTTGGATTTGACTTATGCGCCGCCCTTTGCACCGGTTTGGGATCCCATTCTGCAGGCGGCCAACAAAGCCCGTTTTCAGCTTTTAATTTGAAGCTGATCAGCTGTTTAACCAGGGCAAAAGTGTCAACTGTTTCCAGCTTTCACCGCTTTCACTGCGAAGGCTGGACTGGAGCGCCAAGGGATTGTCCGACAATTCCAAAAATTGGGGGAAATAAGGGTTGCGGCTGAGTTTTCCCTGCAGCATTAAGGTGGGCTCTGCCAAATCCTGTTCTACTGGAAGTGTCAGGGATGGGAGTTGAAAACAAGCCAGATCGGCTTGACTGAGCAAACTGCAGGGGCTTTCAAAGGCCAATAAAACCAAGGCCGTGCTGCCGGGATGCTCTTTTTCCCAGCTAGAACAGGTTTTCAGCATCTCTGCACTGGCCTGAAGCAAATCGGCAAAGCCACCAAAGCTAAACAGAGGTGCTTCCAAATCACGGGCGCGAATCCGGGCGCCTTGGTATTGGCCAGCCACTGCTTGAAGTGCCACCTCCAAGCTTTCTTGCGCAGGATGGATAGGCAGTTCAGCCCGTAAAAACAGCTGTTGGCGAGCCTGAAAAACCTGATCTGGTCCGGGGCGTTCATCCCCAAATAGTTCCAGAAATTCAGGCAAACGAAAGAGTTCTGCCGCCGTAATCACAGGCTGGACATAGCTGAGATCTTCCAGGCGAAGACGCAGCGGACTCGGATGGCTGTGTTTAATCTCCAAGACACTCCCCGGACGCAAATGCAGCATGGCTTCCTCCTCTTGCAGCTCCCAACCAGCCGTCTCGGCGCGGGGTGCGTCCAAATCCAGGTGCAAGAGTTTGGCCTGCTGATCCCGCCAGAGGCGGTAAGTGCCTTCGGGTAAATCCAAGGCCAGGAATTCACTTTTGCCTTTCCAAACCAAGTGTTGCTTGACAATTTGGGGACTGTTGGCAGGGCTACCTGCGCAAAAACTGCGATCCTGGGTTACTCGCCACTGGGGGGCAGGGGAAAAAACCATCTCCATATTCTGATCCAGTTGGCTCTCGTATTCACAGCCACAGGATTCACAATAATAGCTCTTCTGTATGGCCTGCAGACTTTCCTCCACATGTTTGGCCCCCCAACAGGAGGTACAGAGTAGGGCCCAGCGATGAATCAACCACCCACCTTGGGTCGCCAGCAGGCAGAATTTGAGCACCTCCCGTTCTGGTAACTGGGTCTGGGCCGCAATTTCACGCGGGCGCAAATGGTGGCTGTAGCGCTCTGGCACGGTGTAAAGATAAGCTGCCACCTGGGCTGGAATCGGGCTGTCGGGCATTAATACATGCCAGTGGTCACCCAATTTGGCAATGGCATTGACCGGGGGATTCTCGGTTTGCATAAAGGCTACCACAGGCCAATCTGACTGAGAATCCCCTTGTTTTTGGGCTGCTGTGGTGAAAATGGAAACAATGTGCTGTAAATTGAGTTTGAGAATGGTTTCAGCCATAAAACCAGGCATTTTACTGACAAAGTCAAAATAAAAAGTCACATGGCAGGCATTTCTCGCGGGGTCTTGTTCACAGTGCAAGCCATACTTTAGGTAGCGAAAAAAGCCTTTGTCAAAGATCCGCTCCACATGCAAATAGCGCTCTTGTTCCCATTCATAGGGAAACTCATGGTAAATCTGTTGCATGCCCATGGCCTTGGTCTGGGCCATTAAATGCGGCGAACCCTGGGGGAGTAAATGCCAGGTAAATTCGGGCAGCGGTAGCCCCAAGGCCTCATTCATCAGATCGGTATTGGCCAGACTGGGCCAAAACAAAGACAGGGGCAGAGGGAAATCAACCGCCATTTCAATCCGGCTGCTGCGGCTGCGCAGGGCTTCGAGTTCTGGCAAGATCGGAACAATTAAAGACATGGACAGCTCTCCTGGCAAAGGGGTGGCAAAAGTGTGAAAAAGGGGTGCAAATGAATGCTATTGGCGTTGGTCGTCCTCATTGTAACACAGGATTTTACAGCGTTTCGGGCTTAACCGTGTTGCAGGGGTTGTAAGGCCGTTAATATTTTGTTATAATCATGGCATTCTTAATTATCGGCTGCGCTCCATACATGCACTTATCCTTTCTTCCCCGGAGCCGAAAGGACTTGCCCATGCAGATTGAGTCCCGTCCTCTGAATTGGTCACAGGCTTCAGGGCCTGGTGGACGGTTGTCTTCTGCTCCCCCTCTCCCCAAACCCTCGCTTTTAAAACAATTTTCAAGCGATCAGATTCAGGTCTCCCAGGTGCAAGGCCAGGCTTTGCCTCAACTGGAGTTTCCGCTTGCGCTTGATGTTGAGCGCGATGCCGCAGGCCTGATCCGTGTGGGTGGTTTTCCACCCGGCTGCCCCCCAGATATTCAAACGGTGATTGCCAATGTATTTCCGGGCGCACAAGACGTCCAGATTCTGGCTGAAACCCATGACCGTCCCTTTGATACCTACACATTTTCGGTCGACGGCGCACTGTATAAATCGAGCTTTCTGTCCGGGGGCTTTGCCCCAAGTAAAAAGCTCAGTATTGAACCGTTTAAACACTGAGTCCTTTTTGAGGACGCCCCCAATCGTTGAGGGCCTGAAATTTCAGGCCCTCTTTTTGTTCTAAATGCTGCTCTCCCAGAATGGTGTGGCTGGGTGATCTGTTTGGAACAGGGTGTTCCATTCCGTTTGCACCCCGGCTAACATCGTCAAGATTTTTTCGACCAGTGGCAGCAATTGATGGGCTTGGATGCCAGGTGCCGCTAGGCCCTGTTGCAGTTCCAGCAATTCCCGCCGCAGCAGGCGCTGAAGTTGGGGCAAACGATCGGCCATGCTGCTTTGGGTCAAGGCTTTGAGCAGGCTTTCTCTCTTGTCTTGCAATGCTTGTGCCGGGGGCAATGAGCCTGCTTTGATGGCTTGACAGAGTGCTTGGCAGTGTTCGTGTAAGTCACTGTAGGCTTCACTCAAGCCGTTTTCCGGCCTGATGATAGCTGGGGATGGCCTCTCTTGCTTGGCTTCTGCCATCGGAGGCGGTGCCGCCGCTCTTTTGGCAAAGGGATTTTTCAAGCCTTTAAAGCCTTTTTTGGCTGGGGGGGCTGAGCGCGTCCGGGGCGGGGAAGAACCCAGATCTTCCATCATCATGATTTCTGCTTCATACGGTGGCGGGGCCGAAGGATAAGCGGCAGGCATGGGTGAGGGCATGGGCATGGGCGAGAACATCGGCGCAGGGGGAGGCAGGGCTCCGGTAAATCCCTGACTGAAAGCTCCTTCGGCCCATTGATCTGGCATTTCGACGGGTTGCACCACGGTTTTGACTTGGCCGCTGGGATTGCTGATGCTGTCTTGATCAATCGCGATCAAAGCCGTGAGCCGTGAGAGCACGCCGTGTTCACAGGAGAGGGAGATCATCTCCTCGCGCAAGTTGGCATCGCTGGGATTGAGGCGGAAGCGGTCTTCTAACTCGCTGAGACGGCGGCGGGCCCAGAGATGGCGCAGGGCATCTAATTCAGTTGCTTGTGTTTTGTTGGGGGGAACGGCCTCGAAATACTGGGTTTCTCCCTGGGCATCTTTGCCCGTGAGCGTGACCGGCATCGGCGCTTTGCTGCGAAAGCAGAGGCTAACTCCCCGGCCCACAAACAGATCGGGGATTCGGGCAGGACTGAGATCCTCCATCCCCTTTGTGGCTATTTCCAGGCCGGTTAATACGGGGTCGCCCATCTCTTGGGCCACCCCCCGCAGGGCTTCGTTGAGCTTCTCGCCAGGCACGACAAAATGGGCGCTGCCGCCGCCGAGGGCAGCCAGACGGTTGAGCAGGGCTTCGTTGACAGCTGTATCGATGCCTACTGCAAAGACCCGGCAATCGCCCAGATTTTGCTGCAAGCGTTTGAGCACGGCAGACTCGTCCCCAATTTGGCCATCGGTCAGCATGACCACCACCCGCTGCTTCAGGCTTGTGTCTTTTTGCTGCAAGGCCTGCAGAGCGACACGCAGGGCGCCTTCCAACTCTGTGCCTCCCCGGGCGTTTAAACCGCTTAAAAATTGCTGTCCAGCGGCTTGCCCGGCTGGGTCGGCAGGCAAGAAATAATTTTCTTGGGCGTTGCCAGTAGGTTCAAACCAGTCCAATTGATCGTCAAAAGCCAAGATCGCAAAGCGATCTTCGGGGCCAAGCGCTTCGAGCAGCAGGCCACAGGCTTGGCTGGCAGAGACCATTTTTTCGCCCTCCATCGAGCCTGAGCGATCGACCACAAAGACCACCTCGCGCGGGACGCCGGCCCAAGTGCGGGCGGGCCCAGTTAATTGCAAAAGCCCGAAATAGCCCTCTTTCCAGCGGGTATAAAGCACTTGTGGCCTGACTTTGTCCTGGGCCAAACGCCAGCGCAGCACAAAGTCGCGGTTGAGGCGCTCGTGTTCGCGGCTCAATTCAATTTCGAATCCTTCAGGGCCGATGGCCAATTGCAGGGCATGTTGGCTGCAACTCAGACCTGCGAGCTGGCTTTCGAGAATCTGCACCTTGATTGAGAAGTCCAAGCGGGGATCAAAACCGGGGGCCAGCAGGGGAGGGCTGATGCGGGAGGCGTCGGGCACGCGGTCACTGTCCAGGGCTGTTCCTTGGCCGCTGGCGGGGCGTTCCAGCGCTTCGCCGGGCAGGTAGCGCGGCGCCACCACCGTGGGCAGACGCAATTCACAGAGCCCCAATTGGCTCAGGGGCAAAATCTGTGAATAGACCAGTTTCACACTCAGGCTTTCGCCAGGCATCAGATTGCCCAGACTGACCGTAAACACGCCTTCGCGCTCTTGCTCCAGCAAGGCGGCCCGGTGACCTTTTTCCAGGGCCGCTTGGTAATCTTGGCGGGCTTGGCCGCGCTCTTGAATCTGAGCGACAATCGTCCGCTCTCCGGCTCGCAGCTCAAAATGGCTGACTGCTGCTGCGCCAGGCAGGGGAAAAATATATACGGCTTCGATCGGCGAGCTGAGGTTGTTTTCAAAGCGCTGTTCGAGGCTGACTTCAGCGACTTGGGCTGCAACCCGAGCCATGATTTGAACCCCCGCCAAAGGCAGGCGGCGCGTGCCACTGTCTGCCGCTATTTGCAGGCCTCCCCATTCCCATTTGGGGGCAGCTTCGAGAATCTCAGGTGAGGGTAAAAGTGGGGTCATGGCAATTTTTCTCCTTGGGGGGGTAACCCCGTTTTTTCGAGCTGATCGAGCACGGCTTCGAGGGTCTGTATGAGGCTTGCCCGGTCGCGCAGTTTCCAGTCGGAACTCAGTTTGAGGCTCAGGCCCGGCTCCAGCGCGATTTCGAGCCAGTGCAGGGTTTTTAATTTTTGCTGGGGCAATTTGGGAACCTGCTCCAGCAGGGTTTGCAGTTCAGCTGCCGTCAATCCAAACAGGCGTTGCTGAATCTGGGCCAGAGAATACCCCTGGTTTTGTAAGGCTTTGACCAGCGTGGCCTGTAAGACATGCTGTGGGCCATAGCGGGCTTGGCGCTTTTCAATTTGGGGTGGTTCAAGCAGACCCAAACTGGTGTAATAGCGCAATGTTCGCCCATCGGGGCGGGCCGAAATGCGGCGATCGGCCCCACCCGCCAAGAGGCCATAATGCTCAAGTTCAGCAACCACGGCTTCTGCCAGTTCATCGAGGGTCAAGTTCGTGTGATTCATGACAGTATAATAATAAAATTACTGTAATACTGTCAAGTTAAATTTTTCGCGGGGCAGGATGGGCTGGGTTACAATGCAATCAGCAATTAGGATAGGAAACGCGATCATGGCCACCCATTTGCCTTCACTGCTCACTCCCTTTTTGGCTCTGGCGGGAACGCTGTTGTTTCTCTCTGCGTCTGTTGCCGCTCGGCCCTTTCTGAGCGCAGCTCCGTACAGCACACCTCTGGTCATTGCCCACCGCGGCGCCTGTGGGCTCTTGCCAGAACATACCCTTGCTGCTTACCAACAGGCGATCAGCGACGGCGCGGATTTTATCGAACCCGATGTGGTTTCAAGTAAAGACGGTGTGCTGGTGGTGCGCCATGAAAACAATCTGGCCGAGACCACCGATGTGGCACAAAAATTTGCAGCCCGCAAACGCAGCAAAACCATTGATGGCCAGCGCGTCAGTGGTTGGTTCAGTGAAGACTTTACGCTCAAAGAACTCAAAACCCTCAGGGCCAAACAGCGCTTTGCCTTTCGGCCCCAACAGCACAATGGTCAGCACGCGATTCCGACCCTCGAAGAGGTGTTGCAATTATTGCTCAAACATCATCAAACCACGGGCAAACGCATTGGCATTTACCCCGAAACCAAACATCCCAGCTATTCGCGCAGTTTGGGGCTGCCCCTGGAAGAAAAATTATTGGCGCTGCTCAGGGGCTATGGTTATGCTTCAGCGGCTGACCCGGTGTTTATCCAGTCCTTTGAAGTGGGCAATTTGCAAAAACTGAATCAAATGACCTCGATTCGCCTGATTCAATTGCTCGACAGTGAAGGGCAACCGGCTGACTTTGCCCTGCGCAAAGAGCGGCGCACTTATCGCGATCTGGTCAGTCCGGCTGGATTGCTGTTTATTTCGGAATATGCCGATGGGGTGGGTCCACCCAAACAGATGCTGGTCAAAACCAGCGCCTCCAAACAATTGATCAGCACGGGTTTAGTGGAGGCCGCCCACCAACACGGTTTGGCTGTCCATCCCTGGACCTTTCGCGACGAGGCGAGTTTTCTTGATCCTTTCTTTGGCAAAGATCCTGCCGCAGAATACCGCTTTTTTTACCAATTGGGGGTCGATGGCGTCTTCAGCGAATTTCCAGCCAAAGCCCGTGGGGTGCGGGAGCAGCTTGAACTTCAGCAAGGGGCGTCTGCGCGTTGATGTCTCTGGCCCTTCGCGGTTTTTGTGACTGGTCCCGTGTACGCTTGTCTCATGTACTTTGGGCCTTATGCCTGGGATTGGCTGTCTCGGGCTGTGCCACTGAAACCCTGGAGTCTCGCTTGGCCTATGGCTCGTCCCGCGATGGCAATTGGGAAATTTATACCTGCCGTCTTGATGGCTCAGATCAGGTTAATTTAACCCGCTACCCAGCCTTGGACCATTTTCCCAGTTGGTCTCCCGATGGCCGACGCTTGGTCTTTGCTTCGACCCGTACCAATAACAGCGAACTCTATTTGATCGACCGCGATGGCAGCAATTTGACCCGCTTGACCCAGCAGCGTGAGATCGACCGCCAACCGGCTTGGTCTCCCAATGGAAAGCGAATCGCCTTTACTTCGGACATGCAAGATAAAAATGATGAAATCTACAGCTTTACTCCCGAGGGCAAAGACCTCAAGCGTTTGACCCAGCACGATGCACTCGATAACCAACCGACTTGGTCTCCCGACAGCCAAAAATTGGCTTTTGTCTCCAACCGCGATGGCAATTTGGAAGTCTATTTGATGAATGCCAATGGCCAAAATCCCCAACGTCTGACCCAGCACCCCGCAGCAGACAGTTCACCGGCTTGGTCTCCCGATGGTCTGTCTTTGGCTTTTGTCTCGGAGCGCGCCGGCAATGCCGAACTTTTTCTTTTAACGCTGGCCAGTGGGGAAATTCGCCGTTTAACTCAGGATCCCGCTTGGGATGCTGAGCCTGCCTGGCTGGATGGACAGACCCTTTTGTTTAGCTCTCTGCGTTCGGGTGAAAAAGCCATTTGGCAGCTCTCACTGGGGGATCTTCAAGTCAAGCTGCGCAAAGAACTGGGATCTTCTGTGGGTCCTGCCGTTGTCTGGAAAGGCAAATAGGTTAAACTGAAAGATATGTCAGATTTTGACCCTTTTTCTCAACACGAAACAAATGCGGCTGAAGAAGATGCAACGGTGGTCTTGAGTGGCCCGGCGGCCATGGAATCGACCTATGCCTTGCAGTCTGAATCCACAGCGTTTTTGGCCGAAGGCGATGAAACCTACTCCATTGCGGTCCAGTCGCGACCCCGCTACGACATGGTGCTGATGGTCGGCGAAGGGGCTATGGGCCAGGTCTTTTTGGCCCGTGACGTGGATTTATTGCGCAAAGTGGCGTATAAAAAGCTGCACGACAAGGTGGCTGTGGATCGCGGTGTGCTCTCGCGCTTTTTAAAAGAAGTGCAGATTACCGCGCAATTGGAGCACCCCAATGTGGTGCCGGTCTATACCCTCGAAAAAACCGCAGATCAGAGCCTGGCCTATGCCATGAAGCTTGTGATGGGCAAGACCCTGAAAGAATTGCTCGAAGCCGCTCGTAAGGCTCATGACGCAGGGCAGCAGCCCGATGAAGAATGTTCCCCAACGACTTTGTTGGAACACTTTCTCAATGTCTTAGACGCCTTGCACTATGCCCACAATAAATGTGTCATTCACCGCGATCTCAAGCCCGCCAATATCATGGTCGGACGCTACCGTGAGGTCTATGTGATGGACTGGGGCATTGCGCGGGTCTTTGGGGCCGCTCCCGAAAGCAGCGAAGAAGAGCTGTCTGAACGGGTGGTGCTCGACAGCCTGAGCGAAGAGGGCGAAGGCTTTGAAGAGACCCGTGCCGGTCAGATTTTGGGCACGCCCCGCTATCTCTCGCCCGAACAGGGCGCAGGCCGCAACCAGACCCTGGATGGCCGCAGTGACCAGTTTACGCTGGGGCTGATTCTGTTTGAATTGGTCACACTCAAACCCGCTTATACCGGCAAAAATATCACCGACCTGCTCAAACGTGTGCTCAAGGCTGAAAAAGAGCCCTTTCTGCATTACAATCCCAAAATCAAGATCCCACGTGAATTGCAGGCGATTATCAACAAGGCTACTGCCCGCAAAGCCATTGACCGCTATGCCGATGTCGGGGCCATGGCCGAAGACCTCCGCCGCTATTTGCAGGGCAAAGCCGTTTTGGCTCAACCCGATACGTTCTTGCAGTCGGCAGGCCGCTGGATGCAGCACCATCCCGTGCTCAGTGCCAGTTTGGTTTTGCTGCTCTTGCTCAGCAGCGCCAGTGTGGCGACCTGGAGCATGGTCCAGCAGCAGCAGAGCATTTTGCGTCTGCAGGCCCGCGAAAAGCAGATCAGCCAGTTTCAAACGGCGGTTTCGACCCAGGCCCAGCAGGTCAATAACCGCTTTTTGGCCTTTGAGATTTTGCTGCGGGGTCTGGCCTCAGCCAGCGAGACCTTGCTCGAACGCGGCACGCTTGAGAGCGCCCCGCTCTACTTTGAGGGCCAGTTTGCAACCCCCGGCCAGGCCCCTGCGGATTTCCACTATTCGGCCCACTATGGCAAATTGATCAGCTTGGACTCCCCGGTGGTCAAATTGGCGCCGGGGGTCTCTGCTGAAAGTGTTTCACCTCTGGTGCGCCGCCTGTGGCCTTTGGGGGACTATTTCCGTCAGATGTTTCTCAGCAGCGCGGGGCAACCCCAATTGCGCGATCCGGCTGAGATCCGCAAATTGCTCTCCGAAAAAGGCACACCTTTGATTTGGAGCTATGTGGGTTTGGAACAAGGTGCCCATTTGGCCTATCCCGGCAAATCGGGTTATCCGGTCGATTATGATCCGCGCAAACGGCCCTGGTACACCCTCTCTGCCGGTAAACGCGGCCTCAATTGGGGCAATCCCTATGTGGACGTGCAGGGCCAGGGCCTGCTCTTGCCTTGCTCGACCTCGCTCTTTGATGCCCAAGGCCAATTTTTGGGCGTGGCAGGCGTGGAGTTGACCTTTCAATACCTGGTGGACCATCTCTTGAATCTGCCCGGTTATGCGGTCTTACAGACCTATTTGCTCGACAGTCAGGGTCAGATCATGGTGCGCTCCAGCGACCGCAAACGCAAATACGGTCTGCGCTTTGGCGAAGACAGCCTCGGCCAAGCCCTGGACCTGCCCCTGTTTAACCAGCCCGAAGTGGTCGAAAAAATCCGGGCCAAGCTCTCGGGCCAGCTCAGCTACCGCGAAGACGGGCGGCGGATTTTATTGGCTTTTTACCGCCTCGATGCGCTCAATTGGTATTATGCCGTGGCGGTGGACGAAGAGCAGTTGTTGGGGCTGCGTTAATATCAGCCCTCGCGCGCCAGCTCTGCCTGCCAGAGCCCGGCCCCGGTGGGTTGGTAATCCCTGTCGAGCCAGCCTGCGGCAATCAATTGGCGGCTCAAGGCACTTGCTTCGGCTTCGGAGCATTCCAGCAGGTGGCTCACAACCGGCTCCCAGCTTTCACTTTCGGGCCAGATCGTATCGTAGAGTTCGCGAATCAGCAAGACCAACATGCGCCAGGATTCTTCCAAAAGGGTTTGGGCAATTTCTTCGGCGCTTTGACCTTGGGCGCGGGCGGCTTCTTCACTGCGCCAAACCTGATCTGCCACCAAGGCGTTGAGCAGATTGTCGACGGCATCAGCGCCTGAACTGATCTCTGGTTCGGTGGGATTCACATCATCAGGGGGGGGCGACATGGGCAACTCATTTCTTTTAAAGCAGGAATAGCCCCATTCTAACAAGATTTTAAGCGCTTGGCAGCAGGTGCTTTTGCGCCAGGGTCAGCACCTGCTGCTCCAACTCTCTGAGCAAGAGATCTGCCTGGGCAAAGGGCGCAGCCTCACAGGCTCGGCGCAGGTTTTTCCGCTCTTCGAGCCCCCAGGGGGTCTGCAGCAATTCAGCTGCTTGGGTCTCAAAATCTGCTGCAGAAGCGGCACTCCATTCGGGGTGTCCCACTTGGCTTAATAAACTCAGGCCGCCCTGCATCGGGCCCTGCAAATTGAGCAGAGGCACGCCCATCCACAGGGCTTCTGCGCTGGTCAAGCCGCCGTGATAGGGAAAGGGATCCAAGGCCAGACTGAGCTGATTGTAAAAGGCCAGGTAGTCCAAATAGCCTGAGGCCCCTGCAAATTTTAATCTGTCGGGATGGATGCCCCATTGCGCAAAGCGTTGGCGAAAGACCGCTTGGGTGTCGGGGCTGGCAAAACAGCGGTGTTTGAGCCACAATTGCGCGTCTGGGTGCTTGTTTAAAAGCTGGGCCCAGAGCCTGCAAATTTCAATTGAAAGCCGCCCCGGATGGTGAGCACAGCCCAGTTTGGGAGCGCATAGGCGTGTGCCTTGGGGAGCACTCAGGGGAATGGCTTCCTGTGGGGGAAACCAAAACAGCCAAGAACTCAGCAGCAGGGGCTTTTCGCCCTGATCTAAATCTAAAGGCAGATCGGTGTCTGTTTTGGCTGGGCTGCAAATCGCGTCTGTCAATTGGTAGCCACATTCAGGCAGACCTGTGCTGCCATTAAAACAGAGACCGCTGATCTGAATGGGGGCAGCGCGGTAATAAAACACGGGCAGCAGGTGTAAAGAGGTATGGCCGCTGGAATCGATCAAGATATCTATCTGGTCGTTTTGAATTCCTGCTGCGATTTGGCGCGGCGTCTGCCCGTGTACATCGCGCCAGTGCACACCATTGGCCTGTAAATGCGCTGTTGCCGCATCGCTGCGGGTTTGGCCGGCATAGGCATAGACCTCAAATTGGGCCCGATCATGCCCTGCAAACAGGCGTGTGATCAGCGGGTAAATCGAATGGCTGCCAAAATCCGGGGCGAGATACCCCAGCCGCAGGCGGGACTTGGGGCTGGTTATCAGGAGGGGCAAAGGCGCGTCAGAGGGGCGGTATCTGTTTGCCCAGATCGCTTTTTCGGCTGCTAAGTGTGGGTCCCCCATGCTGGTCAAACAGAGCAGGTATTGGGAATGCAAACGTGACCACCGCAGCAAAGCCTGTCCTTTTTCGCTCTTGTCTTGGCTCTCTGATTGCGTTTGCGCCAGCAGAGATTTGAGCAATGCTGCCGCTTCCGCCGTTTGGCCCAGATTTTTGAGCACTTCAACTTGGCGCTGGGCGATTTCGGGTTGGTTTGTGTGGGGGTGGTAAAGTGTGAGGGCCTTGAGATAATCTCCCGCTTGCTCGTACAGGCCGCCCAATAATTGTATTTTAAGCAAACTCGGGTTCTGTGAGCGGGAGATGCTTTTTTCGAGCAGACCTGTTGCTGCCGAGCTGTGTTGGGCCGCCAAAAGCGCGTGGACCCACGCTTGCAACCAGAGATCGGGCATCGCAGCGGCCTGGTCGGATTGCAGCCAAGTAGGGGGCGATAGTTGGCGGCTATGCTCCCAGCGGGCCAAGTTTATCCAGGCCTGAGCCGCGAGCGGGTACCTTGTCTTTAGGGCTTTTTGCTCAGCTTCCAGGGCCGCCTGATACTGCCCCCGCTGCAGGGCCCAGGCCGCTGCCCCCGCCCAGAGCAAACCGCGATCCCAGTCTGGAAAATCCTGGGCCAAACAGGCATCCACTGCTGTTAAGGCCAGCGGAGAGGGCAATTGGGCCAGAATAGCTTGGCAGAGTGCTGCGCGCCTGCGGTGGTCGGGTTCCCTGGCCAGGGCCTGTAGCTGGGCTCTCCAGGGGGGAAGCCTCCGCTCAGAATCTGCGCTCATGTTCCAGCACTCATGGCCCAGGACTCAGCACTCAGCACTCAGGGCTCAGATCGCAATCGTCTGCAGCACATTGAGTTGAAAGTCGGGTCCCACTTCGGTATACGAGATCACCGGCACCCGAGGGAAGCGCTTCTCGATCAGGCGGTGCAAATGGCGGCGAATGCGGCCATCGACCAGCAGGGCTGTGCGGTGATAGCCCTCTTGCCAGCAGTATTGCACGGCCTGTTCGAGTTGGTCCAAAAAGAGCTGCTGCAACTGGGGGGCGAGTTTGAGTTCGACCCCCAGCGGGGTTTCCACCAGGGCAGATCCCAATTGGCTTTCCAGACCGGCCTCAAGCACTATTACATTGAGGGGCTGTTTCTCAGAAAAGGGATCTCCCTGCATGGCTGATTAAAGGGTCAGGTTTTCGATGATGATCGCATCACCCTGGGCCGAGCCGCTGCAAATGCCCGCAGCGCCGTAACGCAGGCCTTTTGCGATCAGCTCATAAGCCAAGGTGGTGATCAAACGTCCCCCACTGGCTCCAATCGGATGACCCAGCGCAATGGCGCCGCCGTTGACATTGACCTTGTCGGGATCGATCCCCAAAATCTGGGTGCTGAGCAGGGCCACTGAGGCAAAGGCCTCGTTGATCTCGACCCGGTCGAGTTGGGCCACTTCCAGTCCAGCTTTTTTCAGGGCGACCTGAATCGCATGGCCGGGCACGGTGGCCAGATAGGGATAGTCTTCGGCCACTTCGCCATACGCCACAATTCGGGCCAAGGGTTTGAGACCCAGAGCATCGGCTTTGGCGCGCGACATCACGAGCAGGGCAGAGGCACCGTCGTTGATACCCGGCGCGTTGCCCGCTGTAACGGTACCATTGGCGTCAAACACGGGTTTGAGTTTGGCCAGTTTCTCCAAGGTGGTATCTGGGCGAATCGATTCATCTTGGGCAATGCTCAAGGGCTCGCCTTTTTTCTGGGGAATGATCACCGGGGCGATCTCTTGGGCGAAACGGCCTGCACTGGTGGCGGCGTGGGCCCGTTCGTGGCTGCGCAGCGACCACTCATCTTGGGCCTCGCGCGAAATCTTGTATTCTGCGGCCACGGTTGAGCCGTGGATGCCCATATGCACATTGTGAAAGGCGCACCACAGGCCATCGTGAATCATCGAATCGACCAATTGGGCATCGCCCATCCGGGCGCCCCAGCGGGCTTTGGGCATCAGATAAGGGGTATTGCTCATGCTCTCCATGCCCCCAGCGATCACAATTTCGCTGTCGCCAGCGCGAATCGCTTGGGCTGCCAGGCCCACGGCTTTCATGCCTGAGGCACAGACCTTGTTGACGGTCAAGGATTTGACCTGCACACCGAGCCCGGCTTTGGCTGCAGCTTGGCGCGAGGGAATCTGGCCCACGCCGGCATTGACAACAATGCCCATAATCACTTCGTCGATATTTTCACTGCTGATTTCGGGGGTTTCACTGAGCAGGGCCTTGATCACGTGAGCGCCAAGTTCTACGGCACTGAATCCGGCCAACCCGCCGCCAAATTTGCCAAAAGGGCTGCGTTTGGCTTTGACAATCACCACTTCTTGGGGCATGGTGTATTCCTCTCTCGAATATAGTCTTTTGCTCTCAGTGTACTCGATGATGCCGCTTTGCCGTCAGGGCATTGATCCGACTTAGCCCTGCAAGAAGCGTTGAAACAGATCTTGCGGATCTCTGTTGTAATCAAAGAGGACATCGTAGAGATCGCGGGTATTTGCTGCGTTATCTGCCAAAATTGCTGCTCCCACTTGGACATTGATTTGGGCCTTGGTCAAATTGCCAATTTCTGCTTTATTTGGGTTGCGTTGTCTGTCCAAAATGCTGAGACCCACGCCGAGCTGGCCGAGGGTCTGTTTGCCCGTTTTTTCCAAGGTCTGATCGACAATTTGTTTGGCGTCACCGCTTCTGAACTGGCTTAATCCTTCCTGATTGAGCAGTTCTACACTCAAGCCGCTGATATTGAGCTTGAGTGTAGCTTGGGCCGTATTTGAACTCGCCAGGCGGTTGCTGATCTGTTGGGTTTGCACCTGTTTGGCTTGGGTGATACCAATGGGGTCATCCGCTGCACGGTTGGCTCTCAGGCCTGTATTCAGTCTTTCGATGGTGCGATCAAGCCGGTTTTGGTTTTGGTTGATATTGCGCTGCAACCCCAGGGTTTGAGAATAAAAAGTAGCCAAAGGGCTGAGTGATAGCATAAAACCAAAGCTCTCCCGTCTGTTTCTATCGCCAGATGCTCTTTCTCAATCAAACTACTTTTTTAAAGCCCAGTCAATATTTGCCGCTAATGGGTATCTTGCTGTTAACACGCCAGACGGTCAAATTTTGGTGCAGAGAGGGCTGTCATTTCTGCCCCTTCCGATTCTGCGGTACAATGACATATCCTTGTCTGGAGGCCGATTGCCATGCTAAAACTCTACGATCTCACCATTTCTCCCAATGCCCTGAAAGTCCGGGCTGTGCTTCATGAATTGGAATTGCCTTTTGAGACAGTGCCTGTGAATATCATGGGCGGCGAAGGCCAGCAACTGGAATACCTGGCTAAAAACCCCAATGGCAAGGTACCCGTGCTCGAAGATGGCGATTTTGTGCTCTGGGAATCCAATGCGATTATCAAATACCTGGCCAGTCTCAGACCGGATAAACATTTGCTGCCCACTGAGCCCCGGCCTGTGGCCCGGCTCGATCAGTGGCTTTTTTGGCAAGTGGCCCATTATTATCAGCCCGTGGTCAATTTGGCAGTGGAAAAAATCTTTAAACCGATGGCCGGTCAAGCGCCCGATCCCAGCTTGGTGGCTACGTTAACCCAGGATTTCCTACGCTTGACAGCGATCTTGGAAAAGGGTTTGAACGATCGGGATTATTTGCTGGGTAAGCTCTCTGTGGCGGATTTTGCCTTGGCTGCCAATCTCTTTATGCGTGGCCAATTGGGGCTGGATGTTTCCGCTTTTCCTGCGGTGCAGGCCTGGCTTGGCCGGGTTGAGGCCCGTGAGAGTTGGCAAAAAGCCTCGGCCCAGGCCCGTATTCAATTATGAGCGAGGGGGCCGCACAGCCGACCCTGCGGATTGGCGATCTGCTGGTTCAAGAGGGCTATCTCAAACCTGCTCAGCTCAAAAAAGCCCTGCAGGTGCAGACGGAGCAGGAGCAGTACCGTCCGCTGGGGCGAATTTGTGTGGAATTGGGACTGGTCTCAGCCAAAGAGCTGCAGCGCCTCTTGCGCAAGCACCACAAGCGCATGTATTTGGGCGAGTTGCTTCAGAATTTGGGCCTCTTGACCCAAGCCGAATTGGAGCATTTGTTGCAATTGCAAAAAATTGAGCAAAAGCGCCTGGGTCATCTCTTGATTGAACATCATATTATCACCGAATCCCAGTTGACCGATGCCTTGAGCTTGCAATTGGACATTCCCCGCATTTTACCTTCGCTGGAGCTGATTGATCCACGTCTCTTAAAAGGGCTCAATGGCGAAGAATTACTGGATTTGGTCTATTTGCCCGTGCATCGCAGCGAAGACCAGCTGACGGTAATCATGGCCGACCCCCTCAATCAAGAGCTGATCAGCAGCCTCGAAGCCCGCTATAATTGCCGTTTGCAACCTGCCATTGCGCCTGCTTCAGAGATCAAAGCCACCCTCCAGGCCTTTTTTCAAACGGCCTCGGATGAGAGCCCTGATCTGGTGATCGACAATCAAAATCCCTTTATCCTTGATGAAAATCCCTTGGAGCAAGATCCCACCGCTACCGCTGTCAATTTTATTATTTCCAGTGCCGTGCTCGACCGCGCCTCGGATATCCATATCGAGCCCCAGGAGCGCTATTTGCGCGTGCGCTTTCGCATTGATGGTCTTTTGCACCACAAAACAGATTTGCCTTTTGACGTTGCCAAAGCGATGATCCGCCATTTTAAACAGCTGGCCCGGCTCCAGACCGAAGAGTCCTATTTGCCCCAGAGCAGCCATATTCAGGCGCATATCTCGGGCAAAGAGATCGACCTGCGGGTAGCGACCTTTCCAGGCCAATGGGGCGAAAAATTGGTGGTCTCTCTTTTGGAAAAACACAGCACCCTGCTCAATTTGGAGCGGATTGGCTTTTCGCCTATCTACCTCAAATCGACCCAGCGCATTTTGGATATTTCAGGCGGGATTGTGGTGGTGACGGGCCCCGCCCACTCTGGCAAATCCACCACGCTCTATGCGGCCATGAATTACCTCAACGATCTCGACAAGGCCCTGGTTACGCTGGAGCACCCGATTGTCTACCAATTACCGGGGGTGGTGCAAACCTCGCTGCGCCCTGGCCAGAGTCCGGCGGGCCTGATCGATGCCCTGGTCAGCCAAGATCCGGATATTCTGATGGTGCAAGATATCCCAGATACAGCCACTGCCCAGGCCCTGACCCGTGCCGCTGTGATGGGGTATAAGGTTTTGACCTCGTTGCATACCCGCGATTTGGCCAGTGCGCTCTTTCACCTGATGCATTTGGGGGTGGAACCCTTTGTGATAGCTTCGACAGTGACCTGTGTGATCGCCCAGCGGCTCGTGCGTCGACTCTGTGAACACTGCAAAACCCCCTCCCAGCCTGAGCCCTCCCAGCTCAGTTCTTTCCCGTTTAAGTCGATCGATCTGCAACTTTTTAGTTTCTATGATCCGGTGGGTTGCAACGAATGCCAATTGCAGGGGTATTCGGGGCGTACGGCGCTGCACGAAATGCTGATCATGACCGATACCCTGCGCGATGCCCTGACCTCGGGCCAAACCCTTTCGCTGATTCGCACCCTGGCCCGGCGCGAGAATCACCTGATCTCCTTTGCCGAAGACGGTTTTTACAAAGCCTCTCAGGGTGTGACCAGTCTGCAAGAAGTGCTGCGGGTCGCCCCTCTCAATGAAAGTGACCGCTTGACCGGGCGCAGCTCGGAAGAGGTCTTTGCACTCTGTTCTAGCCGTTTGCCTGATCCGCTCTTGGAGGCCAATTCTGTTTTCTAAAGCGCTCGTTCAAGAGCCTGATAACCGTCTGCATGTCTTCATTGCCGTTGTTTTGCTGGCTCTGGCCTTTCTGCATGGGGTCTTTTCGAGCGGCTTTGTCTCGATTCTCAATCTGGCCTTGGGGCCCCAGGCCCCGCTGGCTTTTTCACTTTATTTTGTTGGGCTCTTGCTCGGTCAATTGGGCATTTATCTCTTTGCTGGCTTAAACGCCCGGCACTGGAATTACCCCCTTTATGAAATCGGTTTTGGTGCTTCACTGGTGTTTATGGCGCTCATGAACAACACCGAAGGTTTTATCATCGGGCGTCTGCTTGAGGGCATCATGGGGGGCTTGGCCACGCCCCCGCTGTTTAATTATTTGGTTACCCTCAAGGCCTTTGGCCATGTGGGCAAGCGCATTGCCCTGTTTAACTCGATTTTTGTCTTGGGTTATGTTTTGGGCCCGGTGATCATGGATGGCCTGCGTCTGCTCATGCCCTATCCCCGTCTGCTTTTTCTCAGCGGGATTGTCTTTGGGGTGGTCTCGCTGTTTCTGATGCTGATGCCCGTGCCCGACCCGCCCCCCCCGGATCTGGATATTTCGCTGAAAAAGCTCTTGCGCAGCTATGATTGGTTTGAAAAATTTTCGACCTTGGTCTTGGCCAAAGGCCTCTATGGCTATTTGATCTCGTTTACAGCCGGGTATATCACCCAATTTTTGCCAGGATTTCCCCTGGCCCAGGTGATGCTGGGCTTTTCGGTGGTCTTTGTCTGCGGCCAGATCTTGACCGGGCGCGTGCTGAGGTACTTTCCCAAGTCGCATCTGGAGGTCTATTTGCCGCTGTTGCTCTGTGTTTTGTTGGGAGCCTTTCTCGGTACCCACTGGGCTGGATTTATCTTTATCTTGGCACTGTTTCACTCCAGTTTGGTCTTTATTGGCACGCTTAATTTTGGTCTCAAAGCCACTTCTGCCCGCGAATACGCTCTGTTTAGCTGTCTGAGTGATCCTGCTATGATCCTGGGCGCTGGCTTGGCCAGTTTTGGTCTCAACGGGGTGTGGGGGATTGTCCTGCTTTTGTTGGTGCCTGGCGTGCGGGCGCTGTTTTTGCCTCCCCAGCGCACCCGTGCCGAGGCGTTTATTCCCTGGATCGGCCCGCTGACCTTGGTCAATATTTTTCGCAAACAAAAATCCCCGCTGCTGGAACCTGCCAACGATGCCGCGCCCTGCTCGGATTTGCAGTTGAGCTATTGCGCGCCAAATGGCCCCAATCCGGAAACTGAAACAACGACTGAACCCCAAACAGAACCGACCAGACTGAAATTGCTTTTGAGTGGCGATCTCTGCCCACCCCCACATTCAGCCCAAACTCCGCTCTTTGGCTGGCATCCTGAACTGCGCAGGCTGATTGAAAACCACGATCTGGCGGCCCTCAATCTCGAAAGCCCACTCGAATTGGACCAAAAAGCCAAAGCCAGCGAACACCTACACGCGCTATCTTTACAACAGTTTGAAGCCCTGGCGGGTAGCGATCAGGCCCTTTTTGGTCTGATCAATTTGGCCAATAACCACAGCCTAGATCAAGGCTTGAGGGGCTTTGAGCAGACCCGGCAGTATCTCCAAGCAAAACCCGGCTTTTATCCCCTCGATTCGCGCCTGCAGATAATCGAGCGGGCCGGGCTGCGCCTGGGTTTTTTCGCGCTCAGTTTTGGTTCCAATTGTTTCTGGCGCAAGCACCCAGATCTGTCTCTGCTCAAACCCGAAGAATTGCTGCATTCCCAGCCCTTACAAAAGCGCTTGTTTGAACAGATACAGGCCTATCGCCAAGAAGTGGATTTGCTGGTGCTCTCTTGGCATTGGGGCTATGAATCAGAGCAGTATCCAAGCCAGACCTTGCAGGCTGCTTTTCACTGGTTGGCCGATGCGGGGGTCGATTTGCTCTGGGGGCATCACAGCCATTTGGTTCAGCCCTTTGAACTGTCTCAAGATGCGCTTTGCCTGTACAGCTGTGGTAATTTGCTCTCCAATCTGGAGGGTGAAGGGTATCATCAGGGCGTATTGTGGAGCGTGACCCTGCAAAAAAGCCCTGATGGTCTGCGCATTCAAACCGTAAAACCGCACTTTTTCAGAGCCGATCAGAACCATCTCCTGAGCCCATTGGAGCAGGGGCAGAGCCTGTTGGAGCACTCTTTCAGGGAGCATTTGAATGCGCCCACTCGCTGAAGGGCTGCTGCGTTTTAAATACCCGCTTTTGGCGCTTTGGCTGCTTTTGCTCGGAACGGCCCTGGGGCTTTTGCTGCTGCGGGGGCAGCCGCTGGTGCAATCGCCGATCAGTGGCGCACGCGGCACCGAGGCCTGGCAGGTGGAAGCCATTCTCGAAAAAGACTTTGGCTTTGACCCCGATCTCTCTGCCGGGGTGGTCTTAAGTGGCCCTGCTCAGGCCCGTACCGGTCCCCAGGCCGAGGCCTTTGCCTCCGAGATGCAGGCGGCTTTCCCCGAATCAATTGGGCGGATTTTTCAAGTGCCGGGCCGAGGAGAGCACAGGCAGACCCTGTTTTTTCTGCAATACCACCCCCATTTAAATTTGGTCAAGGCCCAGCAAAAAGTGCCCGAAATGCGCTCATTCTTGCAGCACTGGGCACAAAAACACCAGTCTCAGGCCTGGTTGACTGGGCATGTGGGTTTTATCCACGACATGAACAAAGCTGTCTACAAAGAGTCTTCGGCCAATGAAAAAATTGCGATTGGGCTGGCTTTTCTGATCCTGGTATTAAACTTTGGGGGGATCTTTGCGGCGCTTTTGCCCATTCTGATGGGGGCCGCCACCTTGGTTTTTCTCAATGCCCTCACACCCTTGCTGGGCATGCAACTCAGTCCCATTTCGTTTGTGATGAACAGCATGGTTGGCTTGGCCCTGGCTTTGGACTACTCGCTGTTTATGGTCAGCCGTTTTCGCGAAGAAATTCGCAAAGGCCAGTCGGATACCGAGGCCCTGCAGCAGACCTTAAAACACTCAGGGGAGACCATCCTGTTCTCAGCCTTGATCATGCTGGTCAGTATTGGGGTTTTGCTGCTGCCAGATGTCTCAGCCAACCGCTTGGTGGTGCAGGGCCTGAGTCTGGTGATCTGCCTATCGCTGCTCAATTCTCTGGTGTTTTTGCCGGTTTTATTGCTCACGGCCCGGCCTGTATTGGAGTTTCCACGCTTTTTGAGCCAAGCGGTGGCGCGGATCGACAGCTATCCCTTTTGGCGGCGTTTTTCGGGCCATGTGGTCAAATACCCCCTGCGCTATTTTTTGCTTTCGCTGGGCCTGATGGGGGCTTTGGCCCTGCCCGCACTGCAAATCCGGCTTTGGGAGCCTTTGCAGGCTGTGGTGCCGACCCAGAGTGAGTCGGTGCAGGGGTATGAAGCCCTGCGCAAAGACGGCTGGGGGGGAGAACTCTTGCCCATCGATGTGGTGCTGAGTGCCCCGCCAGGCAAAACCGTGTTTGACCCGGCCTTTCAAGCCGAAATGGAGACGGCTTTAAAACAATTGGAAGCTCTGCCTGGGGTGGCTTCGCTGGCGGCGCTCACGCGTTGGAACCCAGATTATTCTCCGGCTGAGTACCAGTCCTTTTTTCAATCGCTGGATGCCCTCAGTGGACTGGGCCTGCTGCCTGCTGAACATCCCGTTTTTCGGCTTTTAAATCCCGCCCGCACCCGCACCTTGGTGCAGGTCTATCCCAGCAAAGATCTGGATATTCAACAGATTTACACGGTTTTGGCAGGCATTCGCGCCCAGGCAGGTCATTATACCGGTTTAAAAATACAGGCAGGCGGGGTGGTGGCGCGCTCCCAGGATTTCAGCCACGAACTCTACCGCCATGCCCCGCTGATGACTTTGGGGGTGGTCTTGGGTATTTTGCTGATTCTGGGCCTGTATATGAAAACGCCGGTCTTGCCGCTTAAAGCCGCCCTGATGAATTTTATGCCCATTCTGGGGGCCTTTGGGGTCTTGGTTTTGGTCTTTCAACACGGCTGGTTTTCGGGGCTTTTACACACGCCCACCCCCGGCGCGGTCACAGCCTTGGTGCCGATCATTCTCTTTTGCATTACCTTTGGCCTGAGCATGGACTACGAGGTGCTGATCCTCAGCCGCATTTCCGAAGGCTACCATGCCCATGGTGATGTCTCTGAGGCGGTGGTCGAGGGGCTGGCACG
>JBIKWL010000198.1:0-8154 GCA_044356335.1 Candidatus Sericytochromatia bacterium
AGGCGAAGGGCATTACAAAGAAAACCCAGATTACGGCTCGCGTACCATGGGTGGCAACCCCAAGTTAATCATCGAGGAAAGTGATTCGCGCATCACGATTACCTTGCCCGATGAATTTCTCGCACCTTACCCCGAAAAATACCTGCGCGATCAGGCCAGCTTGTTTGAATCTCCCCAGACCAAAGCCCCGGTCATTGCCAATCTCAGTCGCAATCAAAAATTGCCAATTCAGGGAGTGTCGCCAGACAAACAATGGGCCCAGGCCGAATATAAAGGCAAATTGGGCTGGGTGCCTGTGGCCTTGTTGGCCGATGAGCGCATCAAAAGCCCTGAAGAGATCGACAAAGCCGTACTCGAAGAGATGGGTCAAAAATACTGGGAGATTGAAATCCAAGGCGATCAGGCCCCGTTTAGCTACTTCTTGCATGTCAATGCACCCAGCCCCGAAAAAGCGGGCGAAGGTTTGGTCTCAGCGTATAGTGCTTATGCTTCACGCCAATTATTGGAAATGCACAATTTACACGCCCAAACGCGCCTGGCCAAGGTCGAAGCACAGGCCTCGGCCCCCGTGGTCAGCAGTGATCAGAAATCTGTCAGTGTGAGTTTTCGCCTCTTTGGTATCAACGAACAGGACAAACGCGAAGAAATCGGCAGCAAAACCCTGGTCATTCGCCAGGATTCTGAGAGCAAACGCTTTGTCTTAAAGATGCCCCTCGAAGGGGTTTAGTCAGAAAATGAGCGGCAGCGCTGACTCTAAAAAATCACGTTCAGGCCATTGCCCGTACTGGTAATCCGGGTCATTTGCCCCTCGATAATCGCATCTTTGGTGAATTTTTCGACAATGAGGTTAAAGGCGTTGCCCTGCTGTTCGATGCGGCCAAAGCGATCTTTAAATTTGGCCAGATTTGCCAATTCCACCCCAAAGATATCCAAAAGGCCTTTGACGGGAATGCCCACCACGCGAATATCTGTGGCTTCGTAGCGAATCACATTGCCTGGACGCACGCTTAAACTGCCCGTCATTTGAAAAGGGATATCTGGCAAAAATTCGGGCATGACCAATTTGCCTTTGGCCACCAAGCTGTTGCCGGGTGGGGTACTTAAGACCGTCTCTTTGAGACGTTTTTCATTGGAGAGTGCCAAAATACTCTGAAATTGTTTGTTCAATTCGGCACTGCTGATCTCAATATCTGCCTGTTTAATCCGCAGACGGACCGGAGGAAGCTCAGGAGCTGCGGGGGAAGTTGCGTTGGCCAGAGAACGCACGCCTGCTGGGGATTGGACAGCCATGGGCGTGATTGAGCTGCAGGAGACCGACAGGCTGAACAGGGAGCCAAGTAAAAGGGAATGAACGAGCAGACGATGTGAAGGGAAAAAAGCCATGAGAAAACCTCAAAACCACAAGATGGAATTCAGGTTTTAGTATAACGCAAAAATAAAAGCGGAAAAAGGGGGGAAAAGAAAAGAGGAGAAAGAGGCAGGGGTGCAGGGATTCGAACCCCGGAATGTCGGAATCAGAATCCGAAGCCTTACCACTTGGCGACACCCCTGTATTGTTTATAACAATAAATTTATGATAACACAGGCTCTGGATGCATGGTATAGGTTTGGGGGATCAAATCAGAGGCAAAATAGTCTAAACTGAATCCATTGAGGAACAAAAATGACACAGCAAATTTGGAGCGTTTTGGGCGCATCCCTCACACAGACCCACTTCCCGATTGTGCTTTTGGGAAGTCTTTTGCAATGGCTGTTTCTCAAAGGCGAACGTTTTCCCCGCCGGCGCATTTTGTTGCTGTTTTTGGCCCATCTGGTCTTTGTGGCCTGCAGCCTGGCCAATAGCTGGGGCCACGTGCTCAGCCCTCAGACCTTTTATCTGCCTGCACAAATCACCGGTTACGCGGTTTTGGCCAGTTTATTCACCCATTTGCTGTTTGAAAAATTAATGCCCCGTTTGGGACCTCGCCCCCCCCTGATCATGCAGGATCTGTTCTTTGGCGCATTGATGCTGTTTGTGGGCTATCTGACGGCGTCTGCGGCCGGTTTTAACCTCTCACACCTGGTACCCACCTCAGCCGTGCTCACGGCGGTGCTGGGGCTGGCATTGCAAGACACCCTGGGCAATTTTATCAGCGGATTGACGCTGCAAATGGATCACTCGCTGCAGGTCGGCGATTGGATTCGCATTGACGGTGTCGAAGGCCGCGTCAGCGAAATTCGCTGGCGTTATTTGGCTTTGGAAACCCGCAACTGGGAGACCGTGATTCTGCCCAACAGCCTCTTGATGAAAAACAAGGTGATGGTCTTGGGCAAACGCCGGGATCAGCCGCGACAATGGCGGCGCTGGGTATATTTCCAGGTGGATTACCGCTACTCTCCCTATCTTGTGATCGACGCTGCCAGCAAAATGTTGCAGCGGGATTTGGGTTTTTTGCCGTCGGTGGCCACAGAGCCTGCTCCCAATTGCATTCTGATGGGCTACGAAATGGGCTACGCCAAATACGCAGTGCGCTATTGGCTCAAAGATTTGAGCATCGACGACCCCACCGATCACGAGGTGCGCACCCGCCTGTATTTTGCCCTCCAACGGGCCGGGATTTCGATGGCTTTGCCCGTGCAAACCCTGTTTATTAACCAGCGCAGCGAAGCTGACGCCAGCCAAGAATGGGAAAAAGAACTGATGCAGCGCATCGTTGCCCTGCGACAATTGGAACTCTTTCGCTCCCTGACCGAAGAAGAACTGGAACTCTTGGCGCCCAAGCTCATGCCCGCCCCTTTTGGCAGGGGCGAGGTGCTCACCCATCAAGGAGCCGAAGGCCATTGGCTGTATATGATTCAATCGGGCACTGTCTCGGTGCAGGTCCAAAACGAATCGGGCCAGATTCGCGAGGTCAACCAGCTCCATGCTGGGGATTTCTTTGGCGAAATGTCGCTTTTAACTGGCGCACAGCGTACAGCCACCATCGTGGCCGTGAACGATGTCTTTTGTTACCAATTGGACAAACAGACCTTTCAGGAAATCATCCAACATCGCCCAGATTTGGCTGAATATCTGGCGGATGTCTTGGTGCTGCGCCAAAGCCAATACAAAAAGGTCAAAAAGGAAATGGCCTTGAGCAATGCCGAAGAGCCGCCCGAAAGTCGCGCAAACCTGATGGAGCGCATCTCCCATTTCTTTGGGCTCTCGCCATTTAAATAGCGCCTTGGCTTTAAGTAAATGGCGCTGCCACAGCCTGTTTGCGCAATTCGCGCTCGCCCCCCGCTTTTTTAACGGCCGCTTCGATGCCTGCGGCATCTAACTCTTGGGAATAGTGAACTTGATCTTTGTGAAAGAGGCGTTGGTTGAGCTCTTCGACAAAGGCCGGGTCTTCTAAAAACAGGCTCAATTCTTTGTTGTAGAGGGTTTGCGAAATGTTCCCATCGGCGTCTTTGCGCATAAACGGGCTGCCGAGTGAGCGGCCAATCATATTTGCTGAGCCGATCAAAGCCCGTTTGCCATCGACAGAGACCGCTTTGGCGTGGATTTGACTGCTGTCGCCACCACCGCTTGGGTTGCTGTAAGAAAACAAGCGGATATCCCCTTTGGCGCCCGCTTGCTTTAATTTGGCCAATTGGTAAGCTGAGAGCAAATTGGCAGCGGTAAACACCCCTGCTGCCAGGGGAGTCTCAGCCACCACCACGTTGACCTTGACCCCGCGCTTGATCGCTTGGCCCAGGTGTTCGATGACAGTTTCATCTGAGAAAAAGGCCTGTTCGATCTGGATCTCGTGTTCAGCTTCGTCGATCATTTTGACCAAACCCCGTTCAATATCCACCTGACGGTCATCGGTAACGAGGGTCTGAACCGCTGCTGTTGAGCGGTATTGGCCAGAGGCCTGAAGTTTTGCCAAGCGGGCATTGAGTTCGGCTTCGCTTTTGAGTTGATCGTCGAGCGAAGGGGGGATCGGCTCCTTGCGAAACTCGTACCAATTTTCCAAAAATTCACGCTGGACTTGGCGCACTTCGGGCCCCGCCATTTTGACCATTAGGTCGTGGTAAGACTGCTCACCCAAATAGTGTTTGCCCAGATTCATCCCACCCACGGTGGCCTGTTCGCCATCCACCACAAGCACTTTGCGGTGATCGCTGCGCAAGATACCCTCGCTAAAAAAGACCCAATTGAGGTTTTTGTCCAGATTGGCTTTGGCAGCAGTTTTGGCAGCAGGACTCATACCCGAGGCTTCAATTTTGGCCTTTTGTTGCTCTGAAGCCTGTTTTAACATGCGGGCACTGGCTTCGCCGTCGGTGGCATTGCCTTTCCAGCTGTTGAAGATAAAGCGGATATTGACGCCATCGGCCGCTTTTTGGGCCAGCAGCGCGGCAATTTCTTTGCCGACCTCGTCTTCGGTATACATAAAGGTTTCCAGATCAATGCTGGTCTTGGCGCTGCTGATCAGCTTCTTCATTTCGGGGAAATACGCTTTGCCGTTGACGAAGAGTTCGACCCCATTTTGGCTGGTCTGGGATTCGAGGGGGGTGTAGCGGTGCTGCTGGGTTTCGAGACGGATGCCATTTTCACTGTCGAAGGCCAATTGCAGCGAGGTTTTGAGGTCAACTGGCTGGCCTTGGCCCAGGTCGGCCTGTTTGATCTCAACCTGGCTATGGGCTTTGACCTCGGGCAATTTACCGGGGGCTTGTTTGAGCAACATCGAAAAATCCGAGACCAGGGTACCAGATTTGAGAAAGTCGGACAGGCGATCATGGCCGAGTTTAATCGCCGGGGTTTCGCTGGCGTCGAGTTGTACTTCGACCCGGCCTTCGGCGTGAACCTGTCTGCTCTGATCTTTGCCCAGCGCCATTTTGACCTGTACACGGGTCTTGTCGGCTTGGCCCACTGCGACTGCGCTGGGGCCACTGACAGCCGAAGACCCTTGAAAAGGCACAGCGTTGAGATCCACGTGCAAATGGCCGTCTCGGTCAATGGCCAATTGGGCTTTGCTGCTGTCAATCCGATCCAAGGTCAGGTGGGTGTCTTGGCCTAAAGGGATTTCGAGTTTTTCGAGTTGGGGCCGCAGGATCAGGCGATTGCCCTGCTGCTCGGTCTTGAGGGTGAGGGTCTCCTGGGCCTGGGCTGGCACCTTTTGGCGCAAAGTGCTGCGAATACTCTGTTCGAGTTGGCCAAGGATTTTGGCATTGGGCATCCAATTGTCTTCCAGCTGGGCTTCGAGTTCGCCTTTGGGATTGACCTTAAACTGCACCTCAAAATTGTCCCAGACGGGCACTTTGAGAATTTTTTTGGTCACTTCCAGGGAGAGGGTATAACTCTGGGTTTTGGGATCAAACTTAATATCTTTGATCAGCGTGCTGGTATTCTGGTCTTTGTTTTCTTGTTTGCTGCCTTTGAGGGCCTGCAGAGCGGGCAGAAAGCTGTCCTTGTTGAGCGACAGGCGACCTGTGTGAATCGTGCCGGAAATATCCCCTTGGCTGCGCTGCTGGATGCCATCGCGGTCTTGCATTTCGAGATCGAGGCTGGCCATCAGGGTGCTGTCACTTAATTGGGCCGTAAATTGTGAAGATTCAATCGCACTGGAGTGGGAAGAATAACGCGGTGGGGCTTTGCAGACCAACGCTTCGGCATCGACAAAACTGAGCTTGGCCTGGCTTTTGCCGGGGGGTTTGACTTTGAGCACATGATCTTTGGGCGCTTCGACCCGGCTCTGCACGGCGGGTTTCGGTGGTGGGGCTTCGCAGACGAGCGGCTCGGGGGGTGGCATACTGCAGACCAAAGACTCTGCCGGGGGGGGAGAATAATACGAGGCGGGGCCGCAGGTCAAATCACTCACAGAAGTACCTCAGAGCTAAGGGGATGGTTGAAAGGAATTAGTTTAAATATACCCCATTGGCAAAGAAGTCTTGCCCATTTTGGCCAGATTTAAAGCCGTCCTGAGAGATATTTGGGCGACAAGACCTCAAAAATCTGTTCTGTTTGGGTTAATTCGATCACACTGCGGGGTTGAAACTGCAAATGCATCAGAATCAAACGCACCTGGGCTGTGAGCCCGACATGAAAACAGCGGATCAGAGCCCCCAAACCAACATTGTCGATTTGTTCGACAGCGCTGAAGTCGAACAGGATCATCCGCGAGCGCTGCAGGGCCTCTTGAAATTTGCTCTCAAAGGTCTGTTGCGATGTGGCGTTTAATTTGCCCTCCAAATACATGCACACGGTTTCGGGGTCTTCCGTGGCAGTGATTGAAATATACATGGGGGGCCTCGTTTATGTCTTGGTAATTCTAGATTAAAACGTGTAAGGTCTTAAAACAATCAGAAGCAAGTGTGGGAATGTGTCAGATTTTTCTGACTGGGGGAGGATGCTTGGGGGACTTCAGGACACAAGCCTTGCGCTGATATTGTTGACTTGTCTTTAACCAGAGGTTGACTATGCCTGGACAAAACATTTAAGGGCTTTCTGGAGAAAGGGCATAGACACGCCCCGAACCTGTGCCAATATACAGGCTATTGCCACCGACGATGGGAGAGGAAAAGGTCTCCTGATCGAGAGTGAAACTCCAGGCTTCTTGACCCGTTGCCAATTCAAATGCTTTGAGTACTTTGTTGCCAGTCACGTGAAAGACATAATCGCCCCAAATAACAGGCTGAGGAACCTGTGCTCCCCCATTATTAACGGGGGAGATTGAATTTCTTGCAAAATTGACTTGCCAGAGAATCTCGCCATTGGTCAGATTCAGGCTGAAAAGGACATCAGAGAGGGCCACTACCAGGTAATTCTTTTCACGCCGTTGGGTCAGGGCAAAACCAAAAACGTCACTGTTTTGGGGCAGATTTTTTGACCAGAGCTGTTGGCCAGAAGTGACATTCAAAGCCCTGACAATCGGGGGATTGTGGTGACCAAAATAATAGACGGGGGCTTCTCCAAGTTCTACATCCATGTTCAAGACACCATTGCTACGGCAAAGGCCGCTGCCAAATTGAGCAGGGTCATAGAACCGCCATTTCAGGAGGTTTGCAGCATCATCAACTCGGCGGAGGGGATAGTTGCTTTCGGTACAATTTCCCAAAAAGATGCTGCCAAAGCCATGTACAGGGGTTGTTGTCGAATCAAGGCCACCCAGTGAAAATTTCCATTTCAACGCACCGTCCTGCAAAGAGAGAACTTTATATTCTGTACCAAGATTATTTTTGAAAACACTGTAATACACATATTGGGAAGCTGAAACTGGGGCAGACACTCTGGTTCCATCACCCACCACTTTCCAAATTTGTGTGCCATTCTCTCCATTAATGGCGTGTAAATTGCTCATGCCATCTGCCAGCAAGACATATTGCAGCTGGTTTTTATCCCAAGCCACAGCAGTCACCGATCTGCGAATCGGGTTGGCAGTATCGAATCCGTCGCCGGCATAAGACCAGACTGTTTGGCCATTTTGCGGGTTGAGCGCGTAAAGTGTCTTACCCGAACCAACATAGAGTTTGCCGTGACCTCCGGCGGGAGGCGCATCAATTGCATGGGGAAGAACCCGCTCCCAGCGAACTGTTAGGGGCAGACGGGCCTGCTCGTTGATCGAAGCCGTTTGTGCCAGATTCCCACGATCGGTAAACCAAGCGGGAGCATTAAATGTATCCTCTTTGGGGGGGTCACTTTTCCCTGGGGTTTGACAGCTGGAAAAAAAAGTTAATAGTAGCGCTGATGTAAGTAAAAGAACGTTGTGTCGATTGAATAACCGCATGGATTTACACCTTGATTTGAGTGCCCCCAGTATAAATTACGCTTTTAACTTGAGCAATACCGAGACAGAGAAGCATTGCCCTAATCAATGGAGTGTCATCCCCACAAGAAATGACCTGGCACCGCAGCCAAGAAATTCAAAAACAACCCGATGGTGGGGCCATCGAGATTAAACTCCAGGTATATGCGAATCAGCCAAGCTTGCTTGCTGGCTCGGTTTAAGGTATTGCTTTGGGCCTAAAAATCTCATACAACAAAGCACCCCCTTGAATACCCTGCAAAGTGGGCAGCGCCACCTCCATAATCTGAGCAAAGCTCTTGAGCGGCCCCGCTGAGACAAAGATCATATCTCCAGCCTGCAGCACCACATCGGGCGCTTGGGCTTTGATAATCTGATTGAGATTGATCACATACAATTCGGGTTGGCT
>JBIKWL010000194.1:0-8386 GCA_044356335.1 Candidatus Sericytochromatia bacterium
ATTAAGCTTTTTCTGGACTCTTCCAACTGTAAATCAAACTGCATTTTGCTTTCTTGCATCTGAATATTTTGAAAATATAATGTCAATACAAGCATTGAAAAAGACAAACCAGACAATAGCGCATTAAAAGCACCAAATGAATCTCCGAATTCGCCAATTTTTATGCCGGAATAAGTGTAAAGATGTTGGGACAGCATATAGTGAAAAGTGTTTATTAATGGCCAAAAGAACCAAAATAAAGACACTACAATAATAATAGGCGGCGCCCAATTGAAGGGATTGAAATTACTATTTTTCATAACCACGTCGGATTCACCATCAGCCACCGCTGAGTAATCTCACTCAGCCCAGCCAGCTCCCTTTTCAAAAAGAGCGTCACCTCTGAAGAGTCGCCCTCCATCAGCCCATCTGGAAATGCCTGGTTTACTTTGGCCCGAAATAAAGCCAGTTCCTCTTTGATATAGTCAGCATAATCCTCTGCCTCAGTTACACTGATCGGCTGAGGCCTGGGGTCTGGCAAAAACATATCGAGATGCATGATATTGGTCATGCGATCAATTGTACGGATTTAGACAAAGAAAACAAGACCTGGCCCATAAACCAGATCATCTAACTCTAGGTATTAAAAGCCCTGTCGCCCGCATCACACAAACCAGGCAAAATATAGCCAATCTCATTCAGCCCCTGATCGACAGAGGTCGTGTGAATTTGGATGTCGGGATGCTCTTCGGCCAGATGGCGAATGCCTTCGGGTGCCGCAATTAAACAACAAAAGTGAATTTGCGCAACTTTGCGGCGTTTGAGAATGTCAACGG
This sequence comes from Candidatus Sericytochromatia bacterium, assembly GCA_044356335.1. Taxonomy (GTDB): domain Bacteria; phylum Cyanobacteriota; class Sericytochromatia; order UBA7694; family UBA7694. The sequence continues at coordinate 816 of JBIKWL010000194.1, forward strand.
CTGCACTGGCAGAACCGCCCGTGGCCAGCATCGGGTCGAGAATAAATGCAATCGTATCTGCTGCCAGCTCTTCGGGAATTTTGACGTAATATGGGCTTTTGGGAGCGTCTGTTTTTGCTGTCACAAAGATAAATGGATTCATGCGCTAATTTTAACATATGAAAGCATTTATCGGAATTGACATTGCAAAGCGGGTGCATTTTGCCTTTGCCGTTGGAGCGGTCGACGGTGATGGAAAGGCGTTTTCGTTTACGCACAGGCAGACCGGCTTTGATTCGCTTATGAACTGGCTGGCCGAGATTGCCCCAGGCCAAGAGATTGTTTTTGGCATGGAGCCGACCGAGCCATTCAGCGGCACTCTTGCTGCCTGGTTGCGGAGGCAGGGCCATGCTGTGCATATAATTCCCGGCGTCTACACTCAGCGTGCCCGGTATTTTTACACCAAAGGCCGAATGAAAAACGATGTGGTTGACGCCCAGATCTTGGCCGAACTGCTCAGAGACGGCCACTACTCAAAGCATGTGCCCACGCACCAGGCCGCAAAAGAGTTGCGCGAATTGGGCCAGCGCTATTTGAGGGTGGCGACCATGCGCCGGGCCTGCGCTCAGCGTCTCAACTGTCTGATCGATCATATCTGGCCAGAGTACACCAGTTTGATTCGGCTGAAAACGGTCACCGGCAAGGCTATCTTGAGAGAATACCAATCACCGGCCGCAGTGGCCGCCATGCCCAAAGAACAGTTTGTCGAATGGGTTCAGAAAAAATCACTCTGGCAGATAAAAAACGGTGATGAAATTTGGGAGAGCGCATGTGTGTCGATCGGTGGCCAACTCCAGGCTTATAGCGCTGAAATGCTGCAGGAATTGGATATGCTGGAATATTTCGAGCGCATGTATTGCGAGATTCAGTCCAGCATTGAAGCCTGGCTGCACCAGGTTGAATACTCGGATCTGCTGCTCTCGATCCCAGGCATTGGGCCCATGGCTGCAGGTCTGCTGATTGGGTTCGCCGGGGATCTGCGCGATTACCCAACCGTGAATCATCTTTATAAAGTCGCTGGGTTGAATCTGGTAGAGCGCTCCAGTGGTGGATATACAAGCCCGGTTCACATTTCAAAATCTGGCAGCTCTGCCCTGCGCAGGGTCCTGTTCTCTGCTGCAGTGAGCCAAACTGGGATGAAGCGCAGTGGCAAAGAGGCGCATGCTGGACTATTCAGGGAATGGTATCTGGCTCACCGAGAGGCGGGCAAGCACAGGGCGAAATTGATTATCGGACTATCGCGCCGATTACTGCGGATCGCTCATGCTGTCGTGAGAGACGGGCATCCTTTTGATAAAAGTCGTTATTTGGCAATGCTGGTTAAAACGTAATCAGGCCCAGAGCCTCGCGATATATTATGGGCATGCCAGAGATCGAGTAAAGCCCCCGGCCATAAACCGGGGGCTCTCTCTACAACAGCGTTTTACAACTGCTCGTAGACCTTGAAAGTAATATTATAACCCAAAAAACGCGAAAAAACCCCGGCCAGAAATGACCGGGGAATGGACTTTGAAGGAGATTAAAAGGTAATTTCGATTGCTACCAGCTCAGCTTCTGTTTGCGCGACATCTGCCAGCGCTTCGAGTTCGTTTGAGCGTGCGCGGATTGCGTTTATTTGCGAGTCCTGAGAAATCAGGCCCGTTTCAGCCGGTGTGCGCTGCTCAACTGGGATGCGCTCAATCAGAGAGACCAGCGCTGCGCGAGTCGCGTTTAGCTGCCTGTGCTCTGGCTGAACAGCGAGAATTTCTACAGCCGCAGTGTTTCGGATTTCGCGCAGTTTCGCGGCTTGGTGTTCATTAAAATTCATCAGTTTATCCTCGCTATTGATATGGAGTTTACCAGCGGATTTACATTGTAAGGAGCCGCCCCAGTCGCAATGTAAATTCGGTTTCCTGCTGCAATATATCCCGTGAAGTCGAGGCTCCCGTGGTACGCATTGGTTAAAAGTAAATGGAATTTTCGCATTTCAGGGGCGTCTGCAGAGATAGTGTTTACGATTGTCGAGCTGATTAAAATCAAGGATTCGTAAGCCGTTGCTGCGTAAAGACCGACAGATATTGTATAGACGCCGCTCGTATTGACGACAAACGAATCCCCGAGAGTTGCGCTGGAGCTATAGGATAAATCCGAGCCGGTGCAGGCCTCTTGAGCTGTAGACCAGCGCAAAATATACGTATTCGTAGAGCCCCGCGCGGCTACCCCAGTGTATCTGCAATAGCTGGGAGTCGTACCGCCACCGGCCACAGTTGCCCACGTTTGGTCCCCGCGCAGGTAGGTGGTGCTGTTTGCAGTTCCGCTGCCCAGCCGTGCTGTGGCCACTGTGCCGCTTGTGATAGCTGACGCTGCGTGATTATGGGAGGTTGCCGCCTTGCCGTTTAAGGCCGACTGCAGGCCGGGGATGCTGGCGATTGTAGCAGAACCGCCACCGACCGGGCCGGGGCGAACTGCACCCATCAGAATCAACAGGCCCAAAAACAGGCCGAGAGAGAGTTTAAAAGGATTTTTATTTTTCATTATTCTGCCACCAGTTCATTGAGATGCCCAGCTCCGGGGTAGGCTGTAAAAGTCGCTTCGGTTTCGCCATCGCTTAAAGCGAGCAGTTCCACATAGACTTTATTGAACTCGGTTTCCTGGGGCAGCTCGTACATTTCCCCGTCATTCAGTTCTTTAACGAGGCCACCAGCGCCAGCGCTCAGCAGCGTGCCAGGCTCCTCATTGGTGCCGTCCGTGTAAGAGACGTTGAAAAGGAAATTGCCCCCTTTGGCTTTGAAGGTGGAATACTTTATGTCTCGAGGGAATTCAATTTCGTCCGTCCCGGCTTCATCGAAAACGAGGGTGTAATCGTAGCCCTGCATTGGGGTCGTGCGCTGAGCCGCTGGGATGTGATTATCACCGGGAGTTAAGTTTGTGGGTGTCGCCATTTAATGGGCTCCAATCTGTTTAATTTGAGATGCCGCATGCGTCAACAGGGCCAAAATCAAAAGAGCAGCAGCCCAATTGACATGCTTGTTATTGCAGCGATGGAAAAAATAGAGGCTCAGAACTGAGATCAGCAGTTCAGCCGTTATCAGAAGGGGTTGCATCCGTTGCGCCTCCCAATTTGCTCAAAGCCTGCTTTTCGAGAACAGTCAGAAAAGAAGGGCCCATCCAGCCGCTCATGCCGCTCATGAATGAAACCCAATTGGGATCCCAGTGCATGATCTTTCCGAATTTCAGCACCATGAGACTGCAAAACCCAGCGATCACGGTATTGCCAGCAAAAAGAGCGATCAGTACAGCTCTTGAGCGTCTGCGGCCCAGGTTATTGGCTAGGATTTTGGCATAAGCGCCGATCACTGCGACAAAGCCATTTGTTAATATTTCGAGTAGGTCTTTTTTCCAATCTGTCATTTTTGAGCGATGATCCCCCATCCACCTGTTCCATTCACGCGCCAGCGCGGGGTTAAGTTTTTGCGGGAATAAGTGAGCCGTTGGCCGTTGTGAGAGCCGGGATAGCCGCCATTGACCAGATCAAGCTCTCCGTATGGGTCATGGACAATATATTGATCGTCCTCAACTGTGCTGGGATTATTGGACTTTTTGCCGATGATAATGAACCAGTGGCCGCCCGAAAGGGGGCCACCCAATTTGCCATGGTGCAGGATCCCAACGGGAACAGGGATCCCCTTTGATAGCTGCGCGTCCACATCTGTCCAATTGAGATTGGTCCTGAATTGGGCGTTTATGCCATAATCTTTATTCAGGGCCGCAACCTGGGCTGTAGGGTTGGTCGTGTCTCCGTACTGAAAGACTTTTTGTAGGTAGGCATCATCCCCGTTTGGGCCTTTGAGCGTTCCGGGCTTAAGCGTCTGGACCAGCATTGCGCAGCTCGAAGAAAAACACATGCGCCAGGCATGGCCGCTCTGGCTGTCTCGCTGGGAATAGTAGGGAACAGAGAGAAGGGGGTTATTTTGCATGTGGCCCAAACACTCCGAGCCGGTGCAGCTCTTCAGCGATCCAGCGGAAAAAGGCGGGCAGGTGTGGAATAACGATCTGTTTGGCGACGTAATCCACCGGGCCGGGCGCGCCAATGAGCAGATCCAGGGCATCATAGGCCATCGCCAGGGCTGCGGCCTCTTTCTGATCTTTCTGCGCCTGCGTTTCGACAGTTTGAGCAACCTGCGTCAGCGTGGCCTGAATGGCTGCAGCCTGTTCGACCGGAAGATCTTTAAATCCTTCAAATAGAGACATTTTAAGCTCTTTCCCAGGCCCAAATGCCTGTTGTTTTGTTTTGAGTCCACTTTTGTTTATTCCAGTTCGCATCAACCGCAAACCAGCCGTTTGAGACAAGCTGGGGCGTTTGGAGTGGCGGGAATTTCAGCGAGAAATCTTGCCAAAAGCAGCGGTCATTGCTGACCTGTAGTCGGTCAATAATTCGCTGATTTAGATTGCCCTGCAACCAATACGCAGCCCGCATCAGGACATAAAGCCGCTGATTCTGCGTGGGGGTATAGGTCACGCCATCGCTGAACGAGCCTCGGCATTCATCAGCACCCATAAATGCCCGGTACACCTCAGCCCAGCATTCACCCTCGCTTTGGGCCTGCTGCGGCCTGAGTTCGGCGAAACAGCGGGTGATCTCTTTGGAGATAAAGGCAGAGGTTGAGCCGTAGCCGCTCATGTTGGCGTGAAAGTGCCCGGCCTCGTGGCTGAGAGCACGCCGGGCATCGGTCAGATTTGTGACTGTCAGTTTGTTGGGGCTCACTGAATCGGGCTTGTAATCAGGCGGGAATACTCCGAGATCCAGCCGGTCTTTGCTGAAAAACAGGCCCGCCGCAACCTGACAGCCTGCATTTCTCAGGTCAAAATCTTCGAGATTAACCAAGCCCTGGGCGCGCATTTCGTCAAGCCGTGGGCTGTCCATATGCCAGATTTGCAGGTCGAGCCCAGCCCAGTAATCTGTGAAAGGGTGCTGAGCAAACAGCTCTTTGATGTGCTGATCCCAAAATGCAGCTGATCCCACTTCGTCTGCTGATTCTCCGATAAAGTACCGGTGCAGGACCACGCCATGGGAGATATAGTGAGCAACGTATTTTTGAGTAATCAAATTACATTCACCTCACTTGCGATCAGTTGGCCAGGCTGAAAGACTGCGTTGCCCGTTGCTTTTTTGGCTTGAATCGAATAGACAACATCGTCACCCGCTGCCAAAGCTGTAGGCCTGCGCCATTTCAGAGAGAGCGGCAGATCTTTGGTGCCTGGGGTGGTCAAAACCCATTCTTTCACCTGCGTTGCACCGCCACTGTTGACGTTTTCCAGCAGTTGAATCGAGAGGGCGTCATCAGTTGAGCAGAGATACTGTGAATTGAACTCCACCTCTGTTTGGCCGGGTTTAACATCCGTAAGCGTGGCCTCTGCTGCATCGCCGCTGAATCCTGCGGTCACTTCGGGCACTTCGATCAAGAACAGAGCCGAGCCGGTGAAAGTATAGGTGCCTGCGCTTGTTTGGGCAGTTGCTGAGACGGTGTAAGGCGTGCCCGCTGTGAGCCTGCCCGTGGGCACAATGATAGTGACCGGGCTTTTGTAGTCTGCTGCTGAATCGCGGGCGTGGTCAATCGTGACAAGCGTGGTCGAGCCCTGTTTGACTTTGAAGGTGACATACCCCGCGCCGCCAGTGCGCTGCGTGTATCCTGTCAGAACCGCAAGGTATTTGCCTGCGCTTGCCGGTGTAAAGGTCTTGCTCAAAGCGGTCGACCCATCGGTGAGCGTGGCTTCAGATGTGGTCACAGAGCAAGCACCGGCAGGGGTGGCCCGCTCGACTGCCCCGGCGATCTCAATCGCGTGGAATGAACAGGTGTTCATCGTGACGATATCTGCGGTCAAAGATTTGAATTGGCATTTGAAGGTCTTGGAGCCGTTCAATTCTCCGGTGAGCCATGCCGTGGATCCGCCGAAGGCCGAAGCCGCGCCGGGATCATTGCGGTATAGCCATTCGCCGTAGTTGTTTGTGCCATCGGTGAAGCGGAACCCGGTGGTATAACCTGCCGCGCCGAGTTGGAAATTGCCCGCGAACAGCAGCAAAACAGGGTTATTGGTGGGCGAAATGGTGATAGACAGAGAAGTCAGATCTTCGTAGGTATTGGTCAATGTGCTGTTTTGGGTGCCCGCTTTGGTGGCCGATCCTGCCGCCACGCTTGACGCAAACTCAGCCGCCCATGTCCTGCCGTTTGTGGTGACAATATTGGTGGTTCCGCCCGAGGTGTAGGCCTGCTGCTTGTAGCTCTCAGTGCCGCCCGTGGCAGAGGTGATCAGGTGCATATTGGCCATGGCTGTGTTTTCGGTTGGTAGCCAAAGCTGATTGGCTCCGGTCAAAGTGGTTCCGTTGATGGCCAGGGCCAATCGCCCATTGCCGTCAGCAGAGGCATAGTCCACTGAGCAGATCGAACCAACCAAGACGCGAGAGCCCGCCGTGGTCTTGGGCGTGATTGTAGAGCCTGTCACGTCCGTTGCCGACGAAGCCCCGACAGTTGAGCCCCAAGCCGTGGTGCTGTAGGTGGGTGCAACGGTGATCCCCTCGCCGCCGAGAGCGACATAGGTGGCGCTTGCTACCGTGGAATAGCCGACTTCAGTCAAGTCAGACTGTACAGCGCCCGCTTGGTTTAAGATCCAATTCAGCCAGCCCGCCGGGGGCCGCTCACCATCCAAAAAGCCTGCGGTCTGCTTGGCTGCTGTGGGCTCTTGAATCACTGCCGCGTTCTGCTTCACAATGGCGGTACCCGGTGAGCTTGTCTCATTAAAGGATGCGTCAGAGATCGCTGTATTGATCACGTCGATGGTTTTGGCGGTATTGTCACGGGCAAAGATCAAAAAGGTGCCATCGTTCTCAGGATTGGTGCAGCCCGAAACAGTGAGCTGAAAGCCTGCGACCACACCGCTGAGATCGGGGGAACCACTGAAGAAATAGCGATCTACTACCCCGCTCTGATACGTCACTGAATCAATATTCAGCCCTGTCAGTACATTCGACCCGTTTGCCGAGGCCCATTTTGCCATGATTTAATCTCTCCGTTGTCTATTAAAAAGCTGTGGATAATTCGCCGTAGCCAAGACCAAGGCCTGGGCCGGGGCCCGCAAGCGCAAAGGCTGTGTCTGCCGATTCGTAATAAGTGAGATCGACAGCAAAGGGGCCCGTCGCTGTTTCCAGCACGTCTCGAAGCTGCTCACCCGAAACAAAGGGACTGCCCGAGTATTCGATCTGGAAAGTGGCCGGGTGTAGCTCCCAGCCTGAAACGCCAGAGCAGCCCAACATGCCCATAATTCCGTATATGTCCGTCCATGTGCCCGTGGATTTATTGGCGGCAATTTGGGCATAAATTAAGGCGCGGTATGTTTCATAATCTGTCCCGCCGCCTGGTTGACCAAGACCAGGCTTTGGCCTGCCCACTAATTTGCCGTTCATCTCCAAGGCCCAGCCGATTGCATTGGCCAAATAGCGCTTTTCAACGCTCTCAACGATTGCGGTTTCAAGCTCTTGAACCTCGTCAAGCAGGGCC
>JBIKWL010000244.1:0-5282 GCA_044356335.1 Candidatus Sericytochromatia bacterium
GCTTTGATTTCGGCCAGACTGGGCGGCCTGCTGTCTGGTTCGGGCAGGGAGTGAGGCGCAAGCAATAAAAAAGGATACTGTAGTTCCATTTTTAATTTCAGCGCTGCAATTTCCCAATTGCAATACATTTGATAAGCGGCCTGCAGATAGATTTCGGCAATGCGGTCATGTCCCAAGCCAAAATAAAACTGGCCAGCGAGTTCTTGGGCCAGGGCCTCTAATTGGGGTACATGGTGCAATTTTGCCTCTTCAATTGCTTGATCATATCGGCGCATGGCCAGCGGAATTTGATTTTGGCAATGGGCCCGCTCGGCTTCAATCAGGCTGGTTTCGGGTAAATAATTGCCTTTAAATTTGGCTGTTGCCCTTTTTAATTGGTTGAGAATTTTTTGGATGGTGGGCGCCAATCGCTTGCTTGAACCCGTCTCACGGCAATATTTTAATGCGACCAAGGCCAAGCTTGAGCGGGCTTCGATGACCCAAATCGGATCTGGGTGTGCTGAGAGATTGAGCAAACAGCTCTCAAGCGTTTGCAAATGCGGAGACGAACCATGGTGATCGAGCAAGTAGGCGCAGACGAGGGACTGGGCGCTTCTCATTGGCTCAGGGGCCTGTTCTGCCTCGGGTGTTTTCAGCAGATGAAAGCAGGCTTCAAGCAGTGGCACACGCAAATGGGGTTGTTTAAACATACCTCAGAATTTTAACAGTTTTGTTGTGCTGGCTTCAAATTCTGTTTTCAGGATCAACCTTTTATCTCTTTCTGCTTGGCTGAAGTGATTCTCCTCCCTTACACTGAAGCGAGATGACATTATCGAAAATCGAAAACATAATCCAAAAAGCCTACGGCAAAGTCGCTGCAGACAAAGGCTGGACCTATTGGCGCCAGGACCGCGTACTGCATTTTGACTGTCAGACCCTGCCAGGCGTGACGCTGGTCGACGGCCTTGTAAAAGGCAGCCGACAGCTTCCGTATGAGGTCACGCTCGAAATTGATCCGAGCCGACCCGCCAATATGACCGGGCAGTGCAATTGTCCGATTGAGTTTGATTGCAAACATTGTGCTGCTTTGGGCTATGCCTGGCTTGCCCGGCAAGACCGTGTCACTGCGCCCGTTGCAAAGAAGCCCTATCAGCCTGAACCTTATCAGCCTGAATCCTATCAACCTGAACCTTATCAGCCCGAGCGTCAACAACCAGAACGTCAACAACCAGAACGCCCAGCCCGTAAAAATCGGCCCGATCCACAACCCCCACAAGCCCGTGGACAAAACCGCAGCGAAAATGCGCAACCCTATAGGGCTTGGTTGGGGCGTCTACGCAAGCAGGCCACTCAGACCAACCCTGATCGTCCCCAGCCCTTGCGCTTGTTGTACGTGCTTTCAATTGTCGGTGATCAGGCCAAAATTGACTTGCGTACCTTTGATTCCAAACGGGGCAGAAATGGCAGTCGATTGACCCGTCCTGAGCCTCTGAGCAAATTATTGGGTCCCCAAACCCGTCACACTCCCGAAGATCAAGAAATTGCCCGACTTTTGATGAGTCTGGCAGACCCTGGCCTTGCTGCCGCGTCAATCACCAGTTTGGTGCTCAAGGGCAGCACAGGGGCTTTGGCCCTGGATCTGATGTTGGCCAGTGGCCGCTGCCGCATGCAAAGCCCCGATGGTTTGCGATTGGTTCAGGGTGAATCCCGTCCCTTGGATTTTGCCTGGCGCCAAGCCCCCAAAGGTTGGCAATTACATGCCATCAGTACCCCGCCTGTCAAGCAGGCTTTTCAGATCGATGGGCCCTGGTATTTTGATGCCAGCACACGCAGTCTCGGACCCCTTGAAACGGAAATGCCGCCTGGACTGGTCGAAGAGTTGCTCAAGGCTCCAAGTATTCCCAAAGGCCAGATCGAGGCTGCCAATGCCGAATTGTTAAAACTGGTGCCCGATCTCAAACTCAAATTGCCCGAAGGGGCCCGCAATGAACTAAAGAAAATTGCGGGGGTTGAGCCTGAGCCCAAACTTGTTCTGAGAGGGTTGCCCCGCGAAGGTCGCGATCCCCTTTATGTCGCCCAATTGGCTTTTGATTATTCAGGCGTTTTGCTCAATCCCACCAACGAAAACCCGTCTTTGCGCCTTGAACAAAGGGGAAGGACGTATCAAGTGCAACGCGAACCAGAGGCCGAAAAACGCTTCCGCGAACAATTGCTCGATTCTTGCCTTGAAGCTGTGGGTGATGGCGTGACGCATGTCTTGCCAGGAGATGGGGCTTTGGCCCAGGCCCAGGCTTGGGAGTATTGGCTCAGGGTCTCTGTGCCTGAATTGGAGTCCTTGGGCTGGAGCGTCAACCTCACCGAAGATTTTAGTTTAAAGGTGTATCCCGGCGAAAGTGACTGGGAAGCCAGTATCACCAATGACGAAAAAGGCGAGTGGTTTGACCTGAGTCTGGGCATCGAAATTGATGGCAAACATGTTAATTTATTGCCCTTGTTAGAAGGTCTTTTGCAATCGGTGGATGAACCCCAGGAATTGCTCGAACGCTTGGCCAAGGAAGAGTTTCTCTTGTTGCCAGTGGGCACAGAGCGCTGGCTAAGGGTGCCCTCCAGCCGGATCAAAGGCATGCTGGCCACCTTGATTGAACTCTATGATGATGAAGGTCTCAATCCTGATGGATCTGTGCGACTGAATTGGCATCAAGGTCTGGGGTTGGGCAGTTTGCTCAACGATCCTGGTTTGCATTGGCAAGGCGGAGATCACCTGCGCAAATTGGCAAGTCGCTTGCATGATTTCGGCGGGCTCGACATGGTTCAGGTGCCAGAGGGATTTAATGCCACCCTGCGTCCCTATCAGCAAGAGGGGCTCAATTGGCTGCAATTTCTGCGGGAGTTTGGCTTTCATGGCGTGCTCGCTGACGATATGGGTTTGGGCAAGACAATTCAGACCCTGGCGCATTTGCTGATTGAAAAACGCTCAGGGCGGGCCGATAAACCAACGTTGGTGATTGCCCCTACCAGTGTTGTCCCCAATTGGCGCCGTGAAGCCGAAAAATTTGCCCCCGATCTCAAGGTTTTGGTTTTACATGGTGCCAACCGTGCTGAAGACTTTGCCAAAATGGCCGATGCAGACCTGATTTTAACCACCTATGCCCTGATTCGCATCGACCTCGAACACTACCTTGATCATTGTTTTCATTTGCTCATTCTCGACGAAGCCCAGATGATCAAAAATCCATTGGCCAAAACGGCCCAGGCTGTTTGCAAGCTCGAAGCCAGGCACCGTCTGGCGCTGAGTGGTACCCCCGTCGAAAATCATCTCGACGAACTCTGGTCGATCTACCGCTTTTTGATGCCTGGTTTTCTGGGCAGCGCCAAAGAGTTTGGTCGCCGCTTCCGCACACCGATCGAAAAATTGGGAGATGGAATTCGCGCCGATGCCCTGCGCCAGCGCATGCGTCCCTTTTTGCTCAGGCGTACCAAGCTAGAAGTGGCCCGTGATTTACCACCCAAGAGTGAGATGGTTCAATATGTGGCTCTCAGTGGTGCCCAGCGCGATCTCTACGAGACCATCCGGGTGGCCCTGGATGCCCGTGTGCGCGAGGAAATTGGGAAAATTGGCCTCAAACGCAGTCAAATTGTGCTCTTAGACGCCCTGCTTAAACTTCGACAAATCTGCTGTGATCCCCGCCTGCCCAAGTTAGACGAGGCCAAAAAAGTCAAAGATTCCGCCAAACTCGAATGGTTGCTCGAAACTGTGCCCGAAATGGTGGAAGAAGGCCGCAAAATTCTGATTTTCTCTCAATTTGTGAGCATGTTGGATTTGATTGAAGCCGGTTTGGAAAAGCAGAATATTCCCTCTTTGCGCCTAACAGGAGCCACACGCAAACGCGAAAATGTGGTGGATGCCTTTCAGCGTGGCGATGCGCCCGTCTTTTTGGTTTCACTCAAAGCCGGTGGGGTGGGTATCAACCTGACTGCAGCAGACACCGTGATTCACTACGATCCTTGGTGGAATCCCGCTGCTGAAAACCAGGCCACCGATCGGGCCTGGCGCATTGGCCAAGACAAACCTGTTTTTGTCTACAAACTGATCTGCGAACAGACCGTTGAAGAAAAGATTTTGCTGCTGCAACAGAAGAAAGCCGCTCTGAGCGAGGGCATCTACAGCGAGCAGGCCGATGGCACATTGCGGATCGAAGCGGAAGACCTGCTGGCCCTGCTCGAAAATTAAATCTCATATTTCAGGACTGAGTCAGCTATTTTTTTGCAGGACTTTGTTCTGAGCAAGTTGCTTTACAGGCCGTGGCTTGGCCCAATTTACAGGCTTCAGACCAGGCTACTTTTGCCTCAGGACAGCGATTGAGGGCTGCCAGCGCATCTCCCCGGCCAGCCATTAAACTGCTCTGTTGAGGGATTGAGGGTGAGTCTTTGAGCGCTTTTAATCCTTTGTCAAAATAGAGCAATGCCAAATCTGCTCTTGATTGCGTTAAGGCCTCGCGCCCTTCCATTTCTGCTGCCAGCGCTTTGTCTTGTTGAAGTTGTGGGCCCCCGCCAAGCCGACCCATGAACACATAGAGCACGGTCATGCCGATGAAGATGAGGGCCAATACGATTGGAAAGATTTTCATAATTTACCTTTGATACCGCGATAGGTCTACTGGTGGTCTACCTGCAGTCTACCTGCAGTCTACCTGCACGGGTGGTCAATAGGTAGACCACCCGGACAGGACTTGCAAATTTTGCGAAAACGGAACCTGCTGCGTCTATCGCTTGAGCTTTAGGGCTATTTTTGGCTGATCCGTGCAGCGACAGGGAGAAATGCGCGGAATGAAGCTCCGCCATAGTGAGAGAGCATCTGGGGGCGAATATGGTCGGAAATTTCATTGCCTTGACCATCTGCGATCGAGATATGGCCTGATCGGGAGTTTCCTTTGCCCCAGACCACAATCGCCCCAGCAGGTAATTTTTCCAAAGCTTTGACACTGGGGAAGATCTCATGAAAAGATCGGCTTTTGGCCAAATAATCTGCGGCCATATAGGCGTGATAACCCACCAAAAATGGATCTGTGAAAGCGTGGATTGCTTCTGCGACAAAACGGTAACAGTATCTTTCGGTGCCAATCACGCGGGCACGGGCATAGTTGACCAGGGCCCGGCCAAAGCGTGGGTTATAATTGCCCCGTTCGGCTTCTTTTTGAAGTTTTTCAAGGGTCTCAGGTCCGATAATGCCCCAAAAGGGGCTGTTGGGCTGTACCAGCCTGTGTTTTTCTTGAAATTGACCCACATGATTCAGGGTCTCACGA
>JBIKWL010000310.1:0-2779 GCA_044356335.1 Candidatus Sericytochromatia bacterium
AGGGTAACCCAGTCCATTTAAAAGGTCTTTGACCTCTTTTACCGCTTGTCCCTGCTGGCCAAGGCGCAAAAGTGCGCCTTGCTTAATTTCTGAGATGCTGGGCGAGCGAAGGGCATCAGCCAATCGCGCTTGCTCAATTTGATTTAATTTGCCTGCCCTGTCGTCACGGGCGTCGATATAAGCAAGTTGTAATTTTTCCGTATGGGTTTCGGATTCTGGCAGGGGTCCGTTCGTAGACGGTGCGGCAATCGCGCTTTGCAAGATGCAGAATTGGGCCAGAACGAGTAGTGTAAGGGTGATTCGATTCATTTATTCATACCTCTGGTTTGCTTTTTCTGTTCCCTGTCTCCAACAGGGGGATCCTTAACAAATGTTAAAGAAAAGGCAACTTTCAGCCGTTGAGCATTATGGCCCTTGGGCCGCAAATGCGGCAAGTACTTAGACTAATTACCAATTCTAATTTACCTAACCCAAATGCAGATAAACGCAAGCTTTCAGGCTTGTTGTAATTTTTTTTCGTCTCGGGGCTTGTGAACGCAATTGTTATTAAAATGTGACGAAAATTCAGTTAAAAATTTTTACTTTTTGCGTTTTTGGATTATTTGAGAATTTTTTGGTATTTCCCATTATTTTCAAGAGTCTTTCTGGATTTTTTTCACTTCTGAATGAATCCAAACGTGTGCTGGATTTATTTCCATTTATTGGGGCTGCAAAATCAACTGTATTTTTGTCAAATTATTCGATTAAATTTTTGTTTTTTTATGGATTTTGGGTATTTTGATGAGAACGATTCAGAGCCAATAATTGTTTGGGGCTTATTTTGAAACCGATCGCGAGGGCTGCTCGGAGTATAATACCTATGAATCATCTGTGTTTTTATCAATCTATTTTTGACAAAGGTCCTCAATGACATTTAAGTCTCTTGAACTGCCCGAACCTCTGCTCCGCGCTCTCGATAAAGCCAATTATACTTCTCCAACACCCATTCAAACCCTTGCCATACCTTTGATTCTGGCAGGAAACGATTTGCTTGCTCAAGCCCAAACAGGTACGGGTAAAACCGCAGCCTTTGCCTTACCCGCCCTTCAGTTTTGGGCTGAGGCCCAGGCTAAATCGGGCTCTCAAAATGTTCACACATTGGTTCTGGCCCCGACCCGCGAATTGGCTCTTCAAGTGGCCTCTGCCTTTGGCACCTACGGTCAATTCCTCTCTCCCAAACCACGCATTCACGCCATCATCGGTGGAGAAGAGACCGAGACACAAACGACAGCCCTGCGTAAGGGTGCGGATATTGTTGTCGCCACCCCCGGTCGCTTATTGGATTTACTGCGTCAGCAAGAAATTTATTTGCATCAACTCAGCTTATTGGTTTTAGATGAGGCAGATAAATTGCTCTCGTTGGGCTTTGCAGAGGAGCTTGACACGCTATTGCAGATACTGCCCAGCAAGCGCCAAACTTTGCTTTTTTCGGCTACTTTTCCTGAAAAAGTCAGGGTATTGACCCAGAAAGTTTTAACAGATCCAATTCCTGTCCGAGTGGAACAGGCGGCTCCAACGCTTGATCGGATTCAGCAGCGGGTCATTGAAGTGGATAATGCAAATCGGGGACGCTTGCTGCGCCATTTACTCAAAACAGAAAATTGGGCACAAACAGTGGTCTTTGTTGGCAGTAAACGTGCAGCAGCCAATCTGGCCACAAAGCTCAAAAAAGATGGCATCAAAGCTGTGGCTTTTCACGGCGATCTCGACCAAATCGAGCGGGTTGCAGCCTTGCAGTTCTTTGAGCGCAAGCGTGCACAGGTTCTGATTGCCACAGATATCGCCTCGCGTGGGTTGGATTTTGAGGAGATCAGCCATGTCGTGAACTTCGATTTGCCTCGCTCCCCCGCTGATTATATTCACCGCATTGGTCGTACGGCCCGCGCAGGCAAAGTGGGTATGGCCGTCTCGCTGATCAGTGCAGAGAGTGCTGCCCATTTTAAGCTGATTGAAAAGCGGGCCGGCATTCAACTTGAAAGGGAACATATCCCAGGCTTTGAACCGACCTTAAGCCCAATGGCAAACGCAGGCGATGCGCCAAAAAAAGGCCCACTCCCCGTAAAAGGCAAACGCAAGAGCAAAAAGGACAAGGTACGTGAAGCCCGCTTGCGTGTTGCGGCAAGTTCAGAGGGTCTGTAGATTAATTTAAGACTTTGACCTGTTTTTGCATACCATGTAATACGCTTGAGCAGGATATAGCACTGCCTTAAATGTTCATGGCTATTGAACTTAAATCCGGATAGTTAAGCTGCAATTTTCCCTCAAGTCTTGTCTTTCCAACTGAATCAGGGATAATGATACACACCCCATTACACCCTTAGGAGTCCTATCTATGCCCTTAACTCTCTCCCGCATGGCTTTGGCGGCATCGCTGCTTACACTCTCTCTCACGTTGCCAGTCTTGTCAGTCAGGTCGGCTCCCGGCCATTCAGATGCGGGTGAAACCGTTCCTGCTCAAGTGCTTTTAACACCCGATCAAATCTCTGATAGCAATGCCAAAGCTTCAGACCAAGCGGCTTTAATTGCGGCTCTCAAGGCCTATTGGGATCATTATCTGCACATGAACAAAGCCAAATTGGCACAAGGGGTGGTAACAGATTTATTGCGCATGAGCCATCGGGCGGGCGGCGTTCAATCTGGGTCAGCGGCTTTTATTGCCGGGCTCGATAAGGAGTGGGAGGCCTTTGAGCGCCCCAATCGTGAAATTTCGGAAAAAATGACCCTGCAAAATCTCGACATT
>JBIKWL010000199.1:0-8070 GCA_044356335.1 Candidatus Sericytochromatia bacterium
CACTTCCAATCCTATTACTGCTTCAAACTCAATCACGGGGGGCTCCTTTTTCTTCGCGGCTGTCGTGTTTTAATATTCGCGTGGGGGGGGGGAGGCTTGGCGGTGCCAGGGCCAGGGATGGACGCCAAAGGCATGCATGATATAGACCCGAACGCGCCCTTTTTCGATTTCACTGAGCGCATGGCAGAGCAGGCAAAATTCTTCAGACCACACCCAGTCATAGACACAGGACTGGGCAAACGGAATATTTCCCCAGCGGCGAATAACCCGATCGTAGGTCTGTTCTGCTGTTCTCAGGGCTTGAATCAATGTTTGGTCAAACAAAAGCGGAGACCTCTCTGCAGGTGTCTCAAAACAGGAATTTTCTTCAACTATGATACACTAAGGTTGTCTTCAAGAAACAGTGTGAAGCCGAATCGAAACAATGCGGGAGAGAATCTAAGGGTGGCTTTATTAGGAAAACTTGTGATGGCAGGAATTGTCATTGGTGGCGGTGCTTATTGGTATGATTCCAGTTTTGCCAAAACCAAAATCAAAGATGCTTATTTTGTTTCTTCAGAAACAGATCAACGCTGTCGTAACAACCATGAGAGTATGTGCCAATACTCCGCCACAGTCATGTTGAAAAAGGAAAATATCCGTTATACCTTTCGCATTCCTTGGAATCTTTACCACACGGAAGAAACCAAACTCAAGGCCAATGACCGGGTTCCTGTGATTGTCAAATCCAAAATGATTTTCCCTGAGCGCATACTCGATTTGGCGCCTAAATACAGAGCCAAAATTGATAAAAGACTGGCAGAAGAAAAATAAACAACTTCATAAATTTTAACAGGCGCTTGGCGTCTTTCTGTGACTGCTGCGCTTGCTGAAGAAGCGGCGCTGCAATAATAATCGAAACAAGGTAGAATGTATTAATACATCGGTTAGGACTGAGATAAAAGCATGAAAAAATCCCTCATCGCCATTACTATATCCCTCTTCTCTCTGGCCGGTTGCCAGACCAACGGTCCCGCTGTTACAGCGCCCACTCCGTCACCCACAGCTCCTGCTCCCAGCGCGACACCCATTCCTGTTTTTGCTGGTGAGACGGTTCTCAAAGGCGCTATCGCCCTGGACGCACTGGCTGTAATTGTTGAGGTCTCCTCCGTTGATGGCAGCTTCCGCAAGGCGGTAGAAACCACCACCAAAAGCTACTCCATGGGCAGTGTGCCTGTGGGCAAACAGGTGCGTGTTTTGGCCCAGTACAAAAACAACCCCCGTGTGATTCTCAGTGCCCGTTTGGATGTGGATCCCGCTCAAAAAGAAAAAGAAACCCAATTGGACGTAACCCTGGCCAGCACAGCTGTGGACTTGATTTATGCCAAAGCGGCAGAGCTCAGTGCCAGTGCCGTCAGTGCGATTCCTGTTGCCCAATTGCCCGCCAACGAAAAATTAAAAACCCATTATGAAGCTGTCTTGCAGGTTTTGCAAAATATTATGCAAACCCCGATTGATGCACAGGTGCAGCCGCTGCAAACCCACCCCGATTTGGTCAAAAAACTCAATGAAGTGTTGCCGCAAATGCAGGCTGCTTTAACTGGGCAGCCCTTGCCTTCTCCGGTTCCAACTGCGACGGTAACCCCTGCTCCTGGCGCCACCCCCAGTGCTGCTCCTGCAGCTTTTACACCCAGCAAACTTTTAATCAAACCCGGTAATGCCGTGACCATCGCCAAAGACACCAGTCTGAAACTCTGGGCCGAAGGGCTTGATGAAAAGACCGGTGAGCAGCGAAATATCACCCCCATCTGGGTTTTGGGCAATAACAGTGCCTTTGCGACCTTGACGGCTGCGGGTGTCTTTACACCCCAAAAAGCAGGTACTTATACCTATACTGCCAATTTTGGCAATCTCTCTCAATCGGTCACCATTACTGTCACCGACAGCGAGTTGAACTCCCTTGAATTGGTGCCAGATACCAATTTGACCCTCGACAGTGGACGAACCTTTGAACTCAAAGCCAAAGGCAAAGACAAGTTTGGCAACGAAGTCACCGTCTCTCCCTCTTGGGAATTGAGCAATAACTTTGTCGGTACCATCGACGAAAATGGCGTTTTTAAAGGCAGCCAGACTGGGCGTGTCGATGTCACTGCACGGGCCCGCGGCTTCTCTGCCACGACCAATATCACGGTTCAATCGGCCTCCTCTTTTTTTATTGAGATGAGCCCTGATCGGCCTGTGATTTTAACGGGCAAAGAACAGCCTTTTCAGGTCTTGGCTCAGGATCTCGCTACCAATATCTCCTCTTTTGCCTTTAATTTTTCGGTGCTCGATAGCACGATTGGTCAGTTTGTCAACCAAGACAGCAGCATCAGCGGTATCAATCCCACGGCTGTCTTTCGGGCACTGAAGCCGGGTACCACCGAAATTCGTGTGCGCGACATTATTTCCAATGTCACCACCACTGTGCCCGTAACGGTTGCAGACAGTGTGCCTTATCTCTCCAGTTTTTCCCCTGCGGTGCCTTTGGTACCAGGTCAAACCATTACTCTGAGTGGTGAAAATTTTTCGACCTCGCCGGCTGAAAATCAGGTTTTTTTTAACCGCGTTCCGGCAACGGTCTTAACTGCTACTCCGACCCAATTGGTCGTAACCGTTCCGATTGGGGCTTTCAGTGGTTATGTCAATATCACCACAGCTGGTCGCAAAGGCAATGGTATTCCCTTTGTGATCAGTCCCAAATTGGAAAATATCATTCCCCAAGAGGGGGCTGAGGGCGCATTGGTGACTTTAACCGGCCAGTATTTCTCGACGGATAATCCCGCCCACAACGCGGTTTTCTTTGGCAGCCAAAAGGCCAGCATACCTTTGAATGTCACAGGCTCTTCGTTGCAGGTGATTGTGCCGAGCAATTTGGGCAGCGAAGTAGATGTGTCTGTCCGGGTCAAGGGTCAATTGAGTGATTTTCGCAAGTTCTTGGTTTCGGGTGCCAATCTCCCCAATTGGGATGAGCGTCAACCGACCCTTACTTCTCGCTCAAATGCCATGGCTGAAGCCATCACTGGCAAGGTCTATGTGATCGGCGGCAGTCAGAGCGATCGCAGTGATAAACTTGAAGCCTATGATGTCAGTACCAATACTTGGTCTGTGCTCAATCCGCTGCCTTCCAATCGCTCGGATGTGGCCACAACTGTCTTGGATGATCGGCTATTTGTGATTGGGGGATCGGGTGAATCCAACCGTTTGGATCGCTATGATCCCGCCACCAATACCTGGGTCAATCTGCAGGGCATGACCACCGGTCGCTTTGGTGCTACGGCAGAGACTTTCCGGGGCCGGATCTACGTGATCGGCGGCAATGGTTCCAATGGCCGGGTCGTGGAAGAATACAATCCCGATACCAATAAATGGACCACCAAACGGACCTCTCCCAGTCGCCGTTTCCAATCTGCTTCGGTGGTCTTTAATGGCAAGATTTATGTGATCGGTGGGGGAGAAACTGCCGAAGATCGCGTCAATGCCTACGATGTCGACAAAGATGAGTGGGTTACTGGTTTGGCCCCCATCCCCAAAGCCCTGACCAAAGCCCAGGCCGTGTTAATCAATAGCAAGGTCTATGTTGTCGGTGGAGAAGATACCAACGGCGTCGAACAAGATTCCGTGTATGAGTACGATCCCAGTGCAAACAAATGGCGCACACTGAAACGCCTGCCCTCTTCTCGTGGCGGCGCTGCAGTGGCTGCTTTTGGCTCTCGGATCTATGTGATCGGCGGTTTTGATTCCAATAACAATACCGTGACCACGACTTTCCGCGGCACGCTCTAAGTTTCAATTTTAAAGCGGCCCCACAACAATGTGGAGCCGCTTTTTACTGGCTATTTTTCGGAAGAAACTTACCTGACTCTGTATGACTGACCCGTGTTTGGGCTGGGTTTCCAGATGGGGCTTCTAGGATTTGGGTTTCTCAGTCTGACCCAGATCTTGCATCCAGAGATTGATCAGAGAATCTTTCTCTTCCTTTTTTTCCTCAGCCGACTTTTTTTTGAGTTCTTTATTCTCTCCCTCTTCGGGGGTGGCTTGGGGTGGGGGCTGTTCTGTACTCATGACAATAAAGGCTTTCCTTTCTGGACGCTTGCAAACCGATCACAGGTTTGGCTTTAATTCTTTCTTTAGCGTAGCATTAATGCTGGCCTGTGTGGGGGGATCCTGACCTTCGAGTCCACTCAGGGCTCACCCCTCAGGGAGCTATTTGTCTCCCAATTTAACGCGGGGATCCACAGCGGCATAAGACAAATCGGTGAGCAGGTTGGCGACAACAATCAGCGCCGAGGTAAACAAAACCGTGCCCAAAACCACAGGAATATCTTTTTGGCGCAGGGCCTGAACCGCCAACCGGCCCAGACCGGGCCAGGCAAAGACGGTTTCTGTGACCACTGCTCCGCCCATTAAAAAGGCCAGGTCCATGCCCACATAGGTGATCACCGGGATCATGGCATTGCGCAGGGCATGTTTAAAAATCACGACCCGCTCAGACAGACCTTTGGCGCGGGCCATGCGGATATAGTCTTGGCGCACAACTTCGAGCAGGGTGGAGCGGGTCAGGCGGGCCACAATTGCAACGCCTCTGACACCCAGTACTGAAGCGGGCAAAATCAGATAGCTGAGATAAGCGGGCCAGCCCAGAGAGGTCACTTCAATCGTATTGAGGGGGAAAATATGAAAGGTGTGTACAAAGAGCAAGAGGGCAATCAGGCCCACCCAAAAACCGGGGGCCGAAACGCCGCCAATGGCAGCGACCATCAGTATTCGGTCTAAAACCGACTTCTGTTTGATCGAAGAGATAATGCCAACGGGGATGCCGATGACCGTCATGATGATGACCGATAGCAGGGCCAAATTAAAGGTCAGCGGAAAGGCCTCAAGAATGGACTCGGTGACCTTTTTCTTGGTGATAAAGCTTTGACCCAGATCGCCTTTGACGACATTGCCGAGATAGCTGGTATATTGCACATAAAGCGGTTTGTCCAGATTGAGCTGAGCCCGAATCGCGGCTTTGGTTTTTGCGTCGCCCTTTTCGCCCATGATCGTCGAAACCGGATCACCAGGGACAATGTAAAGCAGGGCAAAGGTAATTGTAAAAATCCCCAAAAGTGTAATGGGAATCAACAATAGCCGCTTAACAATATACTCCAGCATAAACTCCCCTGATTATCCCTTCAATTGTGATAAAGCCGACTGCAACCGTTCGTGGCTGCGCTTTTGACCGAGCAAAAACAGGCTTTGTTGCAGATCTGCGCCTGCCGTGCGACCCGTTAAAGCGGCCCGCAGTGGCCACATGATTTCTTTCATTTTATAGGGCAATTGACTTTTTTGCTGCTCAAAAAGGCTGTGGAGCGTTTCAACCGTCCAGGTGTCGAGCTGTTGAAAGGCCGCAGCAAAGGTCTCTAAGACCTCTTTGGCAGAGGCCAACTCAAAGGCCTTTTGGCTTTGCTCGGGATCGGGGATCAGTTCAGTTTGGAGCAAAAATTGTGCTTGCTCCAATATTTCGGGCAGCAAGCGGCATTTTTCTTGAACCAAATCAATCACCGCCAAAAGCCAGTCTCTGTCAAAGCCTGCTGCGGGTGTTCCCTGCTTTTCGAGCCAGGGGCCAAGCCGCTCCAAAAGCGCTTCGCGGGGCAATTGCCTCAGCCACTGCCCATTGAGCCAGGTCAGTTTTTCGATGTCAAAAATCGCGCCACTTTTGTTGACATGGTCGAGATCAAAGAATTCAGATAATTCACTGAGGGTCAATACTTCGCGGTTGTCTGGGGCCGACCAGCCCAAGAG
Organism: Candidatus Sericytochromatia bacterium; assembly: GCA_044356335.1. Lineage (GTDB taxonomy): Bacteria > Cyanobacteriota > Sericytochromatia > UBA7694 > UBA7694. Next base: position 5,806 of record JBIKWL010000199.1, read on the forward strand.
GGCCAAATAATTGACCAGGGCCTCGGTTAAAAAGCCTTTGTCGAGGTATTCCCCAACAGAGGTCGCACCGTGGCGCTTGGAAAGCTTAGAACGATCGGGGGCGAGAATCATGGGGAAATGCCCAAACGCAGGCAGTGTGGCGCCCAGGGCCTCGTAGATCAGAATCTGCTTGGGGGTATTGCTGATATGGTCTTCGCCGCGCAGCACATGGCTGATTTTCATTTCGACATCGTCGATCACCACTGCAAAATTGTAAATCGGGCTGCGATCGCGTTTGGCGATGATAATATCCCCAATCAAATCACTTTGGATCTCAATTCGGCCGCGAATCAGATCGTCAAAGGCCACCACTTTGGAGGGCACCCGCAGACGCCAAACGGGCGTCGCGCCAGACTCTATTCGGGCTTGAGCTTCGGCCTGAGGGAGCTGGCTGCATTTGCGGCTGTAGATATAGGTGGTGCCAGCCTGTTCGGCGAGCTGTCGCTCGGCTTGCAGATCGGCTTCCGAGCAAAAACAGGGGTAAACCTGTTCTTTGGCTTCGAGTTCGGCCAGGGCCTTAAAATAGATTTCGTTGCGCTCAGATTGAAAATAGGGTCCGAAGTCTCCACCGACATCTGGGCCTTCGTCCCAGCTCAGCCCCAGGCCTTTGAGGCCTGTGAGGATATTCTCGGTAAAATGGGCTTGGGAACGCACCTGATCGGTGTCTTCGATGCGCAAGATCAATGTGCCGCCGTGGTGGCGGGCAAAGAGGTAATTAAATAAAGTGGTTCGGGCTGTGCCAATATGCAAATTGCCAGTGGGCGAAGGCGCAATCCGAACACGGATCGGGGAGGGAGTTGCTGTCATGATTTCGAACACCTTCATTGATTAATCAAGTATAGACCAGAAGCGCACAAATCACTAATCTTTGAGCGCTTTCCGGAGCAGGGGAATATCCAAAAATTTGGGCAAATACCAATTGGCATTGCCAAAGAGTTTCATCAGGGCGGGCACTACCATCAGACGAATGATCGAGGCATCAATAAAGATGGCAATGGCCATGCCCAAGCCAAATTCTTTGATCACAATCAGGCGTGCCAGGGCAAAGCCAAAGAAGACCAGAATCATGATCAGGCCTGCACTGGTAATAATCCCGCCGGTTTTTTCCATACCAATGGCGATTGCCTCTTCGGTGGTGGCACCCGCATCATACTCTTCGCGAATGCGGTTGAGCAGAAAGATCTCGTAATCCATACTCAGACCAAAGATCAGGCAAAAGAGAATCAGGGGCGAGACCATCATTAAGGCATCAGGCAGGATTTCAATTCCCAAGAGCTTGGCGGCAAAGCCCTTTTGAAAGACCAGGACCATGCAACCGTAGGTCGCAGTGACCGAGAGCAGGTTCAAAAACACAGCTTTGAGGGGCAAAAGCAGAGAACCAAACGAAAACATCGTCAAAAGATAGGTCACAATCACTGTCATTAAGACAATAAAAGGGAAATTATCGTAGATCGCGTCCTGCATTTCAACCGGTATGGCGCTCATGCCGCCAATCAGGATTTCCAGATTGGGGAAGTGTGTGTTGACTTTGTCGCGGAATTCGCGCATATCGCGAATGGTGCCCATATCTGCGCCACTTTCGGTAATGCCATAGCCTTCCCAATTGTGGTACATCATCAAAGCGGCTTTGCTTTCGTCTTGGCTGATATAAGGCAGGCTGAAACCCGGTTGAAAGAGCTGCATATTGGAGATGCCGCCATAACCCGCAATGGTATTGTAGAGCGGAAAATGGGATTCAAGCGGCTGAGCTGTATTGACCAATCCGATCATGCTGGCAATGGGTTCCTGGTTTTGAACCGCCTGCATAAAGCCATAGATGTCCCGGATATTTTTTTCCTGCCAGATGGGACTCTTGTCTTTGGTTGCAAAAGTCACGATGATCGGGGCAAACTTGTATTTCCCGTCGATTTCCAGCAGTTTTTCAAAGCCCTGTTTGGTCTCCATGGAATCGGGCATGATGCGAATGGACGTATTCCAGAGGCGCATTTCCAGTGCAAAAAGACTCAGGCAGATCAACATGCTGATCGAGACAATACCAAAGAAAAGCGGTCTTCCCATAATATAATGGGCCCATTTATACCAAAAACGGTTTTGTCCCCCGGCTTCGGTTGCCATTTTAACCAAGCGACGGGGGGTATTGATGCGATCCCCCAGCAGTGAGAGCACGGCAGGCAACAAAGTTAGACCAAGGAGAATGGTCATTACCACCACAATCAGGCCGCTCAT
>JBIKWL010000200.1:0-8064 GCA_044356335.1 Candidatus Sericytochromatia bacterium
TGTGGAGGACCTCTTCCGTTTGACCAAGGCGCTGGGTGAAAATGCGCGGGTGACGGGTCAGGCCAGTTTTAGCTTGCAAAGCTTGGGCTGGAGCCAAGACGACCAAGCCACCCTGACTGAATTGCGCGGCCTCTCAGTCAAGGCCTCAGTTGCAGGCAAAACCCCAGGTGGCTCACAGGCTCAGGCCACCGTTGAAGCGCAAACAGACAAGGTCTCAGTCAATCAGCCTGCGCCCGGAACCCCTCCAGACCCGACCAAACCCGTGGTAGAAGTGGGCAAGACCACGGTTAATGCGGATGCGAAGGGCCAAATTTACACCACTGAAGGCAAGCCCGTTCCGCCAGATAAACTCAAGGAGCTGCTCTCGCAAGAGGAAATTACGGCTTTTTATCATGGGGCCTTGGGTGAGGCCCGCGCTTTGGAGCGCCATTCGGGGGTGCCCGCTTCGGTCTTGTTGGCTGGGGTGGTCTCACAATACCGCAAAGCCAGTCCCGAACAAAAAGCCCAATTTGATGTCAAACAGGCCTTGGAAACCCAGGCCCAGCAGCTGATGGACCGCTTTCCCCGGGCCACAGACAACTTCCGCCGCACTGGCAAGGTGGAAGACTATTTAAAAGAAACCGCAGATCGGGGCTTTAAGGTCTCAGACACCGTGCAAGAAATTGCCCACAGCCGCAAAGACATACAGGCCGAGGCGCATCTGGGCAGTGCGGGTGCGCAAGTCGCTGCCAATGGCGATGTCTCAGTTGGAGCGGGGGATTTCACTCTGAACCAACAGGCCACCGATCAACAGGGCAAACCCGTTTCGTCCACGCAGATCAGTGGCAACTTTGGCGAATTGAGCATGGCTGAGCGGCCTGAATTGTTACAGGCTTTGCAAGACACCCTCAAAAAACAATATTCGCTGCCGCAAAACGACCGCCCGATGCAAAATTATTTAAACAAAACCCTGGGGCTGAGTTTCGAGCAAATCAAAAAAATTCGTGAGGCCAAACCCGAAGCGCTTGCTGCCATGCTCAAAGACCCCCAGCAAAAGGCGCTCTTGGCACCCTTGCTCAACAGCCTCAAAGCGGCTTCGTTCAGCGTCAGCGTCCGCAGTGAAGCCCAGGGCCAAGCCACCACTACCGCAAATCTCACTGCCCAAGATCTGCAAGTCGATGGCCGGGGCACCTTAAGTGTGTCGGGCCTGACTGCCGACATTGTCAATGGCCAACTCACCTTTCAAGGCAGATTGGGCAAATCCCAAACCAATTCCGACTATACCGAATTGGGGGAACTCAAGGTCGCGGTCAAAGGCCCTGGGGTCGACGCCCAGATCAGCTCACCCAACCTGGGTATTTTGGGCTCAGGCCAGGCCACTGGCACTGTCTCAGCCAGTGGCAAGGTGGAGACCAACGGTAGCACAACCGCTGCTGACCTCTCGGGCAAAGTCGAGATCACCCTCAATCAGGGCAAGGTCACAGGCACCCGCCTCAAAGATGGCCGTCTGTTGGCTGAGATAGATGTCAAAACCCTGCAAGAGATGATTAAAACCGACGCCAAAGCCCAGTCGATCCTCGACGGTTTGGCCCGCCAAGGCGTGAGCCTGTCTCCGGGCCAGAAGATCAAGGTGGTGCTCAAAGAGGGAGATATCCAAAATGGCAAATTCAGTGGCAAATTGGAATTGCCCGATGTGCGTACCAGCTTTGGCCGCATGTCGCTCACCCTGGACATCCGTGGCGATCGCAAAGGGTCTGATCTCTGGGGCAATGTCAAATTCCGGCCAAGTCCGGCAGAATTGGGGAAAATGCTCGATCTCCAGCTTAAACAGGCCCTCAATCAAACTCCCAGCGGCAGCCAGATTGGCAATAATAAAGCCACCTTCGACTTTCAACAAATGCTGGTGGATGCCAAGATCTCTGTCAGTGCAGACGGCAGCAATATCTACCTCAATGTGGATGAAGCCAAACTCTTTTCACTCTTTGATGTGAGCAATATGGCCACGCGCAAGTTGCGTGAGCAGTTGGAGGCCCAAGGGGTGCGTCTGCGCAAAGAAAATGGCCGCTTGGTGCTGCCCGTGATTGCCTTAAATACCCTCTTGCAGAACCAGCTGCCCAAAGGCACCAGTGTTGAGGGGCTGAGTTATCAAAATGGGGTGGTCAGTGGTGCCTTTCGCTATCGCAGCTAATTAGCGCCAGTGAGCGGCTCTTTGGGCGCTCACTGATCCCCAAAATATGGTACGCTGTATGCGATTCTCAGAGAAAAAGGAACTACTATGAAACTGCATGAATTTCAGGCCAAAGAAGTCTTCACCAAATACGGTCTGCGCATTCCACAAGGCATACCCGCTTTCAGCGTGGCAGAAGTCAAAGAGGCCGTTCAACGCCTGAGCCAGGCCAATCCCGCCTTGCAAAAAGTGGTCTTAAAGTCCCAGGTCCATGTCGGCGGACGTGGCAAAGCCGGGGGCATCAAAGTCGTCAACCTGAGTGACGCTGAAGCGGTATCTGAAACCCTGTTTGGGATGGATATCAAAGGGTTAACTGTGCACAAACTCTTGGTTGAAGAGGCGATCAATATCGCCAAAGAATATTATGTCGGCATTACCCTCGACCGTAACGCCCGCAAGACCATTTTAATGGCCAGCTCAATGGGTGGCGTGGATATCGAAGAAGTGGCAGAAAGCCATCCTGAAGCGATCATCAAGGTCTGGGTCGACCCCAATATCGGTCTGACCGATTACCAGATCAAACAGGTGATCTACGGTGCCAATCTGCCCCCAGAATCCGCCAGTTTTATCAAAGCGCTTTACAAAATTTACACCGAAAACGACTGTTCGATTGCCGAAATCAACCCCCTGATCGTGACTGCCGACGGCCAGGTGATTGCCGGAGATGCCAAAATTGACATCGACGACAATGCCCTCTTCCGCCACAGCGATCTGCTCAGCTATCAAGACCCCGCTGAAGTCGACCCCAACGAACTCGACGCCAAAGCTGCCGGTCTGACGTATATCGAACTCGACGGAGATATCGGCTGTGTGGTCAATGGCGCAGGTTTGGCCATGGCCACTATGGATGCTGTCAAATATGGCGGCGGCCAACCTGCCAATTTCTTGGACATCGGCGGCTCCTCCAACCCTGCCAAAGTCACGGCAGCCATGAAAATCCTCAAACGCAAAAACGTCAAAGGGATTTTGTTCAATATCTTTGGTGGAATTACCCGTTGCGATGATGTGGCAAAAGGGATTATTTCAGCCCTCGATAGCATGGGTGGCATCGACATTCCACTCGTGATTCGCTTGACCGGTACCAACGAAGAATTGGCGCGTGAAATCCTCACCGCCAAAGGCATTAACGCCGGTTCATCGATGACCGATGCGGTCAGTGAAATTATAAAATTAACCAAAGGTTAATTTTTTCGCTTCCAAGGCGCAAGACTCCAAGAAAACTGCCGATAGTTATCTTGGAGTCTGCTTAATTTAATGTTAAACTCCAAAGTCCCAACGGAACCCTCCCAACTGAACAATACCAAGAGAACCCAGGAGAACCCATGAAAACAAGCGTCCAGCTTACGACCCTCGCAGCCCTTACCACCACCGTACTTGCCGCCTGTAGTCCTCAGACAGTTTTGCCACTTGGCAATGGCAATCAACCCGCGATCAATCCCGGCGTAAACAGCTTCGCAGCTGCTCAGAGTGGCGAACAGATCGTGCCCGGCAAAGTGCTCGTCAAATTCAGAGCCGGACGCGGCGGCACCATCAACAGTGCGACGCTTGCTCAGGCTGGCGTTCAGCGCTCGCGCAGTCTGGGAGCTGTTAAAAACAACCTCGAAGTACTGGCCATTACCGGCAAGCAGTCCCCCGAGCGTGTCGCAACCGAGCTGGAGAAAAATCCGGCGATTGAATTTGCTGAACCCGTCTTCACCGTGCCTTTTCCAAAAGTCATGCGCGCCAGTGAAGATACCCCGCCTGCAGACAATGCCACTTACCCCAACGATGCCATGTTCTCTCGCCAATACGCCCACCAAGTGGCCAAATCTCAGGGCGGTTGGGCAGTTCACCGGGGCAATCCCAAGGTCATTCTCGGCATTGTCGATTCGGGTCTGGATATCAACCACGTGGATCTTAAAGCCAAAGTGGTGGGCACCTACAACTCAGCTGACGGCAACCCCGAATCTGTGGACCATGTTGGCCATGGTACCCACGTTGCAGGTATCTCCGCAGCCCTGACCAACAATACCCTGGGTGTGGCAGGGGTTGCCCCCGATTGCAGCATTTTGGCTGTCAAAGTTGCACCGGGCAACAGCAGTTCTCCCACCACCGAAGGCATTGCCAACGGCATTCTCTACGCCATGGACAAAGGCGCACAGGTGATCAACCTGAGTCTGGGTTCTCGCCGTGAATCTCAGGCGATTACCGACGCTGTCAAACAGGCTTTGGCCCGCAATGTGGTTGTCGTCGTGGCCATGGGCAACGACAGTGGCAATATCAAAAGCTGGCCTGCAGCCGTGCCCGGCGTGATTGCCGTGGGTTCGACCGACAACCGTGACCAGCGTTCGCGCTTCTCCAATTATGGCGATTGGATCACCGTGACGGCACCGGGTTCCGACATTCTCTCGACCTTCCCGCTCAACACCAATCTGATCGGCCAAAAAGAATACGGTGCGATCAGCGGCACCTCAATGGCGGCACCCTTTGTGACCGGGCTGGCAGGTTTGATCCGCAGCAAATATCCCGGTCTGAGCAATGTCGATGTCAAACGGGCGATTGAAATGTCGAGCGACGACCTGGGCAAACCGGGCTTTGATCCCGAATTTGGTTTTGGCCGTGTCAACGTTGCCAAAGCCCTCAGCCGCGCCGGTGAACTGGCCGTAGGCGCAGCGCGCCGCTAAGATTTAAATAGCAAGAACCCGGAAGTCGCAAGACCTCCGGGTTCTTTTGTTTTTTGCTTGGGCTTAATAATTTATGAGCTTAATTGTCGACGCCAGCCACTTTCCATTGGCCTTTGTCGTCGCGCTGTAAGATCAAGAAGCCCCGGTCGGTCTCGTCTTCGATCTTGAGTTCAGCCACGATCAGGTAATGGTTGGTAAAGCCCTGTTCTTTGAGCGATTCGTACATCTCGGGCTTCCAGAGGCGCAGATCTTCCATGCTGAAAAAACGCATGCTCTGGATGCCAATTTTCATCGGCTCTTCTTCTTCGAATTCTTCGGCCAGCTCATTCATGAGCTCGGCACGGGTCTGGTAGACCTCGCCCTCTGCCAAAAAGGGAAAGGCTGAGAGATCAAGCACCTGTTCCAGGTGCAATTGTGAGAATTCCGAGATATAGGCCTTGGCCACGGCAAAAGCGGCGGCTTTTTCGGAGGGATTGTCTTCGATCGGGACCTGTTTCTGGGTACAGCCTGTGAAGCTCAGAGAGAGGCAAAAAAGAGCGGTGAGCACCCCATTCAAAACGCGTTTCTGCATGGTTTAAGTTGAATCCTTGTCTTGCGTGTTAAAAACCTCTCTTATGGTAGCATGAAGTGAGGATTTGCCATGCCCCCCATCAGCGTGATTGTTACCACCTCCCCTGGCCGCGAAGCCCATCTCTTGGCCTGTTTGCAGATGCTCAGCCAACAGCGCCAATTGCCCCTTGAGGTGATTGTCGTCGACGATGGCTCAGAGCAAGGTGCCAACGTGGCTCAAGCTCAGAGCTGGCCCTTTGAACTGGCCTACGATTGGCGCAGCAACGACTGCCGTGTGGCGCTCTCACGCAACCGGGGCGCAGAGCGGGCTAGGGGGCAGATCTTGGTGTTTATCGACTCGGATATTTTGCTCAACCCTTTGGCCCTGGAAGCGTATGCCCTCTTTCTCGATCTCAAAGCCCATTGGCTGCTCTATGGCTATTATGGCTACCACGAAGAGCTGCTCACCCCTTCGGCCCTGCTGCCAGGTCAGACGGTTCAGTGGTGCGATCGGCGCTATGTCGAGTTTAACGAAAACCAGATTCTGCCTGCCCCCAATTTGTTGCGTTTTCCCCACGAGTGGGCCTGGAGTGGCAATTTTGCCCTGCACCGCTCGCTTTACAGGCAAATCAAGGGCTTTGACGCCCGTTACCAGGGTTGGGGGGGCGAAGATCTGGACTTTGCCAGCCGGGCGATCGCTTCAGGCTTTGAGCTGCATTTTTTGCTCGATGCCTGGGGCGAACACATGCCCCACGCCTTAAACGAGCCCTTTCACGCTTTGCCAAGCGAGCAAAAGAGTCAGCTCTACCAGAGCCATTACACGCCCTCGCCTTACCCTGTGCGGGTCTTGTCGACGCCCCAAGGTCTCAAGGGCCTGCTTGAAAAGATCCACGGCTTTTATGTGCCCCAGACGGACTATTATCAGAAAGGGGCAAACGGTTTGCTCTAGCGGCAGGGGCTGCACGCTGAAGAATACTGGGATTGGTCGGTCATATACCCCGTCATTCGCTTGCGTTTTGGCAGTGGTGTCTTTAAAAACACGTATGCTCTGGATGCAGATATCGTGGAACAGCTCTTTGCTTATGAATAAAGCTGTGGTCTGACGCCCTCAACGCCAGATATCCCTCAGCCGCTTTAAATGCCTGATTCGCAATCTGCATCTGGCAAAAGGCCTGGCCCTGCAACAGCTGAACGACAAGGGCTTCGCGGAGAAATACCGCGTTTCCGGTGTAAGAATCACCCAGATTGGGATCGAATTCAGCAAAGCGGAGCGCAATGCCGCAGCCGTTGATACAAAGCAGCTCACGGCTGGCGAAAGCATCGCTATTGTGGGCTTTTGGTGTTCTGGCTTGTCTCACATCACTTTTAGGACTATCTTGAAGCAGTACAGATTGGATGTGTGATATTGAAATCTTATCTGCAGAACGCCTTTGTTTTTCCCCACAGCGGTTTGTTGGGCCCATGGGCCAATCGTTTGGTGTCAAATCAGCCCATATTGGCTTTAAGGCGCGCCATCACGGCTCATTTGCCTTTTCCCATCTTGCAGAGCGATATTCAAGATGTGATTTATCTGAATTGGGTCTTGGATGTGGAGCAGGTGGCGCATTATCTGCCCCCTGGGGTGCAACTTTGGCAGCGCCAGGGCAAAACTATTTTTACGGTATTAACCTATCGCCACCGCCATTTTGGTCCGGTGTTTTTGGGCCCTTTGCGCCAACTCTGCCCCTCGCCCTTACAAAGCAATTGGCGACTCTATCTTGAGCCCACAGTGCCAGAGCAGCGCAGTGTCTTGTTTGTCAAAAACAGCATGAACCATGTCTTATACGCCCTGGGTTCTCGGCTGTTTAGCGATGTCTTGCCTTCTCATTTGGCAGAATCGTTTACCCATCAGGCGCTTCCGGACGGATACGAAACCCAGATTCAAAGTGGCATTGGCAGTTCCCCTGATTTGTTCTGTCGGGTTAAAACAAGCCAAACAAAAACCCTGCCGGGTCCGTTTGAGGTGTTTTGGCAGAGCTGGCCGGAGGCCATTCGCACGCTCTGTTTACAAGATGCGGCCCTCAGTTATGTGGCAGATACAGGGCAATTGGTGCAGGCCGGGATCGATCTCCCCATAGATATCTTTGACGTGATACCTTTACAGGCGGTGGAGCTAAAAAGCCAATTTGACCTTTTGCAATTACCGGCTTGCCAACCTGAGTTCACCTTGTGTTTCCGGGTGCCAAAACTCTGCTTTCGGGTGCTTTGGGAAAAGCCCTGCTTAAATGAATCAGGAAGATAGGGCTTCGATTTCAGCCTGACTCAGGCCACTCAGTCCAAAAAATGAAACAAACTTCGGCGTCGAAGCGAATTTTCACGTCCATCGGCCTCCTGAGGTTTTCGTCGCATCCAGCTGGGTTGTTTCCTTTTCAGGACCCCCACGCCTCCCGTGTTTGTGCTGCACCCTCTCGGGCACAGTTGCACGCTTGACGCCTTCTGGAAGAAACTAGCCGCATAGTTTGCACTCTGCAGCTCCCTCTTCAGGCTTTTTGCCAGACCCCCAGGGATTTCCCCCCGTTCAAGCGGTTCCAGAACAGACCTTTCGGCTTCTTCCAAACTTGACCCTCGTGCCGATTCTCGCGGCTTCAGGGTATTTCCCTTTGAACG
>JBIKWL010000075.1:0-27078 GCA_044356335.1 Candidatus Sericytochromatia bacterium
AATATTTGGCTGAATGCAAAAAAATCTGGTAATCTTTGGGTTAGTCTGGTGTTTGTTTTTTGCGACTCTGACCCCAGTCAGTTTGGCAGAAGAAACTCTTAAATCCTCCAACCAAGGGTTAGAAGAGACTTCAGAAGAAGAAAAAAGTCCCTGGTTGGCTTTTGCTTTTTCACTGGCAGTACCGGGCACAGGACAAATGTATGTTGAAGAGCGGGTATGGCCTGAGGTTTTAATTACTGCAGGTTTGGCCCTGGGTGTTGTGGTATTTTTTCTCGTCGATCAGCAGCGCACAGCCTCGCTAAAGTATCGAACGGTCACCCTGAATGGTGTGCCCACCACGGAAAGACTACCTGATGCGCATTGGGAAGCCTTTACTTTGGCTCTACAATTGGCTCTGCCTGGTTTGTGGATCTGGAATTTTGGCGACGCATGGCGTCGGGCTGATACCCACAATCAAAAGGTGACAAAGACCCTAGACCCGGCCGAAAATGCGTATATAATGAAAGGGAGTCTGGTATCGGTGACATTATGGCAGTTTTAAAGCAAAACAAAAAGCATTTTCTCAGATCCGCGCTCTCCATAGTGACAGCAGCAGCAATGCTCCTGTCGTCCTTTTCGGGTGCAGCCCAAGCCGTTGAAAAACCGCTGGACCCCATTCAAGCTCAAGCAACTCAAGCACAAATAACCACATATACCTTGGCTCAGGCCAGTATTTCTGATCCTCTAAAGGGAATGGACCTCAAAGCCCTGGAAGCCGAAAAACAGCGATTGGCAGGTCTCAAAGCCAGTCCAGAAATAGCAACCCTCTTTTCAATTGTTCCCGGTGCAGGACATCTCTATGCCGGGAATATCAACAGAGGCGTTTGGGTTTTGGGCGGGTTTGCAGCCACTTTGATTGTTAGCTTTTTAGGCAGTTATCTCCTCAGCAGCATCGATTCCGATATTGCCCGTACTGCCGCAGTGATTGTTAACGTCGCTCCACCTTCGGCTTATATGGCTTGGGGTGCTACCGATGCTTATTATCAAACCGAACTTTCTAATCAACAGATAGAATCCCGTATTCGGGAAATTACTTTGAAACAGCAGGAACATGGCTATTACTCAACCATTTTGGAACTCAATTTCTAAAGCCCTGGTTGTTGGCACTGCCTTACTCTTCAGTGGATGTGTCACAGCCCAAGGCAATAACCCAACACCCGCCAGTACACCTGTACCTGGCTTGGTGAGAATGGCCTATTCTCCAACTTGGGCTCCCGATGGACAACGGATCGCCTTTTTGTTCCGTTCCCGCAAAGAGAATAGCCAGGAAGTACACGATATCCTCTATTCTTCGCTGCTTGATGGCAGCGATTTGGTCAAGGTGCGTGAACTGCGGCCTGCTCGTTTTAAAACCGTCAGTTGGGATGCCAGTGGCGAAAATTTTCTTTTGACCAGCGAAGATACCGAAGAAATCTATCTGATGGATAAAAACGGAGAAAACTTCCGCAAACTGGGTGATGGTGACAATGCCAATTGGCATCCTACAGAAGCGCGGTTTGTCAGTACCTTTGACAATACTTGCGAGGCCAATGATCGGGTGGGCGGCACCCAGTGTCAACGCCAAATTCGACTTTATGATGTTGTAACTGGTGTTTTAACGGCTCTGCCAATTAAACTCGAAAGGGAAGTATATGCCCCAGCCTGGTCTTCAGATGGTCTCAAAGTACTTTGGCTAAGTACCAAAACCCCTCAGTCCAAAGAATTGGATCAGCGTATTTTGGAGTACCACACTTATAATCTGGCCTCGCAAAGCCACCAGAGCGTCGATGTAAACTCTTCAGCCTTAACATTTGCAGATGCTGAATGGTCCAAAGATCGCTCATTGATGGTCTTTAATTACTTAAGCAATATCCATATGTATTTCTTCTCTTTATCCCAATCCTTTGCGATTACCCCTGGCACAGATCCTTCCCTGTCAGAAGACAATACGCGTGTCTTGTACACCAATCGCCTGGGTGAAAACAGAGCAGACATCGCCCTCTTTGATCGCCGAGACAGCAGCATTTCGACCGTTATATCGCATCGATCACTGCCTTTAGAATAAACCTCTAGTAAAATAAGCAGACAACCATTTACCACTAACACAAGGTTTGTTTTATGTTTAACGTACCGATTATTTCTGTCATGTCCCGCAGTGCTCATGCATCTGCCCCCACAACCCCCCAATTAGAAACCCGCATTCGTCAATTGGCCGAAAAACAAATTTCTCCCTGGATTGAAGGCACACAGGTGACCTTTCTTTATCAGGGCACCTCTCATACCCGCGAGGTAGAATTGGCGGGAGAAATTACAGGCTGGCACAGTCGTGGATTGTATTTACAGCGTTTGCCTGGAGATCTTTTTTATCTCTCAGTGATTTTGCCACGGGATGCACGCCTAGAATATAAATTCCTGGTCAACGGCGAGTGGACAATGGATCCTTGGAACCAGACAAAGCTGGAAAATGGCATTGGTGGTCAGAATTCAGCCTTTGGCATGCCGGATTATCAAGGGGATGTTTACCCCCATTGGGCACCCGACATTCCCCATGGTCAAGTGGTCAATGAGGTTTTCCAGGGCAATGCTATACCCGGTCAGCGGGGTCTGCACATATATTTGCCCCCCAATTATGACCCAGACAAAGCCCAAAACTACCCAGTCATTTATGCCCATGATGGCAATGACTATATGCACAATGGAAAGCTAAACTGGATTTTGGATCGTTTAATTGCAGAAGAAGCCATCGAGCCTGTGATTGCTGTCTGCATTGATCCCATTCACCGCTTCAGTGAATATACGTTTAACAATGGCTATTGTCATCTTTTGGTTGAAGAAATTGTCCCCTATATTGATGCCAATTACAAAACCAAACCCAGCGCAGAATCACGAACATTGCTCGGTTCTTCATTGGGTGGTTTGGTTTCTACTTATATGGCATTTCAATATTCCCATGTCTTTGGCAACGTCTTTGGGCAATCGAGCTCGTATCAATTTTACCGGGAACGGATGGTCGATACTCTCCGGGACTTCCCCACCCGACCCATTCGCTTTTACCTCAGCGCAGGTTGTCTCGAAGGTCTGATCCAAGCCAATCGTCACATGGCAGATGTCCTCGCGACCCAAGGCTATACCTTTCGTTACCAAGAATACAATGAAGGCCACAATTGGACCCATTGGAGTCATCGCATGGCCGCAGGCCTAAAATATTTATTTGGAAAATCAGTTGAATGAGCAAAAAAAACAAAAAATCAGAATTTAAACACCTGGGAAAAACAACAGAATATCCGAGTACACCCGAAGCCGCTGAATTGGAAACATTCGCAAACCCAGCAATGGGCAGAAATTATGAAATTCTCTTGAACTGCCCTGAATTTACAACTCTTTGTCCGATTACAGGTCAGCCTGATTTTGCCCGGATTGAAATCAGGTATACTCCCGATCAAAAATGCATTGAGTCCAAAGCTCTCAAACTCTATTTGTTTGCTTTTCGCAATATTGGGAGCTTTCATGAGGCCGTTACCAACCGCATTTTGGATGACTTGGTTAAAGTCATGCACCCCACCTGGATTCAGGTCATAGGACATTTTAGTGCCCGTGGTGGTATCGCAATTACGGTCTCTGCAGAACACGGCAAAAAACCCGCTTAAAGCAAAAACAGATAGGCGGAAGATTGGTTTTTACTCCATTCTTCCGCTCTCTTGATTTAGTTAATTTTAATTTCAATCCGTTTGGGTTGAATTTCCTGTCGTTTGGGCAAATGTATCTCTAAGACACCATTTTGGTATTGGGCTTTGACAGACTGACGATCCACCTCGTCATTTAAACTAAATGCCCGGTAAAAATTTCCGATCGAAGTCTGCTTAAAAACAGCTTCACCAGAAAATTCCTGGGTATTTCGTGCTTTCAGAATCAACGTATTTTTTTCATCTATTTCCAATTGAATGTCTTCCTCTTTGATACCTGGCAAGTCCACCTGAAAGAGATATTCTTCGGGCAGATAATAAATATCAACATCCGGACGGTAGGCATTTTGAGGGCTGACCAACTCTTCAGCCGTGGCCTGGATTACGGGTTCTTTCTCATTCAATTGTAAAACAGTGCATTGCGTCATCTTTGGAATGTCCTTTTTGATTGGGTTAAGCATTAATCACAATTTGGCGGGCACGGGCAGATTCAGCTTTGGGCAGACCGATTTGTAGAATGCCGTTGTGCAATTCGGCGTGTAATTTATCTGCATTGACTTCAAAAGGAATACGCAGGGTCTTTTCAAAAGTTCCAGTTTGTCTCTCGGTGCGAAGCTGCAACGATTTTTCGGGCAACTCTAAACTTTTACGCTGCCCACTGATTTTTAATTCACCATGGCTAAAGCTTATGTCCAGATCTTCTTTGGCAACACCTGGCACTTCAGCGACAACCCGAATTTCTTCTGGCTGATTGTAAATATTAATCAAGGGGAAATTTCGGCCTTGATGTGTAAATACACGTTGAGATCGTTTAAAAATATCCTCCATTTCACGGCGCATGGCATTTATTTCTTCAAAGGGATTAGAAACAGTAAAAAACATAATAGAGCGTGCCTCCATGAGGAATTTATCAAATCTTTAAAATTAGCACTCTAATAATGTGAGTGATAATAAATTATCTTAATCAAGGAAATTTAGAATGTCAAGATATTTATATGACAAAATAAATACATGGTTACTATTGACAGGACAAACCTGTTTTATTTAAGGTTAAGCATTGGGATTCAATTATCCTCAAATAAAAAAAGGGATTTTTTATCTATAACCAAAGTATTAATCGCTGAAGACTCAACCATCATTCAGCGGCTGCTCTCTGAAGTTTTAAAAAAAGACAAAACCATTGAAGTCGTAGGTATTGCTGGAGATGGCATGGATGCTGTTGAGAAGACCAAAAGCTTAAATCCTGATATTGTCTTGATGGATTATCGCATGCCCAAACAGAATGCCCCTGCGGCCATTAAACAAATCATGAGCACCATTCCCAAACCCATTATGGTCATCACTTCTGCAGAGCCCTTTGAAGAAAAACGCAAAGAAGTCATGGATTTGGGTGCTGTGGGTTTTATGGAAAAACCGAAAAATATGGATTTTAATGCACTTTCGAGCAAACTTATTTCTCAAGTCCAAGTTTTAAGCCGTTTAAAACCGAATAAACGTCCCTAAACAATCCCCTCTATCCGACAAAAACGACCGCAAAAACGGTCGTTTTTCTATTTCAGGTGGTTTTTACAAAAGCCCACCTTGGGTATGCGTATAATGAAAGCCATGTCTGCTCAAAAATACCTGGCTCATTGGGCCCACGACTCAATTTTTTACCATATTTATCCCTTGGGTATGTGCGGGGCTCCCCATCACAATCCTTTTTATGGCAACGCTGTTCCCCGTTTGGAAAGCCTTTATCAGTGGATACCTCACCTCAATTATTTGGGGATTAATGCCGTTTGCCTGGGCCCCCTCTTCGAATCGACATCCCACGGCTACGATACGGTTGATTATTACCATATCGATCGCCGTCTGGGAAACCACGATACACTTACAGCCTTGGTAAAAGCGTTTCACCAAGCAGGTATTCGCGTCATTTTGGATGCTGTGTTTAATCATACAGGTCGTGATTTTTGGGCTTTTCGAGATATTCGCCAAAAGGGAAAACACTCTGACTATGTGCGCTGGTATCGCCATCTGCGCTTTGGTAAACGCAGCCGCAAAGGAGATCCCTTTACCTATCAAGGCTGGAAAGGACATATGGATCTGGCCAAACTCAATTTGCGCACCCCAGCAGTCCGAGAACATCTTTTCGGAGCTTTAAAAATGTGGATAGATCGCTATGAAATCGATGGGCTTCGCTTGGATGCTGCTGATTGCCTCGATTTTGGATTTATGAAGCGACTCAATCACTTTTGCAAAAGGCAATCTTCCGATTTTTGGCTGATGGGCGAAGTTGTCATGGGCGATTATAGCCGCTGGGCCAACGCCCACACGTTGGATTCGGTGACCAATTACGATATTTATCATCACCTACATACCAGTCACAATCAAAAGGACTATGGGCTCTTGGCCCAAGCCCTCGAACGCCAATATGGAAAAAAGGGCGCCTACCAAGGCTTGCCCCTCTATAATTTTGTCGATAACCACGATGTCAACCGCATCTCAAGTTTGTTAAAAGACCCACGCAAACTTTACCCGATGCATATTTTACTCATGACTTTGCCAGGAGTTCCTTCGATCTATTACGGCAGCGAATGGGGGCTTGAAGGAAAACGCCAACGCTGGTCAGACAAAGAATTGCGTCCCCATCTCCCACACCCAGAATGGGGACAGCGGAGTCCACACCGCGATCTGGCTCAAACCTTAAAAAAATTAATTGCCATTTACCACCACAGCCCCGCTTTAAAGCGTGGCCATTACAGGACTCTCCAGATTCATCCTGAGCAATTTGCTTTTCTGCGTCTGCATACAGAGGAAATTTTAATGATCATTGTCAATGCCTCCGCCAAAGACGCTCAAATCAAGCTACATCTGCCTTATGCCGGCCATTGGCATGATTTACTCAACCCCAATGAGAGTGTCTTCAGCAGAGAAGGTTGGCCCACCCAAGTTCAGATTTATCCCCATTGGGGAAAAATTTTGCGTTTTTCAGCTTAAGGCTTTTTCCAATTGGGTATAAACCGATTCCAATATTTTAATTCGGGCATAATATTTATCATTGGCCTCCACAACTGTCCAAGCGGCAATATCAGTACTGGTTCTTTCAATCATTTCAGAAACAGCGACCTCATATTCGTCCCACTTTTCTCGGTTGCGCCAATCTTCTTCCGTAATCTTAAAACGTTTATACGGCGTTTTTTCACGGGCCTGAAAACGCAATAATTGTTCCTCTTTGCTAATGCTCAACCAAAACTTGAGTAGAACGGCTCCTCCCTGTTTCAATTGTTCTTCAAAATCATTGATCTCTGAATAAGCACGCATCCAATCAGAGGGTTCACAAAAGCCTTCTACGCGTTCAACCAAGACCCGTCCATACCAAGAGCGATCAAAAACAGTAAAATTACCCCTGCGGGGAATATGACGCCAAAAACGCCACAAATAAGGCTGTTCCTTTTCTTCTTGGGTGGGTGAAGCAATCGGGACAATCTGATAATGCCGCGGATCCAAGGCCCCCGCAATGCGTCTAATTGCCCCCCCTTTGCCAGCAGCGTCAGAGCCTTCAAAGACCAAAATGGCAGAAATTTCTTTAAAACGTGGGCTGCGCACCAAAAGATTTAAATTTCGCTGCAGTTTCGCTAAGCGATCTTCATAGTTTTTTTTACTCACTTTATGAGAAAAATCGAGGGCATGTAAGAGATATTTATTATCAAGCGGAGGCAAAACCACAGGTAAATTTACCCGTTGGTACCTTTCAGGGGTCTCTATTCGCTGCTTCAGTGTTGTCAACAGGGTTTGTGCCACTGTGACGTACCGAAAACGGGGATCCATGCCCTCCACAATCATCCAAGGCGCCTCTGCGGTACTGCTCAAGCGCAAGGCCCGTTCAGAGACCTTGCGAAATTTATCGTAATTTTTAAAATGAGCCTCTTCTTCTTGTGTCACCCGCCAGCGGGTGTCAGGCTCTTTTTTCAGACGTTTGAGGCGTTCTTTTTGCTGTTCTTTGGAAAGATGAAACCAAAATTTGAGGATCAAAGCACCTTCATCAAAGAGCATCCGCTCAAAGCGAACAACGCGTTCCATGGCCTGATCCAACTCAGCCTTGGCGTTTAAACCATAAACCCTTTCAATAATCGGTTGTGTATACCAAGAACCAAAAAAGATACCGGTTTTTCCTTTGGGAGGCAAAACTCGCCAAAAACGCCACATCGGCGGATGTGCGGACTCTTCTTCTGTCGTCAAACCCATTGCATGTGTCTCAATAAAACGGGGATCCATCCATTCGTTTAAAATCTTGACTGTTTCACTTTTTCCCGCTCCATCGACCCCCCCAATTAAAATGATCACCTGAAATGTTTTTTTTTCACGCAATTCTTGCTGCAAATTCAAAAGTTCTTGCCTGAT
Organism: Candidatus Sericytochromatia bacterium; assembly: GCA_044356335.1. Classification (GTDB taxonomy): domain Bacteria; phylum Cyanobacteriota; class Sericytochromatia; order UBA7694; family UBA7694. The sequence goes on from JBIKWL010000075.1 coordinate 8,088, forward strand.
CAGAGGAACCCGTTGATTGTATTCTGTTTTAGAGAGCGAATGACCAATTTCTGCAGATTCAAACATAACTTTTAGCCCCTTGTTTAAAATGATTTGCTTCTGCCTTCAGAACAGCTACAAGTAAACCTATTTGCTCTTTGAGCCCGTTTGCCTGTGTGGTCGCTTGCCGATTAGGAACATTTTTTGAGGAATGGCTTTGAACTCCCTCAGTACCCTCCCGCTGTTTGTCCATCTGCTGCTCCAGCACGACACGATCGTGCCATTGGCCCAGATTTTCAGTGATGTTTTTTAAAGTCTGGTGAACCGCTAAATAAGGTGAACCGGCTTTTAAGGTCTTCACCAGAAATTCCAACCAATATTGTATGCGTTTTAATTTTATCCGCAGTTTATGCCAGGCTTTGTCTTCCGTATGAATGGTCGAATCACTGATTTCGCCTAATTTTTGACTGATCAAGATCACCATTTGCGCGAAAACCTGTTTTTTCCTCAATTCCCTGACACGGGATTTAAGTCGCTGCAGAAACTGCTCCAGATGCCGAAATGACAATTGCTTCAAAACACGCTGAAATTTTTTCACAGCACTTTCGCTGCGCAAGCGCCAAAGTGGTTGCATGTGTTTGCGCCAAAAATCAGCAGATATTTTCGGCCCCAACGCCAATTGAAGATCTAAATCTCGGACTTTTCCAGCAGCAAGAAATAGTTTTTTCAGTGGTTTACTCAAGCGAATCTTTTTAGCCCCAAGAAGATTCAGGAGAAACGTGAAAGCTTTTAATCGTTTAAGGCTTAAGCGCATTTGATGAATACTCGCTGGCTCATTCGGTCTGAAACGCAATACCCGAATCAGATGCTTAAGTTCAAGCAATAAAGCAACCAGATAATGTTTCATGTGTTGTTTTGCATTCATAGTCAATAAGCCGATTATAAACCAAGAATCCCATTTTCATTGAACAAAATTAATTTAAAAATGGTTGACGTTTATCATTTACATACCTGAATAATTAACAGACGATGACTATCAAACAAGAAATTCATGCAACGCTCAAATTAGCAACCCCTATGGCCGCAGGGCAATTGGCCCAATTTTCTTTACACATTGTCGATACGATGATGTGTGGTCGCTTAGGGGGCTTGGCTTTGGCTGGAGCAGGTCTGGGGTCTTCTTTCCTGGGCATGCTTTGGTTACCTGCCACAGGCGTTGTCAGTGCCGTTTCCCCCCTATGTGCCCAGGCCTATGGCGCACAACAAACCCACTTGATTAAAAAATCACTGCACCAGGCCCTTTTGCTCAGCTGTTTTTTGTTTATGCCATTATTCCTGATTTTAAGTTATGCTCAGCCCCTGCTCAAATTACTTGGCCAACCCCCCGAGTTGCTCCCCTTGGCAGAACAATACCTACAAGCGGCACGATGGGGACTTTTACCCGCTTTGGGGGTAGCTGTTTTGCGCAATTTTATGGACAGTTTGGGCCATCCTCGGGCGGGCATGATGGTCGCCATTTCAGGTGTGTTTATTAATATCCTGGTCAATTGGATCTTGATGTTTGGCAAATTTGGATTTCCTGCCTTGGGAATTGCTGGCACAGGCTGGGCAACCACTTTGGTCAATACCTGGATGTTTGTCTGTTTGTGGCTCTGGGCCCGTCAGACACCAGAACTCAGTCCCTATTTGCCAACACTCCCTTTTTGGCGAGTCGATCAAACGGTGATGAAAGAATTGTTAAAAGTCGGTCTACCCATGGGTATCAGCATTTTAACGGAGGTTTGGTTATTTATCGGGACTGCCTTTTTAATGGGACATTTTGGCGCAATTGCTCTGGCAGCACACCAAATTGCCTTGAATATCGCCTCAACCACCTTTATGGTTGCCTTGGGAATCTCAAATGCCTCTTCCGTTCGCGTAGCCCAAGCCATGGGAAAAAACCAACCACAAGCAGCTTATCAAGCAGGCATTGTTGGTATGTTGATCGGGCTTGGCTTTATGGGCACAATGGGCATTTTGCTTTGGAGTGTTCCCGCCTTCTTTATTGGCTTGTATTTAAATCTGGAGCAAAGCGAAAATCTGGCCGTATTTTATTTGGCCAGCCATCTGCTTAAAATAGCCGCTTTATTTCAAATTTTTGATGCCCTGCAGGTCACCTCTCAAGGGGCTTTGCGCGGACTCAAAGATACCCGCATCCCCATGCTACTCGGCTTACTCTGTTATGGCGGTATAGGTCTGGGCAGTGCGCTCATTTTTGCCTATCCCTTACAGGGCAAAGAAACGGGGCTCTGGATAGGTCTCACCTTGGGTTTGATGGCGGCAGGTCTCACGCTATCATCCCGCTTTCATTCCCATTTCAAAAAGGTCCCTCCCCGTTAAGCTGATCCTTTTTATGTTAGAATCGGGCTAATCATTGCAACTCCAAGAAATTAGGATCTATGGCGTTTATTGGGCATCTTACCTTTGGCTTAATTGCTTTATCTTATCTCGTCAGAGACATCTTTATCCTGCGGATTCTTTCGATCGTTGCCAGTTTAGCAGGCATTATTTTTAATTATTATGCCCCTGCTGAACCGCTTTGGCTGGTCATCAATTGGAACTTGGCCTTTATTAGTGTGAATCTATTTCAAATCGGTATGAGTGTTTATGAAAAACGCAAAATTACCTTTTCAGCAGAACAATCTGAACTCTATGAAACGATTTTTACAGCCTTTTCTCCGATTGAATTTTTAAAGCTCATGCGTCTCAGTACTTGGTATGAAGCGAGTCAAGGCCACAAATTAACAGAAGAAGGCAAGCCCCTTGAACAAATCATGCTGATTTACAGTGGAGAAGCGGGAGTTGAAGTCTCGGGCAAAGAGATCAACCGGCTCAAAGATGGTGATTTTATTGGCGAAATGAGTTTTTTTACAGGCACACAGGCCACGGCCACAGTTAAAACCTTGAGTGAAAACACCCGTTATTTGTCCTGGGATAAAACCGCTCTTTCAGCCCTGATGCAACGCAACCCCAATTTGCGTTTTGCCTTGCAATCCATTTTAGGCAATGATCTGACCCGCAAACTCCAACGCCCCACCCTGCCCTCATGATACTGTCGATTGAATTCTTAAAAGATTTTCTGGCAAACCACAGCCTTTTAATGCTGTTTTTGACGATCGGTTTGGGATTTCTCCTGAGCCGGATTGAAATTGCAGGCATCAGTTTGGGAGTCGCAGCCGTTCTCTTTGTCGGTCTGGCGCTCGGGGCTTGGGAGGAAGGTAAGTTTGTTTTACCTGAGATCGTTGGACAATTGGGGTTATTGCTGTTTATTTATCCAATCGGTTTGCAATCAGGCCCCTCTTTTTTTCGTTTGTTTCGTAAACGGGGCCTACAAATGCTCTTATTGGCAATGGTAGCTGTTGGGGTTGCCGCCATTTTAACTTTGCTGGCGGTCAAATTTTTGCATATTTCACCGGCCATTGCAGTGGGACTTTTTTGCGGCAGCACGACCAATACACCTGCATTGGCTTTGGTGAGTGAAAGTCTGCATCTCACCCCACAAGCAGCACAACCTGCCGTTGGTTACTCCATTGCTTACCCATTGGCCGTTATAATTCCCATTTTATTGGCTCAGACTCTGATTTGGTTACAAAGACTCAATTTACCCAAAGAAGCAGAAAAAGCAGAAAAAGCAGCAGGAAGCCATCCCCAAGCGGCTTCTGCTAATTTTCAGCTTGAGAGTTTTCTTTGGGAAGGCAAGCAGCTCAGCTCAACAGAACTGTTTAAACCTGGCATCAAAGTCAGTCGGATTCAAAGAGGCAAAGAAATTTTATTGGCCTCACCCCAGAGTCGTTTAAAAACAGGGGATATTTTGCATATTGTGGCCTCAGAAACCGAATTAAACAGACTCGAAAAATTATTAGGTCCAAGGGTTCATTTGGCTGGCCCCGAAACATCCCGACAAACGATTGATTTCCGGAGAATGGTACTTACCAATCCCGAACTCATTGGCAAGAACCTCAAAGAGACACGCCTAGAACAGGATTGGGAAGTCGTGGTTACTCGCTTACGTCGCGGAGATATCGATTTTGTGCCCTCTGATGAGACGGTTCTGGAACGGGGCGATCGGCTGAGAATTGTGGCTCCCACGGAAAAGATGAAGGCCCTGACCCAATTGCTGGGAGATTCCCAACGCTCACTCGCAGAAACAGATTATGTCTCTCTTTCTCTGGGCATTTTATTGGGTATTCTTTTGGGAGAAGTGGTTCTCCCCCTTGGAGAAGTTCACCTCAAACTGGGTATGGCTGGTGGCACCTTAATTGTGGCACTTGTTTTGGGATGGATGGGCCGTTTGGGCCCCATTATCTGGAACCAGCCCTTGGAAGTCAATATGACCTTTCGCCAATTGGGGATGATGCTTTTTTTCGCTTCGGTGGGTCTGCGATCTGGGAGTGCCTTTCTGGCAGCCCTTCAAAGTCAAGGTCCACTGCTTTTATTAACGGGTGCAGGCATTACCTTGGGCGCTTCGTTGGTCTTGCTGATTGGGGCCTACCTCATTTTAAAATGGGATTGGGTCACTGCCACAGGTACCTTGGCAGGGGGACAGACACAACCCGCCATTCTGGCATTTGTAAACCAACGCATTGGCTCAGAAGCCGCAAACATTGCTTATGTGGGCATGATGCCTGCAGCCATGATTCTCAAAATTGTGGTTGCCCAATTGCTGCTCTGGCTGACAACCGTTTAAAATCCCTCAACGGTAAACGAAGCGAGATAAAGGTTCCTTGCCCTGTTTGAGATCATCCTGACTAAAATAGATATGCACTTCATTACCTTCAGATAGCCAAAGATAAGAGGCCTGAACCATCCAAAGCACGCGACTGATGCGATCTTGACCGCCCAACTGAGTAGCAGTAGCTGGCTGTTCTCCCGTATAAATCCGGATTTTATGTCCTGGGTCCAGGGGGATCGTTGTCTGTGCACGAATCAGGGCTTTGCGCAAACAGCGAAATCCACGGGGAGCACTTCTCAATCCAATACGTTCCATACAAGCCAACAGACGCCCCTGCATATTTAAAACATAGGGACCATTGTTTTGAATGTCAATCCACTCCTCATTCAGCTCACGGTTAACCCGAAACTTCCCAGATAACAAACGTTTATCCATCTGCGGATCGCGATGTAAAGCAACAATATCCAAACCCACCTGCACCAAGGTCTACCGCACCATTTCTTGAAATTTTTGATCCTGCCGCAGATTGTTAAAATCTGGATCAGAGCCTGCCAAAGTTTTTAAATTCTGATCTTTTTCCAATGCCCTTTTTAAAAACAGCAAAGCGGCCTCTTTTTGCCTATTCAAGGCATAAGCACAGGCAATATTATAATAGGCCGTGGCATAATTTGGATCTAATTTTAAAATCCGCTGAAAATGAAGCACAGCGGCAACATAGTCTTTGTTTTTCAAGAAGACATTGCCCAAATTATTGCGTGAATCCAAATCTTCAGGTTGAATCAAAATACTGCGTTCAAAGGCATCTACAGCCAAATCTGAGCGGTTTGAATCAGCATAAAGATTTCCCAAACTAAAATAAATACTCGGGTTATAAGGGTCTATTTTGTGGGCCCAAAGATAATAATCTTCTGCTTTTTCTAATTTTTTTTCTTCACTATAAATATCTCCCATACCCAGTAAAAGCCGGACATCTTTGGGATTTTCTTTGAGCATAAGCTGCAATAATTCCCGGGCCTTAACAAATTGTTTGTCCTGTTTATAAGCCATTACCAAAGCCTGTTGCACCGAACTGTCTTTTAATGAAGCCTGACTTAAAGCCTCAATCGCCTGTTTCGGTTGATTGAGTTCAAGCGCTAAAAGACCTGTCCAATAATGAGTAAGTGGCAAAATATCTGGCAATTGCCTGGCTTTTGCGAGCAACCCCTGAAGGGCATCCCAATCTCTCTCCTGCCAATAAAAATAGAGCAAACTGCTATAAGCCTGGGGCAGAGGTGGGGAAAGCTGTACAGCCCTTTCAAAGGCCAATTTGGCAGCCTCTTTTTGACCCAATTGCAAATTTATTTCACCCTGAAATAAAAGTAAATAGCTATTGTTGGGTGTTTTTCCAAGCACATGGACAGTTTCTTCCAGGACCTGCTTTAGCTCAGCTTTGGACGAGAGTTCAAGCAACGCATCATAAAAACTGAGCTCTTTCGGCATCAATTGCAAACCCGATAAATACATTTTAATAGCTTCTAAGGGTCTGTCTAACGCCAAATAAACGGGCTCCATTTTGCGATAGAAACGGGATTGTTGGGGCTGTATTTTCTGGGCCAATTCAAAGGCTTGAAGCGAACGGGGGTAGAGTTTCACCCAGCGATAAAAATTACCCACAGCCTCTGCCATCACGGCGTTTTTAGGAGATTGTCTCAAAAGTCCATCAAATACCTGAAAGGCAGCGGCTTGTTTCCCCTGGTAATACAAAAGCTGCGCTTTCTGATAGTGAAAATAAAGGTTATCCTGATTAAGTACTTTTGTTTTACCCACTAACTGCTCAGCCTCTACTAAAAGTGCTGCGTTTTTTTGCAAACCCTCTCCTATTTCTAATACCGCTTCTAAAAAAGTCATTTTGGCCAAAAGAGAATCCGGATGCGCCTTTAACAATTTCCGCGCTTCAACCAGGGATATTTGCCAAATTTGGGGGTATTCCGGATGAGCTTCTCCCACAAGTACACGTGTCACTTGGGCATATTGGCCATTTTCTGCTTTCACAAGAGCCAGGGCAGCGTCATATTCATGCATCAGCAACAGAAAGGCTGCATTTAAGGCTTTGAGTGCAGAGCGACCGGTAGCAGGCAGTGTATCCGCCAATTGTTCCCAACGCGTCAGAGCTGCAGCAAATTTTTGAATCTTTTGCTCTAATTGGGTTTCCTGCTGAATCGCAAAATTATCTTTGGTCCAAAGATACAAATAGAGCAACTCCTCGGTCCAGACATTCATCTGTTTTTCTGAAGGTTGAGAGGGTAAAACCTGAGAAAAGAGCTGAGCAGAACTGTAAAAATCTCTCTGTGCTGTGTCTTTTGCAAAGACCTCTGGAGTTTGGACTATCAGTCCCAAAAAAGCAAGCAAACATACCCCTAAGAGGCGATTTCTAACTGTCATAACTATTTCCTGAGTTCAATTAAAAAGATGAAGAGACGACCAACAGTAATCATCACATAATCATTCGTGTCTTTCAAGCAAAATCGGCGTATCGGGCCCAAAACCTTTGTGCTAGAATGGTTATGACCTTTCCCCAGGTCCAATTTCAATCGTTAATTTTAAAAGTGAAGGCAAAGGCTGGCACCCATCGATGGCTGAAACAACCAAAGAACTGCGCCGTTTACAGGAAATTATGGCTGTTCTGATACAGTATGGATTTCGTGAGGTTGTTGAGCAGGGAATCAAACGAAAATGGATGCCGAGCCCTGTTAAATGGCGCAAAACTTATGACGATGCGATTGAGCAGTCCAAAGGCACAGGGCCCTTGTCCACCCCCTATAAATTGTGTAGTGTGATGGAAAAACTGGGGGGTATCTTTGCTAAATTTGGCCAGGTTTTAAGCACACGACGGGATATATTACCCCCCGACTATATTGAAGCTCTCTCAACACTGCGTTCGCGGATGCCCTTTTGTGATTATGATGCCATCCGCAATGCCTTTATTCATGAGCTTGGGGCCCCACCAGAAGAGTTATTCGACTATTTCTCACCGGAGCCCGTCGCAGCAGCCTCATTGGCCCAGGTCCACAAAGCCCGTTTGTATGATGGTACTTGGGTTGCTGTCAAAATTCAGCGACCGAACGTGGATGAGAATGTGGCGATTGACTTAAAATGGCTTGAGCGTCTGGGTGAAACAGTGGTGAAGCTTTTCCCCACTCTTCAGCCATTCCGGATTCTGGACACCATCCAAGAATTTAAAGAGTGGAGTTTGCGTGAACTCAACTTTTTCATCGAAGGTCGCCATATTGAACAATTTTCAGAAAATACCGAACGGATGCATTTTATCCGAATCCCCAAAGTCTATTGGAAATACACAAGCAAACGTGTTTTAACCATGGATTTTATGGAGGGTATCCCTGTCGACGAAATTACACGTCTCAAAGCAGATGGACATAATCTCGAAAAAATCGCTGGCGATGTCTATTATATGTTGCTCAAACAGACCCTGATTGATGGCTTTTTTCATGGCGATTTGCACCCCGGAAACATGTTAATCGCCCGTGATGGTAAGTTAATGTTGTTGGATTTTGGGCTGGTGGGCGAATTGCAAATGGACTTCAGACTGGCCTACTTTCAATATTGGACCAATCTGGCCCTGGGCAAATTTGAAGCGGCCGTAGATGCGCTTTTAAAAGGGGCAGATACCTCAGCCTGTACCGATTTGGCGGGTTTTAAAAAAGAATATACTGATTTTTGTGAACAGGTTCAAGGCTCATCCATCTCAGAGTATAGCTTTGGCAGCACCCTCAACCATATCACCACCCTCTGCGCCCGATACCGGATTTACTTTTCGACAGCCTTTATTTTGCTGATACGCGCTATGCTAACAGCAGAAGGCATTATTATGGATCTTAATCCCGATTTTGAATTTGTGGACGAAGCATATCCCTTTTTCCGCAAGTATTATAAAGAAATTTCGGGAAGCAAAAAATCCAACGCGGGTACTTTGCTCTATGAAATTGGGATCGGCATGGGTCTTTGGAGATAGGCAATTTGCTTTAAATTTAAAGTTGTTCAGAAAGGGTTTTGTGCATGATTCAACATATTCTCTATCCAACAGATGGTTCAGAGGCCTCAAAAACAGCCCTCATTCACTTGGAAAAACTCTCACAGGTTTACCAAGCCCCAATTACATTGCTGCATTGTTATGAGTTTACGATGGGGCATGTGTTAAGCCGCTATGACACAGACAGCGCTTATATTCAAGAAATTGAAGAGCGGTTTGCCAAACATGGCCAAGTCATGTTAGACGAATTGGCACAAGAATTGACAGACAAAGGCCTCAAGATCGTCAAAAAAGCAGTCTTAAAAGGAGCCCCTGGACCCATCATTGTCAGAGTTGCCCATGAGGAAGCCTGTGATCTCATCTTAATGGGTACACGGGGCTTTGGTTCAATTCGCAGTTTCTTTTTGGGAAGCACCAGTCACTATGTCTCAAATCATATCAAAGACATCGCCCTCTATTTGATTCCAGCAACAGAAACACATCAAACAGCGGACTGATTTATATCAATGTATTCCTGCTGATAGAGAATTAAACTCTATGTAGAGGATAGCAAAAAAGGAAGATAGAAAAATGTTCAAGCACATACTTTATCCCACCGATGGATCTCCTGCCGCTGAAAATGTTTTAAAACACGTGATCAATTTGGCTCAAAAGTTTGAAGCTGAAGTCACAGTTTTACATGCCTATGAGTTTTTGGAGGTCATACCAGTCTATGAAACCACATATGCCTATTTGGATGAATTGGAAAGTTATTTAGAGGGTCAAAGTAAAGAGATTGCGACCCGTGTCGAGGAAAAATTTGTAGAAGCTGGCATCAAAGCCCATACCGCTGTGATCAAAGGAGATCCTGGATACAGCATATTAAATGCCATTGATGAACATAAATGTGATTTGATTGTCATGGGTAGTCGGGGCCTGGGACCTATTCAACGTTTTTTATTGGGCAGTGTTAGCAATTATGTTGTCAATCATGCCAAGTGTCCGGTCATGATTGTACCCGCCCACGAAAACAACTAATTTCTCAAGACACGTTTTGCTTACTCAGCTCAGCGCTCAACGGTAAAACCCTGATACAATACAGGAAAGTTTTTCCGTTGAGCGGTATATTTTGTTATTAATTGTATGAGCGAAGAAGCAGTAAATTATCACAAACATATTGAACAAGCCATCCAGAATGTATTGAGTAAGGTAAAAAAGATACCTTCATCCGCTTCTGGTGAGACTTCTCAAGCCCATTTAGATCCTGAACCTTCTGAGAAGGCTGAAGTTTCTAGTGACCAGGGGATTGAAAAAGAAAAACCGCATACTGAACCTGCCAGCGAAGAAATACATTATCTCGAAGCAGATGATTTGTATACCCCCATGCTGTTGGAGGATTTAAATCCCTCTGAAACCGAAGATGAACCCCCTTTGATTGCAGATACCTATTCTGCACCCTATAATATTTTTGAAGAATTCGTAGAAACAGAACTCAATATCATGCTTTCACGTTATATTGATCTCTGTCGTTGCAGCCAGTGTCGTGCAGACATTGTTGCCATTGCCTTGCATCAATTGCCTGCGTATTATGTTACGGGCACAAGAGGCACCCTCACTGCGAAAAGTGTCATCTGGGCAAAATACACCCAACAAATTGTTGATGCTGTGACCAAAGCTATCAATATTGTTTATAAGCGTCCTCGCTCAAACTGTAAAAAAATCAAACAGATGATCTGGATCAGACCTGATTTAGAAGAAGTATTTAAAGAAACCTCTTCCCAAAACAACCAGGGAAGCCTTTTTGAACAGGTTCATACCGAAGATATTGAACTTTCTTTTTCCAACGAAGTTGAAGAAATTATTCAAATGTTGGAACAGGGAGACAGCCATGACAAAGCTGCACTATTACCGGTTTCATCGCCGTATGTTCATCAGCCAGCATCCCTACCGACAACAACGGGTTTATCTGACCTAGAAATAATAACAGAGACGTCTCAGATCTCAACAACTGATACAACCACACCTAACACGGATGTCAAAAAAGCAGAAGAGACCGAACCACAAATGGAATTGATCGAAGATTGGGATTAAGTTTATGTCTAAATATACAAGTAAGTTTTCCCCTGCTGCCGCCTTACCTTTATTAATTATCAGCATTTCTTTGGTGATTTTTTTCATTCCTATGGCCCTTGGCCAAAAATCACATGCGATTGACGCATCGGTGAAACAAAATATGGATTTTTTCAAAGAAACCGTAGATAAATACATCAGCCGCCATCACCATCCACCGAAAAGTATTAAAGATCTCTACGAAGACGCAAAAAAAAATAACTATAACAAGACCTTTTTTAACCCGCTATCAAAGCACACAGGGGATATGAATAACTTACAAATTATTGTTCAGTACAATGCAGCAACACAGCCCCAACTAAACGCCAATTTTGTCTCCAAGCTCTATGCAGGCAAAGTCGGTTATTGGAGTCACGGAATTCATTACACGCTCTATGGGCATGGACAAGAGGGCAAACTGCTGCAAGAGAATCATAAACTCTTGCAAATGGGCAATTATTAAATACCGCGCAGAAAACTCAATTGCAGTTTCGCTGCATACACATAAAAAAACAGGGAACCCGTTTGGGTTCCCTGTTTAGCTAAGAGCTGTTTACTTCTTGCCTTTTTTGGGCGGGGGAGCGGCTACAGCATCTTTCAGACCCTTACCAGCGGCAAATACAGGAGCCTTCTTTGCAGGGATCTTCAGAGGCTTGCCAGTGCGAGGATTACGGCCTTCACGGGCAGCGCGCTCTTTAACCTGAAAAGTGCCAAAGCCAACCAAAGTCACTTTGTCACCTTTCTTCAGAGCATCGGTAATCACATCAATGGCAGCATCCAGGAAGGATTTGGCATCTTTCTGGGATTGGCCTGCTTTTTCAGCGATTTCTTTTACCAGTACTTCTTTGTTCATGGTGCTCTCCTTAACAGTACAATTGGTTCACGTTCATAGTTTAGGCCATATTTAAGCGATTGCCTAGTCTTGAAAACAAAAAAAATCAACAAATTTTGCAATTTTTTAGGCCTTGCCGATCCTTCAAACAGGCATGAGCCAATAATCTAAGAGCAAGAATACACAAAGTATACGCGCAAAAACGTTGATATAAGCTAATTTTATAGAACACAAAGAAAGCGGGTGTATGCTTTTTCTGTAGCTTCAAAATCAGAAAAAAAAATTGCTTTTTTTCTGATTTGATCGCCTCATTTAAGCGAGATCCCTCGCTGGAACATCCTGCTTCTCCTATGAATTTGGTGTTAAGATTGAAGGAAAATTTGCGCTTATTAATACAAGGATGTCCAGCCATGGATTACAAACAATATCTCAATCTCCCCCAAACGACTTTTTCGATGCGTGCCAACTCTGCTCAAAGAGAACCCCAACTCCAAACTTTTTGGAAAGATGCGCAAATTTATCAAAAGAACCTCAGCTATCGCACTGGCAGCAAATTCATTTTGCATGATGGTCCTCCTTATCTCAGTTCGGGAAAGATCCACATTGGACATGCTTTAAATCGGGTGTTAAAAGACCTGGTGGTCAAATACCAAACCCTCAATAATCACCCCTCCCCATTGGTCTTTGGCTATGATTGTCATGGTTTACCGATTGAACATGAAGTCACCAAAAACCAAAAAACAATTGAAGATCCCCCTTTAAAAACCCGCCAAGCCTGTCAGGACTTTGCACGTCAAAATCTGGCAGGGCAAACATCCAACTTTTATAGGTTGGGATTGATGGGAGATTGGGACAAGCCCTATTTGACCATGAATCCCCGCTACGAAGCCGCACAATTGCGGGTTTTTGCAGAAATGGTCAACAAAGGTTATATATACAAAGGCCTCAAACCCGTCTATTGGAGTATTGCCGCTCGGACCGCACTGGCAGAAGCTGAAGTAGAGTATATGGACCATACTTCTCACAGTATCTATGTCAAAATGTCTCTACTCGAGTCTGAAAAACAGCATTTGCCGGAAATACTACAATCTGAAAAAATTTCTTTTGTGATTTGGACAACCACGCCTTGGACCTTGCCCGCCAATTTAGGTGTGGCTCTCAATGCCGACTTTACCTATTCATTTGTAAAAACAACAAGCGGAGAGGTCTTGGTGGTCGCAGACAAATTGCATGAAGAGGTCTTTAAAACGATTGGCCAAGAAACCCAAGCTGTACTTTGGCAAACCCAAGGCAAAAATTTAGAGCGCCTCCAATGTCAACACCCCTTTTATGAGCGCACCTCCCTGGTCATTCTCGGCAACCATGTCACCGCAGAAGCAGGAACGGGCTGCGTTCATACCGCTCCTGGGCATGGTATGGAAGACTTTATTGCCGGTGAAAAATACAAATTAGGTGTCTTATCTCCTGTCAATGAAAAAGGGGTTTTTACTGATGAAGCCCCTGGTTTTGAAGGCCTTTTTTATGAAAAAGCCAATTCAGTCATCATTGATTTACTCAAAGAAAAAGACAAATTGCTCTTTCACACCACCTTTGTTCACAGTTTCCCCCATTGCTGGAGAACCAAAACGCCTCTGATTTACCGGGCCACAGAACAGTGGTTCGCCTCTGTTGATGGTTTTCGCCAAGATGCCCTGGATGCGGTAAAAACGGTCACCTGGATCCCTGCCAGTGGACAGGAACGCATTAGCAATATGATTGCCGATCGCTCAGATTGGTGTATCAGCCGCCAAAGAGTCTGGGGAGTGCCCATTCCCGCCTTTTACCATATTGAAAGTGGGGAGGCCATTTTAGACAAAGAATTGATCCTACATGTGGCCAATTTGGTTGAAGAAAAAGGCAGTGATATCTGGTGGCAATTGGAAGCCAAAGAACTGCTTCCCCCCAATTACCATTATAAAGATTATCAAAGCCAAACATTCCGCAAAGAGACAGATATCATGGATGTTTGGTTTGACTCGGGTTCCAGCCATACCAGCGTTTTACAGGTTGAGCCCGAGTTACAATATCCCGCTGATTTGTACTTAGAGGGCTCAGATCAACACCGGGGTTGGTTCCAATCCTCTTTGTTAACAGCCATTGCGGCTCATGGCAGTCCCCCTTATAAAACAGTTTTGACCCATGGATTTGTCTTGGATGGCCAAGGTCGCAAAATGAGCAAATCGCTGGGCAATACGGTCGAACCCCTCAAGGTGATTGAACAATATGGCGCCGATGTTCTCAGGCTGTGGGTAGCATCGGTGGATTACTCCAGCGATGTGAAAGTATCTTATGATACCCTCGGACAATTGGCTGAAATCTATAAAAAAATCCGCAATACCGTTCGCTTTATTATCAGCAATCTCTATGATTTCACACCCGAAAAGGCCTTACCCTATTCCGAATTGAGTGAATTGGATCGCTATGTTTTGCACAATCTCAATGAAGTGGTAGGACAGGTTCGTAAAAGTTTTGATAGCTATGCCTTTTATCGTTTTTATCAGATCATTCAAAATTTCTGTGTGATCGATTTAAGCAATATTTATTTCGCGATTGTCAAAGACATTCTCTATATTGAGCATCCTGATTCAAATCTACGCCGTTCTGTGCAAACCGTGCTCTGGGAAGTACTCAAGGCTTTGATGGGAATGATCACCCCTGTTTTAACCCATTTAGCTGAAGATGCCCGCGAACACCTGCCTGAAGCTCTCAAAGCCACCTGGCCAGAAAGTGTGTTACTGGCAGAATACCCCCAAGGTAACGAGGCTTGGCAAAATAATACCTTAGCCGAAAAATGGGAGCGGATCTTTGCTTACAGAGACCAACTCAATTTGCTCTTAGAAGAATCCCGCAAAGCCAAAGAACTGGGACGCTCATTAGAAGCCAAGGCCAGTATCTATATTTCTGAGAAAGACAATCAAGAACTTCAATTGAGCGCCTATTTACAAGAACATCTGGAACTCTTTACCCAAGTCATGATGGTCTCATATCTAAAGGTCGAAAATGCCCAACCGATTGGCCAATTGAGCCAATCTTTTGTCAGCATAGAAGTCATCTCCGGCACAAAATGTGAACGCTGTTGGGGGGTCTTTGAAGCCGAAGATATCGGCCAAGATCCTGCACATCCCCATTTGTGCAATCGGCGCTGTGGAAAAATTGTGGAAAACTGGCCCATCTCTGTATAAACAGAGTGGCAAGTTATACTGATTCAGTTTGAGATATTTGATTAAAGGAGATTTCCATGGGAACCATTTTTAAAGCCTACGATATTCGGGGAGTATACCCTTCTGAAATTAATGAAGAAATTGCCTATCAAATTGGCAAGGCATTTGTCGACTATCTCGGAGTAGACAATGTGTTGATTGGGCAGGATATGCGCACGTCAAGCCCCAGCATTTTTGAAGCACTTTCTCGCGGTATTACTGAACAAGGTGCCAATATCTACCATATTGGCATGTCCACTACCGATATGTTCTATTTTGCAGTCGAACATTTGGCTGCTTCTGCCGGCATTATGATCACAGCTTCCCACAATCCAGGCAAATACAATGGGCTGAAAATGGTCAGACACCATGCCATTCCGATTGGTGGAGAGAGCGGCATCAAAGATATTGAAGCCCTGTTCCACCAAGGCCAATTTAAAACAGTAGAGAAAAAAGGCGAGATTTATGCCAAGGAAGGCATCTTGGATGAATATGTAAAGTTCATTCACAGCAAAGTCAAACTCGATCAATTAAAGCCCCTGAGAGTGGTCATGGATGCAGGTAATGGTATGGCCGGTTTGGTCGCACCCAAGATGTTTGCCAATACCCCAATCGAAGTCATTCCAATGTTTTTTGAACCCGATGGCAATTTCCCCAACCACGAAGCCAATCCCCTTGAGGAAGAAAACCGGATCGATTTGATGGCCAAAGTCAAGGAGACAGGTGCCGATTTTGGTGTGGGCTTTGATGGTGATTCTGACCGGGCTTTTTTCGTCGATGACAAAGGGAATTTTATCGATAATGACTTTATGACAGGTCTACTTGGACGTCACATATTAAAAACATATCCTGGCTCAACGATTTTTTATGATGTCCGCTGCAGTCGCTTTGTTAGAAAAACGATTGAAGAAGCAGGTGGTAAAGCCTTTATGTGGAAGGTCGGGCACGCCTTCATGAAATCCAAGATGAAAGAAACCCCAGGCGCAATTATGGGGGGAGAAGTCAGTGGACATTTTTATTTTAAATTCACCGATGAAATGTACGCAGACAACTCTTCTCTACCCGTCTTTCTGACTGCTGAAATGATTTCAGAAGCTGGCCAAACCTTATCAGAAATTTTGGCTGAACGCAGCAACTATTTTATCAGTGGCGAAATTAACTCCACAGTGGCAGATCCCGATGCAGTTATTCAGGAAATTCAGGATCTCTATGCTCCCAAAGGCGAAGTAGTTGAAATTGATGGAATGTCTGTCATTGGCGATACTTGGTGGCTAAATCTGCGTAAGAGCAACACAGAGCCACTTTTGCGTTTAAACTGCGAAGCTGACAGTCAGGAAAATCTCGAAAAATTACGAGATGATCTCCTGGCCATCATTCGCAAGTAAACGATCGACATAATTTAAGGCCTCAGACCTTGAGGCAATCAAAGACATAACCTGGGCTTCTTGAACGGCGAGCAATAATTTGCCAATCAAAGGTCCAGGTTTGATTTTTGCATGTTCAAGAATATCATTACCATTGATCAAGGAAGGGAATATCAAATAGGGATGGGTTAAATCAAAACATTCGCTCAGAATAAGATGTATAAATGCCACATCTCTTGACTGGTCCAAATCCAATTCTTTAAAAACGACACTCAAGAGCAGCAATGCAGGAACAGTCTCTTGGCATTTGCGATAAAATCGAAATCGGCTCAATTTATTTGAGGAATTTTTTTTTATTTTTTCAATTTCTGACTTGTTTTTTAGTATTTTTAAGCCAAAATCAGTATCTTTTACTCCCAAACGAATTTTTCGTGCAAACAAAAGCCAATTATCGCTCAGATCCTGATAGAAAAGACTGACAAGAAATAATAGATCTTGGCGTTTACGCTCACCTGTTAAAGGTTCTGCTAAATAATGCTCAAACGGTTGTTCAAAACCTATTTTGATGCCCGACAAAACAGGCGCTTGCATGATATTTTTCAAATCTGACCAGACACGCACACTGGACGTCCACTGATCTTTTTTTGCATTAGAGAAAATCTCTTGGGCTAATTTCGTTTCTACCATTTGTTCAAAGGCATTTATTAAATTTTTTCCCGAAAGAAATTTGTCCAGTTCTTGAAGTAGACGTTCAGCAGCAACAGCTTGAATTGAGGAAGCCAATAGTTTCACCCAAGCCAATGTTTGCTGTGCAATTTCGAAATCACAGGTAGAGGCAAAACGAAAAACCCTCAACAAGCGCAAAGGATCTTCGATAAAATTACGCTTATCCATGCCCCGAATACGCCCATCTTGCAGATCTGGAAGACCTTTACAAGGATCAATACAAGGCAATTTCTGAAAAGGGATTTCAATTAAAAAAAGCTCAGCCACAAGGGGGCAGGCCAGCGCATTGATTGAAAGATCTCTTGCAGCCAAATCAGCATCAATACCAGCAGGAGACATTCGGGCAATATCAACAGTAATCTCAGCAGAAAAAGCGATGCGTGCAATATCTCTGTCTGCGTCCAAAATAAACCAGGGTTTATTAAATTTACGGGCCAAGATTTCTGTGCCTTGAATGGCGCCAAACGGTACAACCAAATCTAGATCATTGCTTAGCCGTCCAAACCAACGCTCTCTGAGGAAGCCCCCCACAACATAAACAGAATCCCAAATTTGCTCGGCTTGCTGAATAAAGGAAAGAGGTAACATCAAACAGAGATATATTTTAAAAACTCTTTGATTTCAGCATCCATTGATTTTAAATGAGTTTGAATTTCCTCAAAGCTCAAATTCAATTGATTGAAAACCTTGATATCCAAAGCGTCATCGGTATCACCCGCATACAAATGGCACAATAAATTACTCAAATACAAAACCTGTCTTAACGAAACTGGCTGATCATTTAAACAAGAGCGATTGTGATGACCATCAATGGCTTGAATGTAGGCTTGGGGAAAATTCCATAACCTTGCAACCTGGGCTCCCGCAAAAGCATGATCCATTTTTAAATATTTGCGTTCCAATTGCAAAAAGGGCGTACCCGATTGTGTGTATTCGCTTTGAATTTTGCGATATATATCAGGGGATTGCAGCATAAAAATCAGTTTGCCCACATCGTGAATCAACCCGATTGTAAAAGCCTCATCTTTTTGAGGATAACGCAATTTACCTGCCAAAAAAGCAGAAAGAGAGGCTGTTTGAATTGAATGTTCCCAAAAACCCAACATATTAAATTCTCGAATGCGGAAGGTATCCATGACAGAAACCCCCAGAACCAAACTTTTGACAGTTTCAAAACCGAGGATACTGGTTGCATGGCCAATCGTCCCTATTCGTTTGGAAAAACCGTAAAATGCAGAATTGACCAATTTAAGTATTTTGCTCGACATCGACTGATCTCGTTCAATCAACTCAGCAATATCTCTAATTGAAGAGTTTGGATTATTCATTTCTGCCATGAGTTGTTGGACAATAATAGGAAGTGTAGGGAGAGAGTCGATATCGAGGGAAAAACTCATGGGCGAAACATTATCCCTTGTTCTTTTAACTATGTCTTTTTTTTGTTACAAGTTTTAGTATATCAAGCAAAGCCTTATGAGTCCAAGAAAAAGCCCCCAGAGACAGATGATTAATTTAATATTTTTTTAATAATTTTTGACAATATGGACAAACTCCATGCCCAGGTTCCCAAAAACTTTGGCATTGAACACAGAGTACCCAGTCGGATTTTAACAAGGTTTTTTTTCTAAGCTCCATCGCTTTTAAGAGGCGAAAAGTGCGGGTTTTGGTCTCGGGATCTGAAATATCTGCTGTCGCGGATTCTAATTTTTCGATTTCTAGCAGGGTTAATTGCACTCCCTCAGGCAGCTGAAAATGTTTTTCTCGCTGTTTCCAACTCTCTTCGATATAGTTCGTTACTGGATTTTGACTTTCTTGAATGGTGGTCAAACGGATACCCACAATATCGCGGGCAAAAGCATACTGAACTAATTTTCTTAAAATATCAACTTCTAAAAATGAGAACTCTTGAATCAATGTCGAGGAAGTAACAAAACAAATTAAGCGATTATTTTCGATCCGAATGGGCTGCATTCTTTCCGCAATAAAGGGACCGACAATGTCCTTCCAGCGCTCTAAAATTTGTAG
>JBIKWL010000076.1:0-27036 GCA_044356335.1 Candidatus Sericytochromatia bacterium
AATCAAAATATTTTACTCAGCAATGGGCGGCGGATTATGGAGATAGACCTGATTCAAAAACATGCCCTCTGGGTAAGCAATTTGAGTGAATTGCGCTATGAAGGCCATGAAGACAATGGCCATACCCTCGATCCCAACCCTGATTTTGTGGCTTGGATCAGCAAGCAAGATACCGCTCCCCAAGCCTCAATGGCCCTGAATGATATCTTGGCCCGGACCTCCGTTTTTCAGGGTGCACCGGTTGCTTTCTTTGATTCCCTGACGCCTTATCTCACCCTTCAGACCTTTTACCCGGAAGACAAAATAGTGAACCAGGGCCAGACCGGGGATGCGATGTTTATTCTCAAAAAAGGCAAGGTGCAGGTTTTAAAAGAACCCGATATCCTTTTGGCCACGCTTGAAGCGGGGGATATTTTTGGTGAAATGGCTCTGGTTTTGAGTGAACCGCGCAGCGCCACGGTCAAGGCCATTTCCAATTGTGAAATTTACCGCTTGAGCAAATGGGCCTTTGATACCGCCCTGCAGCCCTTTCCCGAGGTGCAGGCGGGGATCCGGAAACTGGCTCAGAGCCGAGCTGCCATTACCCGCTTAAAAACGGGCAAACACCTCTCTTCCCAAGAGGCTTCAGAGGTTTTGCAGGCCCTGCTTGATCAACAGGTAGAGCGCTTGCAGCAAATCAAAGCCCAATTCAGCCACCGTTCTCATCCTGTGATCGCCTTTCGTCCTTTTTGGCGCTTGATGTATAACAAAATCGAGCAGCATGTGATTCATGAGGCGCTCTCGGCTGGCTTAAATTGTTTTGAATTGCATATACATACCTATAATCGTGAGGCCATGAGCCAATTACAGGCCAGCCATGTGGTGGAATTGCTGCAGACCCAGGGGGATCTGCTCAAATTACATCCTTCTCCCGAGGCTATTTTTAAAGATCTTTTGGATGATACCTTGGCTTTGACTTTGTTGACCCGGCGCAGCCAGGAGCAAATCTTGGAAGACCTCGCCGGAATGGCAGAATTGGGGCCCTCGGAGATCTATTCAATCCTCTTTTAAGGCCTGTTTGAGAAAGCGCGAACCCCATGCCGCTTGGGGGGGAATCCGGTTACAATAGAGCACTGGCTCGCGCTTTGGCGTGAAACCAATTCGCTTCAATAATTGAGGAACGCCTGTGATTGAAAGAGATTTGGCCCAATTGGCCGTCGATACGGCCCTGCAACGCGGGGCAACCTATGCAGATGCCCGGATTATTCGTTTGCAAACTGAGCAATTGGATATTCGCAATGGCAATGTCAACGGAATCAAACAACACCTTGAAGTGGGTATTGGGATTCGGGTTTTGGTGGATGGGGCTTGGGGCTTTGCTGCCAACCCCGATTTAAAAAAGTCCAAGGTCGAAATTGCGGTTGATAGGGCGATTGCTCTGGCCCGTGATTCGGCCCATCTCTATCACAAGCCGGTGGTTTTGGCCCGCCGTGCGCCGATTGTGACTGTTTGGAAATCCCCCTGTGAAATTGACCCCTTTGGGGTGGCCCTGGAAGAAAAACTCAATTTTCTGTTTGCGGCTGAAGAAGAGATGCGCCGGGTTAAAGGCATTGCTTTTACCGAAGCGGGTATGGACCTCTGGAAAGAATGGCAGCTCTTTGTTAACAGCGATGGCAGTCAGATTGAACAAGAAATCATCCAGACGGGTTCTGGACTTTCTGCTACTGCCGTTTCGGATACCGATGTGCAGTCTCGTTCTTTCCCCTCCTCTTTTGGCGGCCAGTTTAAATCGGCTGGTTATGAGCTGATTCCCATGCTCAATCTCAAAGACAATGCCCAGCGCATTGCCGAAGAGGCTGTGCAATTGCTCAGTGCCAAAGCCTGTCCTGCAGGCGAAAAGACCCTTATTCTGGGCGGATCTCAATTGGCTTTGCAGGTCCATGAATCCTGTGGCCACCCTGTCGAATTTGACCGTGTACTCGGCCATGAGGCAGATTTTGCTGGTACCAGTTTTCTGACCCCTGAAAAGCGCAACAATTTCCAATACGGTTCTGAAATTGTGAATATGGTCGCTGATGCGACGGCTCCCGGTGGTCTGGGAACCTTTGGCTATGATGACGAAGGCACCCCTGCGCAAAAATCCGACATTATTAAAGATGGCAAGTTTGTGGGCTATTTGATGAGCCGTGAAACTGCTGAGGGCTTTGAAATGGAATCCAATGGTACGATGCGCGCTCAGGGCTGGAACCACACCCCGATTGTGCGAATGACCAATATCAACTTACTGCCTGGCAATTGGGAATTGGAAGAAATGATTGCCTCGACCGAAGATGGCATTATGATCTCCGATAACCGCAGTTGGTCGATTGATGACAAGCGCCTGAATTTCCAATTTGGGGGCGAACTGGGCTGGGAGATCAAAGGCGGTAAAATTGTGGGCATGGTCAAAAATCCGACATATACGGGTATTACCCCTCAGTTTTGGCGCAGTTGTGATGCGATTGCCAATCAAAATCATTACCAAATCTGGGGTACGCCCAATTGTGGCAAAGGCCAGCCGATGCAGGTGGCCCGTGTGGGGCATGGTGTGTCGTTTGCCCGCTTCCAGAATGTGAAAGTAGGTGTGGGCTATGCTGAATAAGAAAAAAGCCGAGCAAATTCTGGCTGAGGCCATTCGCTATTCTCCCGCAGATGAAACCGAAGTGATTCTCAGTGGCGGCAAAACCTTTTCGACCCGTTTTACGAATAATTATATCTCTCAAAACGGGGCCCAAAAGGAGTATGACCTGACGGTGCGTGTGGCCTTTGGTCAACAGGTGGGCGTGGCCTCTTGTAATCTCTTTGATGGCGACAATCTCAAGCAGGTGGTCGACAAAGCCTGTCTGGCCGCCCGCCACAGCAAACCCGATCTGGATTGGACGCCCGTGCTGGAGTCCCGTGAGACACCCGAAATGCAAGATGCCTATCTGCAGGACACCATCGACTACACCCCCAGTGAAAAGGCTGAGCGTTTGGCGCCGATCTTAAAAAAATCGATCGAACGGGGTCTGACCTCGGCGGGCATGTTGGTCAATGGCGATCAAATGCTAACAATGATGAATTCCAAAGGCCTGTTTGCCTATCAGTCTTTGACTTCGGCTTCGTTTACCTATACGGCCATGGCTCCCAATCAGGGCTCGGCCTGGGCAGAATTCCACAGCCACGATATGCGCGAAGTGGAAGTTGAAACCCTTGCGGAACAGGCCATGGAACGGGCCATTCTGAGCCAAAACCCCGTGGCGGCAGAGCCTGGTGCGTATACGGTTGTTTTGGCCCCCAGTGCCGTGATCGAATTGGTGGAATTCCTTAATTACCTCGGTTTTGGCGGCATGGCCTATCAGGAAAATCGCACCTTTACCGCTGGAAAAATGGGTGAAAAGCTCTTTGATGAGCGCATTTCTCTGATCGACAATCCCTTTGTCAAAGAGGTCTTGGGCCCCGGTTTTGACTACGAGGGTCATCCCAAACAGGCCTTGGCTTTGATTGAAAACGGGGTGATCAAAAATGTGGCCTACGATCGTCGCATGGCACAAAAATCGGGTGTCAAATCTACGGGCCATGCCCTGATGCCACCCGCCACAATGGGGCCTTTCCCGACCCATATTGTGTTGCAGCCCGGCCAGGACAGTCTCGAAAGCATGATTGCTTCGACTGAGCGTGGGATTTATGTGACCCGTCTCTGGTATTCCAATGTGGTCGATCCCAAACAGGCGATCATCACAGGCATGACCCGTGATGGCACTTTTATGATTGAAGATGGCAAATTGAGCAAACCGCTGCGCAATATGCGATATAACGAGTCGGTGATCAAGGCCTTTGCCAATGTCGAAGCTTTGGGCGACCGGATTTATGCCTTTCAGGGCTATTTTGGTAAATTGGCAGTACCCGCACTTAAGCTGCGCGATTTCCATTTCACAGGGGTCTCACAAGAGGCCTAAGCCGCTTTTTAAAAGCTCAAAAGCCCCGCTATTGCGGGGCTTTTATCTTGGGCTGTATTTGCTGTTTTTAAAGCTCTGTTTGCAAAATTTGCCTGCGTTTGAGGCTGTTTTCGAGCGGCAAAAAGAATCCCCAGCGCAAGAGCAGCAGATACAAACCCGCCAAAAGCACGGTGGCCAGCCAGATACCCAGATATTGCATGGCCTGTTTGTCTCCGGCATGAACCAGGGCATTGATGCCCTGGAGTAATACAAAGGCAGACATGACCTGTAACACGAAATACCAGCCGTTTTTCAGGCTGTTTAAACTGCGTTGCAAATCCTCAATTTCCAAAGGTCTGCTTAAGAGTAATTGCCCCAAAAACTTAAATTCCGCTTTTTTTACAAGGGCCAAATAGCCCAAACAGGCCAGAGCCGTGCAGAGGAGGATATCAAAGCTGAAATAATCCAAAATTTTCTGCCCACTGATCATCATGCTCATTCCCCAGAATCCAAAACACAGGAGATAGATAAATGCCTGTTTCATTTTAGTACTCCGTTCCAATCTGTCTTTGCAGTGCGTTTTGCAGGGGCAAGATCACACCAAAATTAAAGCAGAGGGCATAGAGCAGTCCCAAGAAGCTGATTGCCAGGGCGGCCCCCAGAGCACTCATATCGTCGAGATTGCCCAAGGCCTGAACCACACCCAACAAGCTGCAAACCCCGCCAGCGAGCAGGCCATTTTGGCCGATGCTCTTGAGAATCAGCGCACTTAAGTTGGGAGCTTGATCCACTTGATTCAAGCCCGTGCTGTGTAAAAAGGCTTTGCTGATTTCAGAAAGCGGGTAATTGACCAGTGTGAACAACCACCCCGCCACAATCAAGAGAGCGCTGGGAAGATCCCAGAGATCCTGCCAATTTAATCCAACCATGCTCAGAAAAATGTGGAAGGCCATCCCACATAAAGCCAGATAGACCAAACTTTTTATCCATTTCATCCTTTTTTGCTCCTCTGTTGGTATATTTTTTGAATCAAACCCAGCGCCTGTTCGGTTTTGACGGGAAAAGAGCTTTGAATCTTTTCTGTTTTTTGGGGGCGCTGCCAATGCTGGGCTTGGGTGGCGGGTAAATCAAGCGGCTGCCAAAAAAGCAGGGCCAGAACCGCCACCAAAGCAGGGATGTGTAAAAAGTCAAACCAAATATCAAGCCGAAACCAGCGCAATTGGCTGCTTTGTTCTTTGACTAAACGGCTGTGTAACCGAGCCTCAAAATCACCTGAAACCTGAATTTCTGGCAGGGCATCCAATAATTGCCAAACACTGAGCGCTGCTTGCAGTTCAGGCTTTTGCTGGCAAACCAAACAGGTGTGGACATGCTCCACGCTGGCTTGATTGTTTTTTTCTGCCAGTGCTTTTAAAATCGCTTCTGGTGCAGGGCAGTTTTCGCTTGCGCTCATCTGATCAACTCCTTGAGTTTTTTCCCCAGGTTTTGCACAGCCCTGAAAACCTGTACTTTGACCTGATTGTCTGGACAACCCACAATTTCAGCGATCTGACTGTATTTGAGATCCTCAAATTTGCTCAGAACCAAAATCTGTCTTTGTTGGGCTGGCAGTGTCTCCAGGGCTGCTTGGAGATGTTGACGGGTTTCCGCTTGCAGCGCCAATTGTTCAGGGCCCGCCGCAGGACTGGGCAATTCAAGTGCGTTGTCTTCTAAGGGTTCGAATTGGGTGGGTCTGCGCCCTTGACTGCGCCAATGGTCCACCAGCAGATGATAGGCCAATCGGTAGAGCCAGGTCGAAAAACGGGCTTGGGCTTGGTATTTTTTTGTTTTCCAGACTTTGACAAAAACCTCCTGTGCCAATTCTTCAGCCCTTTCAGCATCTCCCAACTGGCGGTAAAAATAATTCACCAGGGGATGTTTCCAGCGCCGCACCAATTGATTGAAAGCCTGTTGGTTTTTCTCCAAGACTTGCAACATAAGGGCTTCATCCGGGGGATGGAGGCTGGACTGATTGGTTGTAGAATTTGTCATAGTTATCATCATAGCTTTCAAATATTCAAACGTCAGTGAGACCAAAAGGTTACACTGCAAACGTAAAAAAAGAGGTATTTATGTATCAACTCTCTGGTTCTTTGGCTTCGCCTTATGTGCGCAAAGTGCGCGTCTTGATTCATGAAAAGGGGCTTCAGGACCAAATTGAATTAAAAACGGTGGCTCTCTCACCGATTGCACCGGACAAGGGTCTCTCAGCCAAAAACCCACTCGGCAAAATTCCTCTGCTGGAATGCCCCGATGGCACCTTGATCTATGATTCTCGTGTCATTTGTGAATTTTTGGATGGATTCAATGATTGCCCCCGTCTGATTCCGAAAGCGGGACCCGAACGTTGGCATGTCTTGCGCCTGCAGGCATTGGCTGACGGCATTTTGGATGCGGGAATCGTAATTCGCTATGAAACCTTTTTAAGGCCAGAGGCTTTGCGCTGGTCAGAATGGGTCAGTGGCCAAGGCCAAAAAATCAAAGCTGCACTTGACCAATTAGAACAGTCTGCTGAAAATCTGTCTCAGACCCCTGATTTGGGGACCATTGCTGTGGCCTGCGCCTTTGGCTGGCTGCATTTTCGCAAACCGCTGGCCGCTTTGCCAGAACAAAATCCATCCCTGGAAGAGGCTTGGCCACAGCTTCAGGCATGGTATGAAGGATTTTCTCTGCGCCCTGCCATGCAGGCCACTTTGCCAATTGCATAAGTGCCTGGGGTGGCAGATGCCGCAAAGCCTGATACAATAATGTATTAAGCAGGATTTGTGAGTTTATGTCAGAAGTTTATATTGGACGCCAACCTATTTTTAATCGCAATCTCGAAGTCTTTGGCTACGAATTGCTCTACCGCAGTGCGGACATGGACCGTGCTGATTTTTTGGACGGGAATCACGCCACTTCGGTTGTTATTTCCAATACTTTTTTGGAAATTGGCCTTGAACGTTTGGTCGGAGATAAATGGGCGTTTATTAATTTGACGCGCCCCTTTTTAATGGGGGAATACCCTATTCCATTGCAGCCGGACAAATTGATTCTGGAAATTCTGGAAGATATTGTCTTGGATCAAGAATTGGTTGATGCTGTGCGGGATCTCAAAGCACAGGGATTTACCCTGGCTCTTGATGATGTCATTGACCCAGCCCGTTTAGAGGGGCTGGCAGGTCTCGCCAGCATGGTCAAAGTGGATTTGATGACCACGAACCGGCTCTTGCTGCCTCAGCAGGTCGACAAGTATATGAGCGCTCGGGTGAGTTTGTTGGCCGAAAAAATCGAGACCTTTGAAGAGTTTGAATGGTGCCAAAACCTGGGTTTTGACTATTTTCAAGGTTATTTTCTCTCTAAGCCCCAGGTGATCAAAGAGAAAAAGCTCACAGGCACCAAAATTGTGATTATGGAGCTTTTGGCCGCCTTGCAAAAACCCGATGTGGAGTTTCATAAGGTCGAAGAGATCATTCAAAAAGATGTG
Source organism: Candidatus Sericytochromatia bacterium (assembly GCA_044356335.1). Classification (GTDB taxonomy): domain Bacteria; phylum Cyanobacteriota; class Sericytochromatia; order UBA7694; family UBA7694. The sequence goes on from JBIKWL010000076.1 coordinate 7,441, forward strand.
GCACTCAGTTATAAACTGATCCGTTTGATCAACTCGGCCTATTATGGCGTGCGTTCGGAAATTAAATCGATCAAACAGGCCCTGACTCTTCTTGGACTCAAGCAAATTCAGTCTTGGGTCTCGTTGCTCTTGTTGTCTGAAGCGGATAAAAAACCTTCAGAATTGATCAAAACCGCCATGATCCGTGGCAAGATGTGTGAAATTCTGGCCGAAGATTTACACGAACCACGTCCGGAGATTCCCTTTACGATTGGCCTCTTTTCGGTCTTGGATGCGTTGATGGATATGAGCCTGGAAGATATCTTGGCCCAGGTGCCTTTGGCCCAAGAGGTCAAGGATGCTCTTTTGAAACATACAGGTCCTTACGGCCGTTTATTGTCCTGTGTTTTGGCCTATGAAAAAGCCGATTGGCCCAATGTCCGCCTGCAGGGATTGAATCCTGTCAACGTGGTCGATGCTTATCTGGAAGCTGTCGATTGGGCCGATGAATTGGCTGGCTTTGTCACCAGCCATTAAGTTGAGACTATAATACACTTTCCGGCAGCCATTGCTGGCTCACCGGGTCATAAGACAGGGGGTGCCCCAGGACTTTGAGTGTCTTTAAGATGCCTTCTTGGATTGGGGTGCGATCGGAGTGGAAGGCCTGACGCAAATTTTCCAATGCGGTGTCGGAGCGGCTGAGATGCCGCAATAATTCCACTAAAATGGGAATCGAGCGGGGGTCTTGCAGGGTTTTTAAGGCTTCCAGAGCCGCTTCTGTTTCTTCGCGGTGATCTTGGGCCAGGGCACTTTTGAGGGCTCCAATCACTTCTTCTAGATAGCCAGGGTGACCCCATTTTGCCAGGATTTGAATTGCTTTTAAGCGGCTCAAATTGCTCCAATAGGGAGCGTAAATACCTTCTCGTAAAAGCGGTTGAGCCCCATTTTGATACTCAGGGCTTTGAAATGGACTCAGGACTTCTAAGCAGGCCAAACGGACTTGGCCAAAGGATCCTTCGGCTTGATGAGAATCGGGCATTGTTTCTTTCAGCAAAGAACTGAGTATTTCCCATACCTGTTCTTCGGAGAATTTTTTTAAGAGTCCCAATGCGGCTGTTTTGAGACTGTGTTGACCCGGAGACAAGACCAAACGCCGCAAAGCGGGCAGTGCTTGAGACAAATCTTGGGCTTCTTTTAAGATCGAGAGTGCTGCGCGTAGGGCGCCTGAAAAGCGAGAGCGCATCAAGATATCTTCAGCCAAAGCCAAAGGTGCAAATTGGGCTATTTTGAGTTCGATTGGAGCAGGAGCAATGCTATTTTCTGCCCAAGGGAGTTCCAAAGCAATGATTGTCTCTAAAACCATCGGCCAATGTTTCTCTCGTGCCTCTGGGCCGAGCCGACGGGCATAGATTTCGAGCAAATCCAGATTGAGATCTTCCAAGATATTTTGGGTTTCGGCCATTGAGAAACGCTGCATGAAAAAAGGGGCTTGTTTTAAGTCCTTGATCTTTTGTTCCAAGGCCTGCATGGCATGGTAGCGATTGTATTGGGGGCGTAAGTAGGGATCGGGTTGGAGCTGATAGGGGCTGCTTGGGGGACGGGCCTGTGTACTGACTAAACGGCGGTCCAAGCGCAAATGCAGTAAAATACGCACATTTTCTAAGGCCTGAGCGCTGAGAACCTGTTTTAATACCAGCGGTTGCAGGGCCAATAAAGTGTATTCCAATAAGAGACGCAGTTGTTCCCAGGGTACGGGCAGTGGCTCTGTCTGTGTGGGTTCAAGCTTAGGTGGCCAATCCGCCAGGGCTTGCCAGAGGGATTGTATTTCTTGCCAAGATGGGTCTGCCAAGAGGGCTTCCCATTGCATGATCCTAGGCGGTTTGAGCGGTGGCTGTAGTGGCTTCGACCCGGTATTTCTGTTGCAGATGCTGAGCCAAGGAGCGATAGGCCAAAGAGCCAGGTGAGTTCATATCGTACAGGACCACGGGCCGGTGAGCGGCAATGGCTTCACTCAGGCGGGGGTCACGGGGAATAACCGCGTCAAAGAGCAAACCCTGAAAATGAGACTTGGCCTGTTCGAGTAAGCGGCGGGAATAGCCGATCGAAGGGTCAAACATGGTCATCAGAATCCCTTCGATTTGTAGCCAACGGTTGCTGGATTTCTGTAAGTCGCGAATCAGTCCCAGCAGGCGGGGCATGGTGCCCAGAGCCATTTCTTCACATTGCAGAGGCACCAGAATGGAGTCGGCTGCAGCCAAAGCCATTCGCGGCAGAGCCGAAAGTGAAGGAGGGGCATCGATCAAAATAAAGTCAAATTGACCAATTGCCAGATCCACCGCGTTTTTTAAGAGTTCAGGATCTTCGACTGCCTGTTGAGACAGCCAAATTTCATCTTCGGTGGAGGTGATATTGGACGGCAGGAGGTGCAGATTTTTGATCATGGTCTTGTAGATATAGGGCTCGATCTGCTCTTGTTTGAGCAATTCGAGGGCGCCACAGCGAAACATTTCCAAGAGCCCACCATGGGTGAGTTTGTTGGGGCTCAGTCCCATGCAGCGACTGGTACTGCCTTGGGGGTCAAAATCGACCACCAAGACCCGATTATCCAGCAGGGCCAGCCATGCAGCCAAATTGACGACGGTAGTGGTTTTTCCCACCCCCCCTTTTTGGCTGCTAATGGCAATAATCCGCGTTTTCATACTAGACCTGTTTCTTGGCATCAAAGGCGTCGCGCAGGCCGTCGCCGAAGAAGTTAAAACCAAAGACAGTCAGTACAATCGCAAAGCCAGGAATCAAGAGCCAAGGGCTCTGTTGCACTGCGACAATATTTTTGGCTTCACTGAGCATAAGGCCCCAACTGGATTCAGGATCCTGAATCCCCAAGCTTAAAAAGCTCAAGGCCGCTTCGCCGAGGGTATAAGCCGGAATAGAAATGGTCGCAGAGACAATGATCCAAGAGGACATCTGAGGGATGATGTGTTTGATGATAATCGGAATATCTTTCATGCCCACAGCCCTGGCTGCTTCAACATATTCCATCTGACGCAAGCTCAAGACCTGACCACGGTAGATACGGGCCTGGCCCGCCCAGCCAATAAAGCTGAGAATCACGATTACCGCCAAATAGCGCTGAATCGAGGTCAAGCCTTTGGGCAGGGTGGCAGAGAGGGTCAGCAAGAGATACAAACTGGGGAAAGAGATAATCGCCTCAACCACACGCATGATCACGTTGTCGACCATGCCCCCAAAATAGCCGGCAATGCCGCCCATTAAGAGACCGATGGGATAAGAGATGAAAATCGCCAGAATGCCTACTGTGAGAGAAATTCGCCCCCCAAAGAGCAGGCGCGTAAAAATATCGCGGCCCTGAATATCGGCTCCCCAAATATACAGGCGATTGGGTTTTTCTTCGGGCAAGAGTGTTGCGGGTTGGCCGCTTGCATTGACTGCAGCACCAATACCAAAGAGGTGTAAATTCATGGGTACAAGACCCAGAAATTTATAGTCTTCGCCTTTGCTAAAAAATTGCACAGGGTAAAGGATTTTTTTATCGACCACCAAGCGGCTGGAGGGAATGCCATTTTCACCCATGATCAGCTTTTTGCGTACGTGGTAGATAAAGGGGCCTTTAAATTGACCTTCATGGTTGAAATGCAGCTGAGAAGGCGGGAAATGGGAATGGTTGATGACTGAGGAGTTCATGCCATAGGGGCTGAGAATATCTGCCAAAAATGCCGACATGTACAAGACAGTCAGGATAATTAATCCCAAAATCGCCAAGCGGTGACGCAAAAAGCGCCTTAAGATTTTTTGACGGGTCGAAGTCATTGCTGGGAGACCAGCAGTGGCGCGTACCGCCTCCTGCGCGTCTACAATCTGTGTATCCAGAGAATGGGTACTCATGTATTAGGCCTCCAATTTAATCCGTGGGTCAGCAAAGGCCAGCAGCAAGTCTGCCAGCAAGTTGCCCAGCAACAGCATAACGGTACTGATAATCAGGCCCGCCATTACCAAGTTTAAGTCCGTACCCAAGAGCGCTTGTAGCATCATATTGCCCAGACCGGGCCAAGAGAAAATGATTTCGACAAACGCGGCACCGCTGATCAGACCTGCAACTTCAAAGCCCAAAAGGGTAATGATCGGGTTGATGGCGTTGCGCACAGCGTGTTTATAAATCACTTGTTTCTCGGGCAGTCCTTTGGCCCTTGCGGTTTTGATATATTCTTCGCCCAAAATATCGAGCATATTGGCCCGCATGCGGCGCTGCAGGGTGGCGATGCTGATCATGGAGAGGGTCAAGGTCGGTAAGACCAAGTGGTGTAACAGATCCAATAATTGAATCGGCAAGCTCGATTGTGCAGCTTTGATCGACTGCATTTCCCCAATCGGAAACCAACCGGTTGTGGCTGCAAAGAGCAAGAAGATAATCGCCAGAAAGAAGTCTGGAAAACCCATAAAGAAATAGGAGATCGAAGAAGTGATCTGGTCAACCAGGGAGTATTGGCGCACCGCCAGATAAATCCCCAGAGGCACAGCCACCAGCCAAGTGACGATGAGCGTGGCGACACCGAGAATCAGGGTGCTGCCCAAACGGCTGAGAATCAAACTGGATACGGGGGATTTGAAATAATAAGATTCACCCATATCCCCTTTGATAAATTGGCTCATCCATTTGTAATAGCGAATGAAAAAGCCATTGGGGGTGCTGTATTCAAGTTCGAGTGTTTTGCCAACCGCACTGGGGTGAAAGAGATAGACATTGTTTTCAAAGCGGTATTCACCCTCTGCCAAAGCCTTGGCTTTTTGGTCTTCGCCCAAGCGGGTCAACGGCGCTCCGTCTTTGAGTTTTGCGGTAATGGAGTCATCGGCCACTTCAGCATTGGCACTGATTTTGGTGGGAGTATACTTCGCTTCTGCGAGTTTAATCTCCTCGGAATGGGCTGTCTCGTAGCCCAAACGGGCTTTTTCTCTGCGAATGGTTTCAGCCGTGACGGTCGGGCTCTGTTTCATTTGCGCCAGAGGATCCGCTCCTGCAAAGACCTCGGCCAGACGAATGATGCCAAAGCCCAGGAGCGAAATGATCAACAAGAGCGGAATCATTTGAATCAGGCGTTTAATAATGTATCTGAACATGTTTTGCTTTTACTCCTGGATATACTGCACGTCGGTGTTCCAGTTGATTACGCTGAGGGCCGAGCCCCCGTGAATCGACGGGAAAATATTTCCGAGGTTTTGACGATAGGAAACCAGTGAGAGTTGATTGACTGTATAGAGGAAAGGCAGGTTATCTGCCACGATTTCCTGGGATTTGCCATAGAGGGCTTTGCGTTTTTTAAAGTCAAATTCAACTGCGGCTTTTTCATACAATTCCAGCACCTCTTCTTCCCATGGGGAAAAACTGGTACCTTTTTTGCCTTTCCAATAGCTGGAATGGCCCATGTTAAACATATGCATGCGACCGTCGAGTTTCCAACTGTTGATGCCGAAGTGGGGCTCGATCGCGCTGCCGGTCAAACCGATCATCATGGCTTCCCATTCCAGGGTTTGGTCGATCTGTTGGACCATGATATTGAAGTTGACGGGATTGTAATTGACCTTAATACCCAATTTGCTCCAGTCTTTACGCAAAACGGCGCAGGCTGCATCACGCATGGTATTTCCCGAGTTGGTAACCAAATTGAATTCAACCCGGTTGCCCTGGGCATCCATGAGTTCGTCATTGGCATTTTTCTTAAACCCGGCCTCAGCCAATTTCTGCGCTGCGGTTTCGAGATTATACGGGTACTGGGGAGTATTGGGGTTATAAAAGGGATTCTGCTGGCTGATATGGGAGTACTGGGGCAAAGCACGCCCTCTGTAAATACTCTGGATCATGCCCTCTTTATCAATGGCATGGGCCAAGGCCTGGCGGAATTTTTTATTGCGAAACCAGGTCGAGCGCGTGGGATTGACCACAGGCTTGCCTTTATCATTGAGGGCGGTACTTTGATTGAACATCACAAATAGAGTTCCTGTTGCCGGACCCAGATTGACAATTTCAAATTTGCCTTTTTTCTGAAGCGGCTCAAGCACATCGTAATCCTCTGAGCGCAGGGAGAGCGCGTCGGTTTCTTTGGCCATGTACTTGATAATTTCGGTACTGAGATCCTGCACCTCAATGGTGATGAACTTTTTCAAATAGGGCAGGGAATTGCCCTGTTTGTCTTTGAGGTAATAATGGGGGTTGGGTTCGAGAACAAGCCATTGGGCTGAGCGGTAATCGGCAATTTTAAACGGCCCATTGACCACGATCTCTTTGACGTTGCTGTTGAGGCCCCACATTTGGTTGAACTTGACACGGCCATCCTTGTCGGGACGGGTGGTGCCTTCAAAAATATGTTTGGGCATAATCGGATCACTCAAACCACGCAGGAAAGGCACAGAGGGTTCGGGCGTGGTGATAGAGACGTGCAGATCATCAATCTTGACCACTTTGGGAAACTGATCTTTGATCAGGTGGCCATCGCGGTAATTGCTGGGAATGTGTTTATTGTCGATGATTTCGTTATAGGTGAAAACCACGTCATCGGCGGTTAAGGGGTGACCATCTGACCACTTCAGATCTTTACGCAATTTGAGGGTATAGGTGCGTTTATCGGGGCTGAGGACCCAGGATTCAGCCAAAGAAGGCTCTTCTTTGGTGGTGATCGCATTGGTGGTCACCAAACCCAGATACATCTGGCCAATTACATCGGTGGTGGATGTCTCTGCGGCCAGACCCGCATTAAAGGTCTTGGGCAGAGAGGTACTGGAAATAATCCGGATTCCATCACGCTTGCCAATAACGGGCTCATATTTCTCGGGCAAGGGAAGGCTTTTGATCTTTGAGCTGTCGATACTCAATGCTGCAGAAGCGTCATCTTCTTGCAGCGTGGGACAACCTGCGAGAAGGGGAAGCAATACAGCAAGAACCCCAGCAGTAATTAGTTTCTGAAAGCGGGCAGCTGGCACCATGCGTCTGTCACCTTTCTGTGGGGGTTACTTAATCAAGGGGCTGGAGAGCAAAATGGCGACGAGCGCCCATAACACAGCCAGGCCACCTGTGATTTTGTTCAGGCCGGACTCGGCCCCCTTCTGGCTACCAAAGATCTGAGCGGTACCGCCCATGCTGCCAAGTCCCATACCTTTGGCGGGATGGACTAAGATGGCGGCGATCAGGGCCAGAGAGAGTATTAATTGGATCCAAGTTAAAGCGGTTTGCACAACGGTTTCCTTTCGGGTCAAAGAAGCAATCCTGATCGCAGATTGCACAAAAAATCACTGTTCATATATAGCACGAACCACAGGTACAGTCAATCAAAGCCTGCCCAGAGAGGGGCCATTTAAGGCTTAATAAAATGGTATTGGGAGTTCCAATTGACCTGATTGAGACCACTGCCGCCAAAGATCGAGGGGTAGACATTGCCGAGATTGCCGCGGACAGCCAAAAGTGAAAGCTCACTGACCAGATAGAGAAAAGGCAGGTGTCTGCGTTCGAGTTCCTGGGCCTGCCAATAGAGAGCCTTGCGTTTGTCAAAGTCGGGTGTAATGGCTGCCTGGGTATAAAGTTGTTCCATCTCGATTTCCCAATCTGTGTATTGGGTCGGTTGGCGCGCACTCCAGCGGTTGGGATGACCCAAATTAAACAGATGCATGCGCCCATCACGCTTCCAGCGTGAACTGCTGAAATGGGGTTCAAAAGAGCTGCCGGCAAAGCCCATTAAGACCACTTCCCAGTCCAAGGTCTCATGGACTTGGCTGATCAGACTGTTAAAGGCCTGGGGGCGGTAATTGACTTTGATTCCCAACTTCTCCCATTCCTGACGCAAAATGGCGCAGGTGGCATCCCGTTCAGTGCTGGAAGCATTGGTGGTCAACTCAAACTCGACACGGTGTCCTTGGGGGTCAAAGAGTTGTCCCTCTTTTGACAATTTGAAACCAGCCTCTTTGAGCAAGGCTTGGGCTTTGTCGGGCGCATAGCCATAGTCGGGAATATGGGGATTAAAAAAGGGGTTGTGGGGATTGAGGTGGGTGGTTTGGCTTACGGCCCGGCCTTTGTAAATGCTCTGGATCAGACCCTCTTTGTTAATCGTATGGGCCAGGGCCCTGCGAAATTGCAGGTTGCGAAACCAGGCCGATTTAATTGGATCAATCAGGGGTTTGTTTTGGTGATTGCGGGCCCTGCTTTGATTAAACATAATAAACAAACTGCTCGGGTTGGCACCGAGATTGTGAATTTTAAAATTGCCAGATTTTTGCTCTCTGTTGAGCAGATCATAGTCTTCGGGACGCAAATCATAGACGTCTGTTTCTCCTTCGCGGAATTTGAGCAAGGCGCTGTTGGCGTCTTGTACGTCTAAAAAGATCAATTGTTCCAGATAAGGCAGGCGCTGGCCTTGGGCATCTTTTTCGTAATAAAAGGGATTGGGTAAGAGCTCAACCCGTTGCCCAGCCAGGTAGCGCCCCAGTTTCCAGGGGCCATTGACAATAATCTGTTCCGGGGGGGTGGTCAAACCCCACATCTGGTTAAAGGCAATTTGATTCTGGGCATCGGGCTTGTCTTTGGTCTTAAAAATATGTCGGGGCAAAATGGGGGCTGCCAGATTATAGAGCGCAGGTGCAAAGGGCTGGTTGAGGGTGAATTTGACTTGTCGCGGATTGATTTGCTCGACCTTGGGAAAAGACCCTTGATAACTCCAAAAATCCCGGTAATTATTGGGAATGCCGGGATTGTTAATGATCTGATTATAGGTAAAAACGACATCGGCGGCGGTCAGAGGCATGCCATCGGACCATTTCAGATCTTTTCGCAATTGCAAGGTATATACCCGCTGGTCGGCGCTCATCTCCCACGACTCAGCCAGATCGGGTTCAATCTGTCGGGTGGCGGCATTGAGGCGAGTGAGACCAGAAAACATGCGGTAAATGACTGCCAGAGAAGAGCTTTCAGAGGCCATATAGGGATTAAAGGTATTCGGCAGGGAGGTATTTCCGACCACCCGCATACCCCCGCGAACCCCACTTTGGACCTGAAAAGAGGCTGCTGAGGCTGAGGCCGAGGATTTTGTTGAAATGAGAGATTCTTCTTGAGGTGGGTCACAGCCGCAGACAAGGGTTCCTGCCAAACAGAGCAGCAGGGGAAGACAGCTTTTAAAATGCGGGTGAGGGGTTCTTGCAGGAGACATGCCCCATTATAGCCTGAAATCAAAAAGAGCTTGTGATATGATTTTGGCCATGAAAAAAGGGGCCATCTTAAGAATGGCCCCTCTTCATTTAAAGGCTGTTTAACTGCCGCTTTCGAGCATTCCCAGTCGGGCCGTTTTGACGTTGCCGCCACCGCCTTTGAGCTGGTTGATATACTTTTTGCGGGGCAGATTATTGATGGGGGCGAGATGAAACTCTTGCACCATTTCTCGCAGCTCTTCACCATATTCAGCCACGGCTTGGGCTGAGTCCATCGTGCGATGGGCAATATGTTCATTGCCATCGGCAATTTTTTCGACTTCGGTAATGGCTGAGGTGATGCGTTCAATCGAGGTGACCTGCCGCGCTGTGTCGTTGCGAATGGCATGGGAGGCTTCGTTGATCTTGGTGGCCGCTTCGACAATCTGCTGATTGCTGTCCTCTTGATTCTGGGTGGCTTGCACGATCTGTTTGATCATTTGGCGCACCTGTTCAATCGTCTGCACTGTGTTTTCGGTATTAAAGGCCTGGGCTTTAACAGCCTCAGTGACCTTGCTGACTTGGTGGTTCATTTCACCCGCCCGGTGGGCAATGTGTTCCGCTGCACGGGCCTGTTCTTCGGCCCCGATTTTGATCTGTTCGATCAGCGAAACGGTGTTTTCAACCCCTTTGATAACCTGGTTGATTTTGCCCCCGGTTTCAGCTGCCAGCCTGGCGCCCTGCTCAGCTTGGTGTACACCACCCTGAACGGTTTTGACGGCACCATCGGCTTCGACCTGAATGCCCCGGATCAGATCCGAGATCTCTTTGGTCGCTCGGCTCGAACGTTCGGCCAATTTGCGCACCTCGTCGGCCACCACCGCAAAACCTTTGCCGTGTTCACCGGCGCGGGCCGCTTCAATCGCGGCATTCAAGGCCAGCAGGTTGGTCTGGTCGGAAATATCGTCGATCACGTTGATGATCTCGCCGATTTTCTGGGTGCTGGAGCCCAGGTGTTCAATGACTTTGGAGGCTTCGAGTACGACTTCTTTGAGGTGGTTGATGCCACTGATCGTCTCTTGCACAGCGGCACTGCCCTCAAAGGCGGCCTCTTGCATATCCAGTGCCAATTTGGCTCCCTCTTGCAAGCTGGTCGAAACCTCGTTGAAACTGGCGGAGAGTTCATTGATGGCCGCAGACGTATCTCCGGTGCCCCGGCTGATATATTCAGCACTCTCTTTGATCTCTGCAAAGGCCCGAAAGTTTTGACTGACGACATCGGAAACCTGATCGCTGGCTTCAGACAGGCGGGTAATGCTCTGGGTGGACTGAGAGAGGTTGTGGGCCACCTGCTCAATTTGACGCATGGTTTCACCTGCGCGAGAAGCCAGAGCCTCGGCCTGGTTATCAATGCCTTTGACTGAGCGGCTGACTTCTTCCATAAAACCGGAGATCTCGGTAATGGCAGAGGCTTGTTTGGCGGCCCCGGCTGCGGTTTCGCGGGACAATGACTGGATTTCGCTGGAGGATTGCGCAGTTTTATTGGAGGTTTCCAAGATGCGGGCAAATTTTTCGTTGAGATTGTGGGTCATCTCATTAAAAGTATGGGCCAATTCGGCAAATTCATCTTTGGTTTTAACGACGGCTACCCGGTTGAGATTCCCACCTGCAATTGAGGCTGCAACCTGATTGACTTCTTTGAGCGAGCGGGTAATTTGGCGCACTTGCCAAACGGCGATCACCAATGAGAAGGCCAAACCGCCAAAGAAGACAACGATCAGCTGAAAGGTCGCCTGTTGCTGAATCTTTTGACTTTCTTCAAAGGTTTGAATCACTTGTTCGGTTTTGGTTTTTTTATCAATGGTGTTGTACACCTGTTCGAGTTTTGTGTTCAATTGTTCTAGACCGACCAAACTGATCAGCAGAACCAATAAAAGGGACACACAGGTGATCCCAAAGCCAACCAGCAATTTGGCAAAAATTTTCATATAACCTCCTGTAGTGTTTCCGGGCGGGGCTTATTATCGTAGAGCACTTTGGGCAAATCCAAGACAATCACCAGCCGATTTTCATATTTGCAGACCGCTTGGATATAGTCTTTATCCACAGCAGTGGTGGGAGCAGGCTCCAATAAAGAGACGGGCAAACGCAAGACCTCTTGCACTTCATCCACTACCAGACCGACATTTTGTTCGCGTCCCCTGACAATCACAAAACGGGTATCGCGCTGATAGGGGGATGGTTTAAGACCCAACCGTGAGGCCAAATTGATCAGGGGCAAAATCTGGCCCCTTAAATTGATCACCCCTTCGATCCAGCCCACGGTAAGCGGAACCTGGGTGACCGGCAGGGCCTTGATAATTTCTTGGACACAGAGAATGTCCAAGGAATAAATCTCGTTTTCTAAGCGAAAAGAGACCACTTGCAGGGTATCTGCCTGAACCTCTGTGAGCACGGGCGAAAGATTCAAAGGGAACGCTCTTCACGGAGCAAAGAAGCGACACAAAAAGCCCCTTGTCCGGTTTGAATCGGGATCGAAAGGGGGGTCTGATCTTTCCCCGGCTTGGGAAAAACCTGATTGGATTCGGGCCCCAAATCAAAGACTTGAGGCAACCCGAGTAAAAAGGCTTGCCCATTTTGAGAGAGGGAGGTTTTGATGCCCCCTGCAATAATATTGGTAATTTCTGCAACTGCTTCGTAAACGTCTTCATTGACCTCATCGATCTCTTCTTCGAGCATCAAAGAAGCCATTGAGATTGCCAATGGGTAAGAGAGCAGGATGGAAATACTCCCACTGATGCCGCCCCGGATATCAATGGTGCCCACCAGATCTTGGGGATACCCTTGCGCAGTGGGGCTGGCCTGACTGGAGGCATGGGAAGTATCCACATCCATGGGAACCATGGTGCTGAAGAGGCTGCTCACCGATGTGCAAACAGCTTGAATAAAGCGTTCTTGTAAGGCCACAGACATGCCTTTCTGCCTCAGACGCGCAAAGGCAGGACCTTTTTGAGGGTTTTATTCAGAGTGTCGGCGGTAAAAGGTTTGACAATATATTCATTGACCCCCGATTCCATGGCCTCAGTGACTTTGTCAATGGTGCCTTCGGTGGTGATCATAATGATTTTGACTTTTTTCTCGGGCTCGGTACCAATTGAAGTCTCATATTCTCGGAGCTTTTTGACAAACTCAAGACCATTCATTTTCGGCATATTCCAATCGCTCAAGACCACATCCGGCTGAGCGCCGCCTTTAAATGTCTCCAGGGCTTGTTCTCCGTCTGAGGCCTCAATCAGGTTGAGGTTGGCGTAAGGGCCGCTGCCGATATGCTTTTTGATCACCTTCCGGGTGACGCTTGAGTCATCGACAATCATGATAGAAGCCATGTATTTAATCCTCCGTAAGCGCTGCGTATCGTATATCACTGCCAGTTAAACGAGTATACCACCATTTATTTGAGTCACATAGCCCGAAAGGGGCTTCTGACACAGCTTCTTTTTGCTTCGGGCTTGCAACGTATTGGGCTCAGCAGGGGGATCCGTTATAATGTGTTAGCCTGTTTCAATCTGAAAGACACGCATCGAAGCAAAGAACATGGAAACAACAGCCTACTTTATTATTCTTTCTGTCATCGCCGTCATAGGTGGGCTTCTGACTATTACTCGCAGTCACCCCCTTTCCGCGACCTTGTCATTGGTCATGACCTTGATTGCCTTGGCCGGTCTCTATGCCCTGCTCTCGGCAGACTTTTTGTTTGTGATCCAGATTTTGGTCTATGCAGGTGCCATTATGGCCCTGATGGTCTTTGTGATCATGTTGCTCAATGTCAAAGAAATTCATTTGCCGCCCGAAAAGCAGATCGAAACCCGCGTTTTGCTCGCTTTGCTCTTTCTCAGCCCGATCTTTTTTCTGGTTCAGCGCGGGATTACGATGCAGTTTGGCAATGCCGTTTTTCCCCAGACCCAAGCGGGTTATGGGTCGATTGAAGCGGTTGGTTTGGCGCTTTACCGCAACCATTTTTTCCCCTTTGAAGTGATCTCGATACTATTATTGGTGGCCTTGGTCGGCGTTGTCGCCCTGGCCAAGCGGAGGGCCTGATGCTCGGACCAGCACATTATTTAACGGTCAGTGCGATTCTCTTCTTTTTGGGGTTGGCTGGGTTTATTAGCCGAAAAAATATTTTTATCCTGTTTCTCTCGCTGGAACTGATGCTCAACGGAATCAATTTGAGTTTTGTGGCTTTTTCGCGCTTTTTTAACCAGCTGGATGGCCATATCTTTGTCTTCTTTGTGATTGCCGTTGCCGCGGCAGAAGCGGCGATCAGTTTGGCGCTGATTATTTTGCTCTTTAAAAACCGTCAGACCCTTAATGTCGATGATTTCGACACCCTGAAAGGCTGAGTCAGATGTTATTACACGCCACTGCCCATACCTCACTCCCTGCAGCCTCTTTGCAGCTCAATTCCCTCTTGAATCTGGTGGTTTTATTGCCTTTAGCCGGAGCCTTGGTTTTAGGCTTAGGCACCTTGTACAATGCGCAAAACAAAACCGGTATTTCTGAACGGGTGGTCACAGCGATTGGTTGTGCAGGCCCCTTGCTGGCAACCGTCTTGGCCTTCTTGCTGTTTTTACCGATGATGGGAGACCCCTCCCGCGTCTGGCACAGTCCGCTCTTAACCTGGATGGATATCGGCAGCTTTAAGATTGAACTCGGTCTGGTGATGGATCATCTCTCTGGCATTATGCTGCTGATGATCACCTTTATTGGCACGCTGATTCATCTCTTTTCAGCCAGTTATATGCAAGGCGATCGCAGCTTCAGCCGCTATTTTGCTTACCTCAATCTCTTCTTGGGCTCAATGCTCTTGCTGATTCTTTCAGACAATCTGATTGGTCTGTTTATGGGCTGGGAAGGGGTGGGCGTTTGTTCTTATCTCTTGATTGGTTTCTGGTTTGAAGACGCTGCCAAAGCAGGCGCGGGCACCAAGGCCTTTTTGCTCAACCGCGTCGGCGATTTGGGTTTTATTTTGGGCATCTTTTTGCTCTTTCAAGAAACCGGTGCCTTTGACTTTGCTGGCATACAGGCCCATATCGGCCAGACCAGCGCCGAACGCCTGCCGCTGATTGCCTTTTTGCTCTTGGTGGGTGCTTTGGGTAAATCTGCTCAGATTCCCTTACATGTGTGGTTGCCCGATGCCATGGCGGGACCGACCCCTGTCAGCGCCTTGATTCATGCCGCTACGATGGTCACCGCCGGTGTCTATTTGGTGGCCCGTTTGCACTTTGTCTATACCGCCACCCCGTCTGTGGCTTGGTTGATTATTCTGATTGGGGGCCTGACCGCCCTGATGGCCGCCTCAATTGCCTTGGTGCAAAACGATATTAAAAAGGTCTTGGCCTATTCTACGGTCAGCCAATTGGGTTATATGTTCATGGGCGTGGGTGCCGGCGCTTATGCCGCTGGCATTTTCCACGTCTTTACCCACGCCTTTTTTAAAGCAGCGTTGTTTCTGGGAGCTGGGGCCATCATCCATGCCCTGCACCATGAACAGGATTTGCGCAAGATGGGCGGTTTGCGCAGCAAATTGCCGATTACGCATTTGGCGATGTTGGTCTCTTGCCTTGCGATTGCGGGCATTCCCCCCTTTGCGGGCTTTTTCAGCAAAGACGAAATTCTCTGGTCGCTCTGGGAAAAAGGCCATTTTGTCTTCTGGGGCATGGGTCTTTTAACGGCAGGGCTGACCGCCTTTTATATGTTCCGCCTGTATTTCTTGGCCTTTGGCGGTACGTATCGCGGTGAGCACGAAGCCCATCCTGAACCTTTGTTAATGAAACTTCCACTCGGCCTTTTGGGACTGGGTGCCGTGACGGTTGGGTTTTTGGGTATGCCTGCCACTTTGGGCTTGCCCAATTGGTTTGTGCACTGGCTGGCGCCCCTTTATGGCGAACACCATGTCAGTGATCCTGCGGCCCAGGGCCTGTCTTTGATCTTGATGGCTGCTTCAGTGTTGGTGGCCGGTGCGGGCATTTTATTGGCGCTCAAGCGCTTTGGCAAAATCACAGGTGAGGTGCCTGCTGCCCCCGACAATGCGCTGACTGCGCTTTTAAATGAAAAATTTGGCTTTGACAGCCTCTACCAGACTGCGGTGGTCGGTCCGATCATGGCTGCTGGCCGTTTCTGTCGCCAAGTGGCGGAGCCTGTGATGATCGATGGCGTGATTCGTGCAGGTGTTTGGGGCTATTATGCCTTTTCACTCTGTCTGCGCACTTTGCAATTTGGCCAACTCCGGGCCTATGCCCATTACTTGATTTTTGGCCTGTTTATTTTGGCCTATGTGTATTTTGTCTTGCATTTACCGGGGGTCTTCCAATTATGAACCACCTGCTTTCACTTCTGATTTTTCTGCCACTGGTGGGTGGTTTGGTTTTGCTGGCCCTCTCGCGCAAATTTGCGTCTGTGGTGAAACCCGCCGCAATTGGCATTGCCCTGATCAGTTTGCTCTTGGCGGCTGTGGTGGGTTTCCGTTTCCAGCCTCAAGCGGGTTTTCAGATGGAAGAAAAACTGGCCTGGATTCCCAAAATGGGGATTGAATACCACCTTGCGATTGACGGCATCAGCCTGTTTTTGGTTTTGCTGATTCCGATTTTTATTGTGATTGCGCTGTGTATGGCCCAATTCTCTAAAAACGCTTACCCGCCAGCTTTCTTTGCCCTCTTGCTCTGTTTTGAAGCCGGGCTTTTGGGCACGACCTTGGCCCTGAATCTCTTCCTCTTTTACCTCTTCTGGGAATTGATGCTGATTCCGGCCTTTTTCTTGATTGGCCTTTGGGGTGGCCCCAAACGCAAGCAGGCTGTGCTGAAGTTTGTGATTTACACCATGGCGGGCTCGTTGGTGTTTTTGCTGAGCATTCTCTTTTTGGGTGTGCAGTTTTACAGCAAAACCGGTGAATGGAGTTTTGCCTTGCCGCAGCTTTACCAAATGCGGATGGGCATGGGACCTGTCGCCAGCCTGCTCTTTTTCGGCTTTGCCCTGGCCTTTTTGATCAAGGTGCCACTGTTTCCGCTGCACACCTGGTTGCCCGATACCTATAGCGAAGCGCCCACTGTTGTGACCTTTTTGCTCTCGGGCCTGATGGCCAAAATGGGCATTTATGGCCTTTTGCGGATTACGATTCCGCTCTTTCCTCAATTGCTCGAACGCTGGGCGCCGCTGCTTTCGCTGCTGGCCATCGCGGGGATTGTCTATGGCGCGATTGCTGCTCTGGGGCAAACAGATCTCAAACGCCTGATCGCCTATTCTTCGCTGAGCCACATGTCGCTGCTGGTATTGGGCGTTTTTACTTGGAACCAAGCCAGTTTGCAGGGCACTCTTTATCATATGATCAATCATGCCGTGGCCACGGGCGCGCTGTTCTTGCTCGTCAGCCTGATTGAAGAACATTACGGAACCACTGAAATTGCTGAATTGGGGGGACTGGCCAAAGAAACGCCACTCTTTGCCAGCTTATTTTTGCTCATGACCTTTGCTTCGATTGGTGTGCCCGGCCTGAATGGCTTTGTGGGCGAATTTTTAATCTTATTGGGTGTCACCACCCAGGTGCCTTTGTTGGGCCTGGGTGCGGGATTGACCCTGATTTTGTCTGCCGCATATATGCTTTGGCTGACCCAGCGCCTGCTCTTTGGGCCGCTCAAAAGCCCTGTCGCAGAACCGCTCAAACTTTGCCGCTACCGCCAAATTGTGCTGGCCCCTTTGGTGCTGGCGGTGGTGTTGATGGGCTTGTATACCCAGCCCGTGTTTGAACGCACCACTGCTTCAGTGCGCCAGTATTTGCAGATGCTGCATCAGCCTCAGCAGGTGAGCCAGCCAAGCCTCCTCTCAGACACCCTGCCTGTAAGTGAGGCCCAGATCCATGGATAAATTATTGCCTTTCCTGCCGGTTTCGCTGCCGGTCTTGTTTGGCCTGATTGTCTTGCTTTTGGGTGTGTTTTTGCCACCCAAGCAGCGTTATCTGCTGCCCCACGTGTCTTTGGTGGGTGTGGCTTTTGTGGCACTCTCTGCGATTGCTGCATATAAAGCGGTGGCCCCCAATGGCGAAATTTTGGGTGGATATCTCATTTTAGATACTTATTCACTTTTCTTTTCGCTGCTTTTAAGCGTGGCGACCTTTATCACCATTCTCAGTGCCTCTTTTTATCTGGAGCGCGAGGGCCTGGTCAAAGCAGAGTTTTTGGCCTTGCTCTTTTTCTGCCTGAGTGGCATGTTGCTCTTGGCATCCAGCCGTGATCTGATCACCCTGTTTGTGGCGCTTGAAATTGTCTCCATGTCGGTCTACGTTCTGGTGGGTTATGACCGCGACAATCTCAAAGCCAACGAAGGGGCCTTTAAATACTTCCTCTTGGGCTCCATGGCCTCCGCGCTTTTGCTCTATGGGATCGCCCTGCTCTATGGCTCTGTGGCTTCGACCCGCCTGTATCAAATTCACAGCTATTTTTCGACCCATGCCCACGAGCCCTTGGCCGCGATGGGTCTTTTGCTGGTGGTGGTCGGTCTGGCCTTTAAGGTGGCCGCCGTGCCTTTTCACACCTGGTCGCCGGATGCTTACGAAGGGGCCTCGATGCCCGTGACAGGTTTTATGGCCACTGCTGTCAAAGCAGCCGTCTTTGCCCTGCTGATTCGGGTTTTGGGCGAAGGCTTTATCTCACTTAAGACCTATTGGGTCGAAGTGGTGGCCATTCTGGCTGTCTTGACGATGTTGGGGGGCAATATTCTGGCTTATACCCAGCGCAATATCAAACGCATGTTGGCCTATTCCAGCATTGCCCACACGGGTTATTTGCTGATGGGGATCACTGCTTTGGCCCTGCAGCCCGGCAATGAAGCGGTTTCAGCCCTGCTCTATTATCTCTTGATCTATGTGCTCAGCTCACTCGGCATCTTTGCGGCTCTGACTTGGCTCAGCTCTCAAAATGAGTCGCTGGTGCAAATTTCAGATTTGGCGGGCCTGGGTAAAAAATACCCACTCACAGCGCTGGGCTTGGCATTGCTCTTTTTCTCGTTTATCGGGATTCCACCCCTGGGGGGATTCTTTGCCAAGTATTATCTCTTTTTAACGGTGCTCAAGGCCCACCAGATCTTTTTGGTGGGTGTGGCAGTGCTGGCCAGTATTCTCTCGATTGTCTACTATCTCAAAATTGTGATGGTGATGTATATGGAGCCCCTGGCAGACCACTGGGAAGCGCCGCGCATCCGCCCGATTTCGCTGGGTGCGGTTTTGGGCTGCTGCAGCTTTGCCGTGTTCTGGGCCGGTTTTGCACCTGTGAATTTTTTCAATGTCTTTCCAGGGCTCTTGCCACTGCTGGAGTGGCTGCAATACACCAGCCTGATTTAACTGCTGCTGTCTGTCTCGATGCGCGGAAGGCTTTAGCCTGAAAACTGAAAGGGCTCTTCGTCGCTGTATTGGCCCAGGCGATCAGCGAGACTGGCAAACAGGTCCTCTGTTTTTTCGTCTTGCTTTTTCTTTTTTTTGTTCTGTTCCTGTTGCTGTTTACGCTCTTCGCCATTCTCTTTGGCGCGCTCAACTTTGTGCTGCGGGCGGAAATCAGGCACATTGTAGATGCCATCTAATCCCATGGGTCGTTTCCTTTCTCTCTCTCTGAAACTCGGGTCGTAGTATCTTCTAACATGAAATATCCCAAAAAGAAAGAGGCACATGACCTGATTTAACGCAAAATTAACAGGTGGAGAGCCTGACTGAGCTGTTTAAACGGAGCATGGATGGACGTTGTTTACAATTTTTTACGCTTCATTTCCACCTTTGATTCAATCTTTTAAACCTGCTTCAAACCTACGTTTGGTTTGATTCTGTTTGACATCCCGCTTTTAATTCAGTCTGAAGCCGCGATTTGTCTGTTTAATTTGCTTTAAAGACAGATAAATTTGAATAAATGCGCAAATATATTTAAATACAGTGCTTGCAAAAAAAAACGCATTTGGGCGATACTGGTGGAAATTTAGCTCTGATGGGGTGTTTTCAGATGTGGACTGCTGGTAAGGGCCTTTTTTGGCGTGCGTGTACAACCTGGCTGGTTCTGGTGCTGTTTTTGTTGTCTTGTACCGCGCAGCCACCAGCGGTTAAAGCGCCTTCAAATTTGCCTTCTGGCTCTCCCCTTTGGCTTGCTCCCAAAGCCTCTCCTGCACCGCCCAAAGTGGCATATGTTCCTGCTCCATTTTCTGTTTCTGTGGGCAATCCCATTTCAGATAAAATGCGCCAAGCGGCCAAAGAGAATAGGGGATTCCGCATTCAGGACTATCCCAAAACAGCCGGTTGCACCAATTGTGAGGTCCTCTCACTGGAGTCAGTGATGAACTGGCCAGACCCCACAGGTAAAATTGGCACACATGAAACACTGAATCTAGGCTCTCCAGACCTAACCCCCC
>JBIKWL010000202.1:0-7971 GCA_044356335.1 Candidatus Sericytochromatia bacterium
GATATTGGCGGAGAGTTGGCCACTAATTTATTTAATCTCTATGACTATATGTACCGGATTTTGGTCAAGGCCAATATTGAACACGAAAGTGCCGGGGTGCGTGAAGTGATCGGCTTACTCGAAAATTTGCGTACAGCCTGGGATGAAGTCGCGGGTGTGGTCGGTCAAATGCGCTCAGAAGGCAAATTGGATACCGAATTTAAGGAACGCCACTTTGCCGGCTGAAGATGTGCATTTGAACTTGCTCGCTGATTTAGAAGGCCTTTCACAGGCCTTGGATTTACATTTGCGCCCTGGCAAAGATCCTGGCCAGGAGCAGGATCTGGATCTGGATTCTGTTTTTTTGCTGCTTGATCAACGCGATAAATTGCTGGAAAAATTACCCGCTGTTTTGCCTCTGCTCGTAGCAGAACCTGCTCTCATGACACGTTTGGAGTCACTTTCGCAGCAGGATACCGTATTGATTGCCAAGGCCATGCAAGCCCGGCAGGCGATTCAAGGCGAATTACAGGGACTTGGGCGCAATTTTAGCGCTACTACCAGCTATTTGGAGCAGGGCAATTTTGAAGAGACCTCATATTATTTTGAAAATCAGGGCTAAATAGTGGGGTTAAGCCAATCCCAAAGCCGCTTTGAGATCATTCTGATACTTTTCCGCTTTATCTGAGCCCGTGCTCATATTGCGCAAGGCATTTTCAAAAATGGCAATCATCTCTTGGTCGCTTTTTACAGGCGGTGGCGGAGACATGAGTGCCATTTGGGCTTTGACATGGGCCAAAGCGGCATCATAAAAAGCCTTGAGTCTTTGGGGCGGGATATTGGGCATATTTTGCGCATTTTTGGCTGCGCGGGTACACATGCCCAGCAGATTTTTAAAGGTGCTGGCCGTTGAATTGGCTTTTTCATGGCCGCCAATGATCTGATTGAGCACTTCCGACTGCAGCCAAGTGACAGCATTCTGGCGGCTGAAATGGTTGGGGTTGTTGAGATATTGCATCAAGGTCGAATCGGGTTTGTCTAACATGGCTTTAAATGCGCCAGGCAGTTTGTCAAAGTCTGCGCCGAGCAAGGTTTGGATATTTTCTTTGCTCAATGCAGGCCCACCGGATTGAACGTGTTGAACCAGTTTTAAAACAGCTTGGTGAGCGGCATTGAGTTGCTCTTTTGACAGCGGGGGGGAGCTCAATTGGGCCAAGGCAATCAGGCGTTGAGGTGACAGCAGCGACTCTGGTTTTGTGGCTGGAAGTGGGGATGGCACAGGAGGCCCCATTGCAGCCCCCACCTGGGCTGTGGTCATGCTTGCATCGGGTTTGCCCCTTGCCGCCGCCAATTCGGGATAGGTTTTGTGGAGCTGTTCCAACATCGGAGCAGATAAATGGAATTGAGAACCAGCTTGCCCCGTAATTTTTTGCCAGGCTTGGGTCAGTTTTTCGGGGGCATCGATGCCAAAGCGCTCCTTGACTTCGGCTTCGCTGAAGCGGCCACTGAGGGCGTTTAAAATCAAGAATTTGGTGGGGGCTTTGGCATAGAGCTCTTCGGGATTGCTCATAAACAGACGATAGCTCTCTGCAAAATCTTCATTGGGGCTGGTTTCTCCGTATTTTGAAACCTCTTCTTGGCCCTGGGTAAAATAGGAGGCCGTGGTCGGGGCCATGGTAAAGGTTTCGGGGCCTGTGCTGTCTGCCCGCCCCGAAATAGCGGCCCAATCGCGGGCGACATCAATATTGGGATGTTCTTTTTTGAAGATCTCCATCAAATTGTGTCCGACTTCGTGGGTCACCAGATCTTCAATAATATTGCCTTCACCTTTGGTGTCGACAATTTTGAGCCAGCTATTGACCAAATCTTTGGTGGTATCGGTATCAATTTTACCGTCGACTTTATCAATTAAACGTGAGAGGGTCTGTTGCAACGTTTTGCGCGGCGATTCTTGCACAATGCGGTCGGGAATACCCTGCATGAGAAGCTTCATCTCTGATTGCGCAGATTGTAATTTTTCATTGCTCAGGGGCTCGCTGGTAATGGCACTGAGAATCTCGGTAATTTTGCGGTTTTGTTGGGGGGTGATTGGCTGAGGCATATTTTGCTTGAGGGCATTGAGCGCCATAATGGCCTCTAAACGTTTGAGGGCCACACCCGTCCGCGGGCCAATTGTGCCATCTTTATGCAGGTCTTTGGCCAGACCCGGTTTGATCTCGTTGAGGAAGTTTTGCAGCCCTTCGACCTGTTTCATCTGTTCCATTTTAAAGACGGTGTTCGCCAGGACTTGGGGGCTGACGTTGGTCATTAAGCCATCGAGTGCCCCTTGAATTTGGCTGATCTTGGCACTGTTTCCATTGGGAAAAAAGACAGACCAAAGTTTCTCCATATCCAAGCCTGCACTGCCTGGTTTGAGATACTCCTTTAAAATGGGGTGTTGTCTGAGCTGTGTTGGTTGAAAGGTGCCCATCGAATTGCCCATGGCGATCAGCAATCGCCAGGTCTTTTGTTTGGGATCACCCGACTCATTCATTTTTGCCAGCAGTTCTCTGGCTTTATCACAATCCACCTCTGGTGGATCGCCTTTGACCAATTCCCGGCTCTTCATTTCACTGAGGGTATACCAATGATTGACCCCGCCTTTAAATCCGGCCCGCTCAAAAGCGGCCCGATCGGGAAAACTGCTGTTGTTGGTGCGACCAAAGAGGTCAATTTTTTCGAGGATTTGGGTATCCAGAATGCTGTCTGCACTGCCCTGCACAGCCCCTTCGCGGACAGTGATGGTGTGGTCTTTGCAGTCGGCACAAGAGGTATGGGCAATTTTCATTGAGTCTGTTAAAAGCGATACGGGATCCTGCAGGGCAATATTGCCACTGCTGCTGGGAGCGGGGTTGGTATCGTGTTTAAAGGTCAGGGTGGGATTGGTGTTTTGCAGGCGCTGAAAATCTCGGGGAGATTCGTTTTTAATATTGTTTAAACTGTTGTGGATTCCCATCAAGGCTGCCGGAGACCAGACGGATCCCTCTGCGCTGTCTGTGAGGGGCGGGGTGAGCTTGGGAGCTCCTTTGCCTGCAAAGAGTTCGTCTATTTGGCCTTTTAACAGTCCATTCAATTCTGCACGCATACCACTTGCTACAGATTGAAACTCTTTGGCCATACTTCCAAAAATCGCGGGAAATTGAAACTCTCCCCCCTGGCTCAAGCCTTTGGCTAAATTCTGAGCGGCGGTTTGCCAGCGTTCGGAATTCGTCAAGATCGCAATAAATTGTTGTTGTTTGTCGGGGGGCAATTGAGCGATTTGGTTGTACATTGAGTCGTAGTCTTTAAAGCCCATGCTTGTGGCTAAAATGTGTTTTGTTTCTGGTCGCTCAGCCAAAGCCGGCGGCAGCATGGTCTTTAATGCTTTTTCGAGTGAATTGCGGGTGGCGAGGGTATTGGCGTGTAATACCCGCTCGGCATTGTCTTTTTTTCCGGGATTCACATCAATGCTGAATTTAACAATATTGGGATTGAGCTCAGATGTTCCATAATTTTGGACATCGTTGTCATTGACAGGTTGAAGCACAAAGACCGTTTGGCCATTTTTGTCTTTTTCTTGGACAATGGCTTCATTTCCGTCTTTTTTTCCAGCTGCTGTGATTGCGTCAGCCAATTGACGGTATTGAATTCTGGGCGTTGAATTGCCCGTATCAAAATTAAGTCCTGTCATGATTTAACGCTGTTTTTCACTTTATAAAGTTATTCAATTTGAGCACTATTTTCTAGTATACCCAAAAATCAAAAAAAAATACCTGCCGCGAGACGGACTTGTTTTAAATCTGGACTGCCCTTATATTTGGCTCGGTGTTTGATTCGGTTGTTTTGGTGGTCTCTTGAGTAAAAGCATCGGTGCCATTGCGATGCAGAGCAAACTCGTAATGGCTGCGATCCAGCCGATCACCCCATAATGCACAAGATGGCCCTGTGCGTCTTTGACGACAATCATGCCAGCAAACAGCGAGGCAGCCCCAGCCGACAATTGCTGCACCGACGACTGGATGCTCATAAAACTGCCACGCCGCTGGGGCTCAACTGTGCCCGTGATCAACGCCATGGCAGGAATCATGCGCCCGCCCGAGACAATAAAAAAGCTGGTGGTCAAAAGCAGGGCCAGGGGCAAAGCTGTGGGCCCGAGATGGGTGATCCACAATTGGGGAACCACGGCCAAAGCCAAAAAGAGCGAGAGGATTTTGAGTTTGCCGAAGCGGTCGGCCATGCGCCCAATCAGGGGGCCCGTAATTAAGGTCACTGCGCCACCGAGCAGGTAGATCAAGGTCAGCTGTGCCTCGCTAAAACCCACATTGGCCACCATCGAGGGGCTCAAAAAGGGAATGATTGCAAATTGTCCGATCATCATAAAAACGGTGAATAACAGCGCCCAAAGCTGAGGGGGGCTTTTTAAAACACTGCCCAAAACCTGCAGGGGATTGTTGCGCTGCGGCGTATGCAGATGGGTGCGCAAAGCGGGAATTCCCTTGAAGATCAGGCCAAAGACGAGCAGTGAGAGACCGGTGAGGAATATAAACGGGGCATGCCAATCAAAGAGGCTGGCCAGGTACAAACCCAGGGGCACCCCCAGCACCGAGGCGGCAGAGAACGCCGAGGTGACAATGCCCATGGCCGCTCCCCGGCGTTCCATGGGAATGGCATCGGCAACCACAGCCAAGACCGCTGATGCCAAAACGCCGCCAAAACAGCCGGTTAAAATCCGGGCAGCCATTAAAACAGGGTAAGAGGGGGCCAAGGCGCAGGCCAGGGTGCCCAGTGTAAAACCGGCATAGAGCCAGAGCAAGATTTTTTTGCGATCAAAGCGATCGACGACAAAGGCAGATAAAAATCCACTGATCCCTGCAGAAAAGGTATAAGCCGAGACCAAAAAACCAAATTCGCGCGGAGAGATATGAAAGAGGCGCATCAATTGGGGGCCCAGGGGCATCAGGATCATAAAATCCACAATATGTGTGAATTGAATCAAGGCCAAAGTCAGCAGCAGCCAGCGTTCGCTGGATTTCGTCAGGGTCAATTGCATAAATAGACAACCTTCTATCTATTCAGCTTAAACCAAGTTCCCGCTTTTTGAATACCAGATTAGCGGCAGAATCTGCGGCACAATCAGCGGCAGAAAAAGGCCATGACTGTCCAGCCTACCCCCGCCAAAGCCGCTGCTTGCACTGCCTGGGGCAATTGGGTGTTGACGTGATCCATCAAATCGCCGCCGGTACACATTGCGCTGAGAACTGTGGTATCTGAAATCGGGGAACACTGATCGCCAAAGACACTGCCGTTCATGACCGCTGCAAAGCAGAGCATCATGTAGAGTTCGGGATTGCTCAGGCCCTGGCTTTGGGCCACGGCCCAGGCCAATGGCATGGCCAGCGGAAAGGCCACGGCATAGGTGCCCCAACTGGTGCCCGTCGAAAAAGAGATCACAATCGTGAGCAATTCCAGCAAAAGCGGCAAACTCCAGAAGGGCAAGGTCGTGCCCAGCAATTCGACCAAATAATTGCCGCCGCCCGTGGCTTTGGCAATCCCGCCAATTGTCACGGCCAGCAAGAGAATCACCGAGCCGACCACCACCCCTTTGAGGCCTTCGCCAAAGCCTTCGACGATCTCCATCAGATTCATTCCGCGCAGAGCGGCCAGGGCCGCAGCCACCACCAGTGCAGCACCAAAGGCCCAGCGGATTTTGGGCGTGCCCAGAAAGACAAAGGTGCCAATCGCCAAGACAATTAAGACGCTCAGGGGCAAAAAGAAGTCGATAATATGGGGTGTATAACCTTGGGGGACTTTGCTGAGGTGCATCTCTGGCGCGCTGAGTGGACGTGAACCGGGTGCATCGAGTTCACCGCTGCTGCGGGCCCGTTCGATCGCCGTTTTGAGCTGTTTGTTCATAAACGGCAATTTGTCGATGCTCAGCAAAAAGGTGCTGAATACAGCCAAAATGGCATAAAAGCTCAGGGGGATGGTTTTAAAAAAGAAGGCCAAACGGTCGGCTTCGGTGGCCAAAAAGGGAATGCCTGCGACAAAGATAAACGATTGCACATAGCCGGGCCAGGCATTAAACGGCAAGAGACAGGCAATGGGAGAGGCTGTGGAATCGACAATAAACGAAAGCTCTTCGTGGCTGATCTTTTCTTGGTCGGCCAGGGGTTTGATGGTGGTGCCCACCAAGACCGTGCTGATCGTGCCGCCCTGAAAGAAGATCACGCCCAAAAACCAGGCCACAAGTCTGGCCGAACGCGGCCCCCGCACCACATGGCGGCTCATCATTTCGGCAAAGGCCTGTGGCGCACCCATGCGCGACCAGAGACCCATGAGCCCCCCCAACAGCCAGAGATAGAGGATCAAAATCTGGGCCGAAGACTCATTGGCCAAACTCGGCACAAAGACCTCTTCGGTGATGTCAAATTGCCCGAGCAGGGCGGCCCCCGTCAGAATTCCGCCCAAGAGCGCCGTGAGGGGTTCGCGGGTGATCCAGCAGAGGCCGATGGCCGTTAACGCCGGCAGCAGCGACCAGAAACTCCAGTGCTTTTTGCCGCGCAGCCAATAATAGCTTTTGACCTCTTGGCCGTTTTTGACTTCAGTTTGGTAGACAAAATCCTCTTCGATTTGGGGCTGTTTGTTTTGGGCCTGCAGTGCCTTGAGTTTGGCTGGGTTCAGCGGCGAGGCTTCGTAGGCATTGAGGGGCTCTGGCAGGTATTTTTGTTTGCCCTGATAGACAAAGGCCAAACGCGGCCCCACCTGTTTAATATCCAAGGTGATCTTGTCGGCGGTCCAGACCGGCTGAACTTTTTGGCCCACGGCCAGCGAAATGAAGAGCGTGATTAAAAAGAACCACAGCGCACGCGAGCGAAAGAGTGAGGGTTTTAAAAGTGCAGTGGGGGAATTCACAAATCAAGGCTCCTTTTTTCGGCAATCCACCGATTTATATCCACCGTTTTAATCTTACCGGCAGTGGGCGCAGCTGCCAAGTTTTTTAATCCAGGTTTGAATCCGGGTTTGAATCAATACCGGGCTCACTTTTGGGCCTTAAGACCCAAAAAATGGCGATCAGGGGCAAGAGTCCCAGTCCCAGAATCAGGCTCGCCATCAACCATGTCAAAAAGAAGAGTTCATACCCCTCTGAGACCTGAGAAATGATTTGGGCCGCCGATTTGTCTTTTAAAAAGCGCTGATAGAGCTTGATTCTGTCTTCTGCCTCTTGGCTGCTGACCGTTTCCAGACTGAAATCGGCCGCTCCCATTTTTAAAACAATCTCAAAATTCGCAGACTCCGAAGAAGATGATGTGCGAAAGCGCTGGGACTCAACCGCTGTTACCAAGCGCAAAGGCATTTAAACGCAATTTTGGGCAGCCAAAATCTCTTGAAGGATTGTTTATTCGGCAAGGAGAGAGCGTTTTTCCATTCTTGTCAATGTTTCGGCCAAGGTGCTTTTTCATCCAGCCGAGCTATCACAGTCTGCCCCACACAGCGCCCCTGTGCCAAGCCCTGCTCGATGGTATCGCGGTCGTGAATCTCGCCATACAAGCGTGAAATGCCCCGATGGGAATTCGGGCAAAGGCGGGGAAGGTCTATCTGGTAAAAGCTGTGGATTCAATGGCAACGCCTGAAAAGCAGGTGGTTGGGGATGGTTCAATTGGGTCTCGTGCATCAAGATGCCAATGTCTCGCAAGCTGACGGGTTAGTAGCGGTCGATATCTTCTGAAGCTTGAGCTGATGAAAAAATTAAACTATGAAAAAAAAATACCACAATGGATAAAAATATTAATTTAATCATCATTTTCCATTGTGGATCCAGGGAAACAAACTGTAATTGTTTTGGGGGTAGGAGGCATTATTAACAATAGACCTGTTGCAATGAGTTAATGGCTGAGATAGAAGTTCCATAATCCAGCACATACTCCCAAAATATCGTTGTAATGACCAAAATCTTTAAACCTTAATCTGTTCGAT
>JBIKWL010000203.1:0-7967 GCA_044356335.1 Candidatus Sericytochromatia bacterium
GATGATGATTTGCCCGAAGTCGAGGTGGACTTTGCCGGTGAAGTAGAGCAAGCCATGAAACAGGCGGGTGATACCTTTAATAATTCCATCATGGTCTATGGGGCCCGTCAGGCCAACCGCGTAGTCAAAGACTGGAGCATGGAGTTGATCCGCTTGGTCGACAAAGGCATTGCGCGCAGTATTCGCATGGCCACGTGGTTTATTGTGCAATTGGCCAATAGCAAGATCATTCGCGCCATGGCGGCTTCGATTCAGTTTGTGAGTAAAGGGCTTGTTGGCATCATTTGGGGTGTAAACAAGGTCTTGCTTGCGATTGGCCGCTCACCCGTGACCAAAGCGATTCTCGACGGTCTGGTCAGGGGCATTAAAATCTTTGGTCGCCTGTTTTTGGTGGTCTGGTTTGCCATTAAATGGTTAATGCAAATTTCAGTTGCCACTTTTAGCTATTTGGGCCATTTTGTCCGCGATCCCAAAGGCACAAGTTTTTCTGCTGTCTCGATTGACTTTCCCAGCTTTGGCAAGGGCATGTTCGGAGAAGGGGGGCTCACTGGTAAAAACAAAGACAAAAAAGCCCTGCCTCAGGTCAATAAAAAGAACCAGCTTACGATCAATAAATCTGCCAATAAACGGCTGCCTCCTCCCAAACCCCTGAAAAAACCAACCACGGCTCCTGCTTTGCCCGCTGTTAAGCCGGGGACCAAAGCTGGTCTTCCGGGAGCTATCGGTGGAGGGGGCTCAGATGCCGCAGCAGCTGCAGCAGCAGCCAAAGCCAAGCGCGATCGCGAACTGGGTTATTTCGAAGATCAGGCCTTTTGAGTGTGGTATAATGCTTCCCGTTTCTTGGGGGCATAGCTCAGCGGTAGAGCGGACGACTCATAATCGTTTGGTCGCAGGTTCGAACCCTGCTGCCCCCATTTGCCACTTTCCTGAAAGGATGCACATACCCCATGTCTTCGCTGCCACGCCTTCAGCTTGACCTGAAGCTGTCTGAAGCCCTGTTTTTGCTTCTCAGCGCCAAACTCAGCCATGAGTTTTTAGAGTCGATTCGGATTGAATCCTTTATGTTCGGACAAAAGGAAATGGGAGCCCTGTTGCAAAAGCTGGAATCGGCGGTGGGTGATCAATATGCCCGTTTAACCGATGATGTGCTCGATGAATTGATCAACAGCTTTTTACCCGAAGTGCCGATTCGCAATGTGGGTGTGACCGATTATAGCCACCCCATGTATGATATTGAATCGATCCTGCCCAAAATCCAATTGGCTTTGGATGAGCAGCAGGTTTTGCGCATTGATTATTATTCGATGGACCGCGAAGAGGTCAATACCCGCGATGTCGAACCCTATTTTTTAGAGAAGCGCTACAATTACCATATTTTGATGGGCTATTGCCGCTGGCGTGAGGACATTCGCCTGTTTCGGGTGGACCGCATAAAAAATATTCAATTGCGCGAAGACCGTTTCTCTCGCCCCGCTGATTTTCAGGCCGAAGAATACAGTCACGACGAGCATATTTAGGGGCGGGAAGCCCCTCAACCACGTTTAATTTGACAGTTCTAGCCAGCGGTCGTGGGGCATGATGTCCCGCAGCGACTTGTAATAGCGGTCAATCGGGTAGAAAAAGAAATTGCTGACCCGGCTGGTGTACAAACTGGCATAATCCCTGACCTGATCGCCAAAACGCGAAATCTCGTCGCCATCATGGAAGAGCGGACCCCAGACTGGGTGGTATTGGCTGCTGATTTCCTGGCGCAGGTTGTGGACTTTGGTC
Source organism: Candidatus Sericytochromatia bacterium (assembly GCA_044356335.1). Lineage (GTDB taxonomy): Bacteria > Cyanobacteriota > Sericytochromatia > UBA7694 > UBA7694. The sequence goes on from JBIKWL010000203.1 coordinate 1,771, forward strand.
TCTGTTTTTTCCATTTCTTTGTGGCAGCGTTTGATGCCTTCTTCCAATTCCTCGCGGGTTTTTTCGAGGGCTTTGCTTTCAGCGGGTGTCAACTCACGCAGCGACAATTCAAGATTCTGCAGGGTATTGAGTTGGCTTGAGAAAATATGCAATTCATAATGCAGTTTGTCCCATTTATTGCTTAAGCGTCTCAGGCGTTGGTATTTTTCGCGCACTTCGGCGGTGACAGAGAGCTCGTCTTCTAATTCCTGCACCACCAGTACGGTCCGCCAATTGGAATCTTTGTCTGAGCGCATCACGTCGCCAAAGATATGGTCACCGATATACAGCACCTCGTTGCCTTTGGCCTGGATCAGTTTTTCGAAAGAGATGTAATTGCCTTTGCTGTAAATGCCTTTGCGATCAAAGCTGGTTTCGTCCATGAGTGTCTCTTCGTGGGTGACTTCGTCCACGCGGTAAAAGGGGGTGTTCTCTTTGAAAAAACCAGGTTTGCGGGCATTGACGATCACGATCTCAAAATAGTCACGCCAAGAACTGTAGTGCAGACTGTCGGTGTCGAGCAGATATTCCATGATCATATCGGTATAATAATATTCAGAATTGGTCAGCAAAAACAGCTTTTTATCACTTTCTCTGAGTTTGTCCAATGTCAATGAGAGATGGGGGTCTTTGTAGACATATTTACCAATATCCCTGAGAATATCCGATTTAAGTGACCCATCGCGATGGGTCATGTCTATACAGTAGCGAATGTCTTCATAAATTTGGGTATAACTGCGATCGCTTAAGACTTTGTTTTCGACCAGATCAACCAAGAGTACGTATAAATAGGCTTCAGGCAGAGAGAAAAGGGTGTCTACAGAGGAAAATCGTTGTGGATCCGATTGATCGATTTTATCGTTAAAGTAGACACTGGTTTCGAGATCTTGGGTGCCATGTTGAACCCGGCAGACCTGTTTAAAGCGGTTGATTTTAATCAGATTGCCTTTTTGATAGTCAATCAATAGCCCACGAATAATCCGGTCGTCGTGATAGGTGAGTTCTAAAATTTCAGCGGGATAGGCTTTGAGCTCCACCAGTTTTTCAAGGGTTTTAACAAAGGCCAATTCTTCAATCGCGTGTTTGTTGTAAATCGCCAAGGTATAGTCCATGTCAAAGCCAATATAGTGAATTTGAGACATGTTTAGGGGGCGATTGACAAAAATATCCCGGGTCCCATCAATCGAGGTCTCGACCAGATCGGTCAACAATCGGAATTTTTCGGGGCTGCTTTTGCGCAGAGCGCGTTTGAGGGTTTCCATAAAAGTGTCCTTTATCTGCTCATTCAAAAGCCCGGGGTTGTCGTGTTAACACCCCCGGGAGTCTTGTTAAGTCAAGCTGGATTTAGCTTTGGGGAAGAAAATTGACGGAACGAATATCGCTGCTGTAAATTTTCCAGGTTGGTTTTTCATCGGTGGGATATTTGTGCAAAGTATGTACCACCAAGACGCGGTTATCGACAAATTTACTGGCATTGCTTTTCTTTTGGCGGGTAATCTGGACCACTTTGACTTTTGCTACGAGCGGACGTTTGCTTTCTGCCAGTTCTTTTTTCTTTCTGGCTTCAGCAGCTTTATCGCGGTCATCTTCGGTGATCATACCTGCGAGTTCTTCGGTTACGCCAAGTGCATCCTGGCTTTCAGCTTTGGCTTTTTCCATCTGCTGTTTTTCGTTGGCAGGCTGTTCGATGATGTCCAGAGATTCGACTTTAAATTCGAGGTTGTAGTCTTTAATCAGTTGAGTGACCTGATCTTTGGTCGCATCATAGACTGGGGACTGGCGGTCGATGGTATTCATGACCTTGTCTACATTCTGCTCTTGCAGACCTTTGAGGTTTTCTTGAATGACTTTTTCAATTTCGTTGCCGCCGCAGCCTGTTAAAAGCATAAATACGGTTGCTGCCCCCAGCAAAGATGTGGCCTTCTTGAGCATGGTTAGCTTCCCTCGTTTCGTTGTTTAGATGGTATGATAACTCATTTAGTGTAAAACAGGAATTTCTGCTTTTAATTTGTGTAACAAAGCGCGGTAATTCTCATCGCCGATATTCTCTGTCCACATGATCAAAGCATCTTGTTTTTCTGCTTGGTAATAATTTTTACGTCGACCTTTGACTGTAAATCCAAACTTTTCGTAGAGTTTTTGGGCTGGGAAATTTGTGGCTTTGACTTCAAGTGTGATCCACTGTACCCCTTTTTCAAGACAGTCCTCTAACATACGGCAGAGCAGGCGTTGGGCAAGGTAATGCTTGCGGTGTTCGGGCTGGATTGCCACGCTGGTAATATGGGCTTCTTCCAGAATCTGCCAATAGCCAATATAGCCGAGGAGTTTGCCATTGCCCAGAATAACAAAATAATGACAGCGTGGGTTTTCGAGCTCCCTGCCAAAATGCGTGGGTGTCCATTGGCTACCAAAACAGATTTTTTCAAGCTCAGCGACCCTGGCAATATGTTCAGGGTTCATGGGCTCCACAAGAAAGGAAGCCATTTACCCCACCATCCGGGCCACGTCGGTCAAAAATCGGGGGAGTTCAATCTGGACCAATTGGGCCATTTTGTCATCGTAAACCCAAATCACCTGGGGTTGAAAGATGCCTATTTCCAGACCCAGGGTTTTCAGGGGGGTCAATTTCTGGGTTTCGACGACCTGAATACTGCCTTCATCGGCATTGAGTACAAATAGGCGATCCCCTTTGTAAGAGACGCTGAGTGAACGGGGATTTTTGCCCACGTTTAATTCGCCGATGACCTGGTGGGAAAAGGCATCCATGGCAATCAGTTTTTGCTGATCGGGCTGCAAATAATACAGTTTGCGGCGATCGGGGGACATGACCAAAGCGGCAATATTGCCGCCGGTCTCAATTCTGGCTGGCAAAGTGGTGGGACCCCCTTTGCCGTATTCCATGAAAAGATCGCCGTTTTTAAGGTAAAAGCGTTTGTGGGTCGGATCAGAATTCCAGATCTGATCTCCGGGCATATGCAGTTGAACCGCAAAAGGCACGTTCATCTTCACAAAGAGCGAATGCCGGTCGATACTGGTTTTGATCTGAGAATAGCCATCCCAGAGATAGACCTGATCAAAGGATTGAGCCAAATACATCGGTTTTTCGGGGGTGCTTTGGAAGCGTTTGTCGCGAATGCGTTGGATCACCGAGAATTGATTGGGCGAATTGGGATTGAGTTCAATCACCGAAATTTGGCCAAAGCGGCGGTGGTAAGCAAAGAGGCGGCGGCGATCACTGGTCAAAAGCAAATCATCGACGCTAAAGTCCACGGGAATGATGGCTGCGGTGCGCAGATCTTGCAGATCGACCATGTGAATGAAGTCGCTGTTGCGGCTGGCAACAAAACCAGAGCGGGTCACACTGGGCAATTTATAATAGGCTTTGGGGGCGGGCAGAGAGGTGATCACGGGATTGATGCGCGGAGCGCCCAGATAGCCGACTTTTTTGAAGCTTTCGCTGGCAATGTCAAAGGTGTGGTAGACCATTCCGCCTGTTTTGTTGCGCGAAACCAGGGCCAAAGTCTGTTTTGAGAGGGGATAGAGGCGTTTAACTTCGACAGCCTCTTCGGGCAGATCCAACATGGTTTTGACTTGCCCAGAACTGAGATCGATTAGGCGGAGTTGGCCCGAGGCCACGGCCAAGGTATTGCCTGTAGGCAATAGCGCCATGTCTTGTGGGTTCCAGAGCGGTGCTACGCCGCGCTCTGGGCTCATCGTACCCAATTTGCGGACAACGACATCATTCACGGTATCGATTTCCCAAATACTGCCAAAATAACCGCCACAGAGGACGTAGAGGCGGTTGGTACCGGGGTTGCCCAAGATCCGCTGGGCGCGACGGCCAACCGAGATGCGGTGAATTTCTTGGCCACTTTTGGCATCGGTCACGCTGACCAATGAATGAAAACTCGAAGACTGTTCGATTATGCGGTAATTTTTAAGCAGACTGTGCGCTTGTGAAACGCTCTTGCCCGCTGCCTGAGCGGCCGTCGAAGGAGCGGAATTGGAACTGAAACCCAGGGTCTCAAGTTTGGCTGGACGTATCACGGGGCGATTGCCGGGTTGCATTGCGCCCATCACTTTTTTTTCAAGAATCAGTTCTACCAAATTGGAGGGGTAAGCCTGAGCTGCAGATGTGCCTGCGGATAAGATCAGTGCAGAAAGTGCAAGTGAAAGAATGCGTTTCATGGGGCCCTCACAGATGATATTTCTTGAGTTCGCGGGTATTCCCAAGAATTTTGCGCAAAACACTGAAATTGAAGAGGGCATAAAGCCCTGCCGAAGAGGCAATCAGCGCAATGATCAAACTTTTCATTGGGTTACTCCGAGATGGGTGCGTTGTTAATCAACCAAGTGGCAAAGGTCTCAGAAATTTTCCATTCTTTACCAATGTATTTTCCGGGAAAAGCTTTGACAAAACCCAGAAAAATAGCCACATCTTCTTTTGTTACATTTGCCATAATATCATAAATCCGTTGCCCGGCATACAGGCCTGTTGTGGGGTTCGGCAGTTCCAGCGTGAATTCAGCGCATTCGTTGATCGCCAAAATGGCGTTGGACATAATCAGGTCTTCTTCCATGGCTCCCATGCGCGCACTGGGGGCGTTGGGCTTTTTCTTGTAGAGAGGTTTTTTCATATTGTCGGTAAAGACAATATTTAATTCGAGCATATCCGAATAATTTGCGTGTTTGGCGTTGATGTCGGGCGGTGGTGGGGCATCGGCTTCTTCTTCCATTGGAGCGCCATCGGCATCGATATCACTGTTGCCGGGGTTGTTTCTCTGACTGTTGCCTGCGCTGCCGCCACGTTTGTTGCCCATTTTGTCGTTGACCTTGCGGGCGAGCAGATTAATAAACTGAATCGGGCCGTTTAAGAGCTTAAGCAAGCTATTTAAGAGCGGAATGAGGGGAGTCATGATCACCAAGAAGAGGTTGCGACTGGCCTGGCTAATATTGCCAACAAGGGTGCCTACCAATTGATTGAATTCTTCGAGCCGCGCCAACACATCATCAATTGATTGATCAAGGCGATCTCCGTCGACAGGGGGCGGTTTGCTTGGGGACTTTTTCTGGCCCGATTTGCTGCCACTGTTGCCAGCGGGCTCTTTTTTCTTGGGGGGAGGAGGCGGTTTGGGGGCTGCCGCCTTTTCTTTTTCTTCGTCTTCATTGATGCTCAGCGTGCTCTCGGATTCGCCCCGTGCACGGCGGCTCATATTGGAATAAGAACTGGCCGCTTTCTGTGAATTTTCAAGCGAAACCAGACTGAACTGATCGGAAGACTGCTGCTCAGATCCAGCCATTTACCACACCCAATTTTATTTTCGACACATTTTTTGCCATACTATATATCATACCTTGTTTCCAGATGGGAAACCAATTTTTTTAAGCCTGAATTTATCGCATGAAGGAGTTTCTATGAGGCCAGCAGCCCTGATTACAGACTTGGACGGTACCTTGCTCGACAAGAACGCGCTTTGCAGCCCACGCAACCGCAAATGCTTGGAGCATTTGGGCGAGCGCGGAATTCTCAGGAGTATTGCCACTGGTCGCACGCTTTTCTCTGCCCGGAAAGCGATTGCCCCTGATTTTCCGATCGATTATTTGATCTTTTCGACAGGTGCCGGTGTGATGGATTGGGCCACACAGGAGTTGATTTTTTCGGCTCATTTGCAAAGCGCAGAGATTCAACCGCTTTTAACGGCCCTTCAAGCGGAGCAAATGGATTTTATGGTGCATGCTCCCATGCCTGAGAATCACCATTTTGTCTATCGCCAAAACACGGCCGCAAACCCGGACTTTTTCAGCCGTTTGGCTTTGTATCCGGGTTATTTTGAGCCCTGGAAAACAGACGTGTTGCCTTGGGATGAGATCACGGGGATTTTGATCATTACCCCACCGGAGGAGACGATTCAGCGCTTTGATTGGCTGGTGACAAACTGGCCCCAATACCAGATCATTCGGGCAACTTCTCCTTTGGACATGGTGTCAGGCTGGTTGGAGGTCTTTCCCAGACATATTAGCAAAAGCCAAACCAGCGATTGGTTGGTAAATTTACATCAATTGCAACGGGAGCAGGTTCTCGCGGTGGGAAACGATTATAATGATGTGGACCTATTGGCTTGGGCTGGCTCGGCTTGCGTGGTCGCCAACGCTCCTTC
>JBIKWL010000077.1:0-26612 GCA_044356335.1 Candidatus Sericytochromatia bacterium
CCCGGGGTTTGACGCCATCTTCATCGGGGGGAGCCACTTTGCCGCCTTTTTGTTTCATCAGATAGGCGATGATTTTGGCGATCGCCATATAAAAATCGGGGTGGATAAACTCGCCCAAATCGCAACTATTGTAGAGACCACGGGCCAGAGGCGGATCTTCGAAGATCGGAATATCATGTTCTTTGGCCACTTCTTTGATATAAATGGCCAGTTCATCCCGGCCACGGGCCACTACTTTGGGCGCACTCATGCCATCTTCATAGCGGATGCCGATCGCATAGTGGGTGGGGTTGGAGACCACTGCGGAAGCATCGGGCACGGCCTGACGGACCTGACCCATACTCATCTGGCGCATTTTTTGCTTTTGTTTGCCTTTGATGTGGGGATCGCCTTCGCTCTGTTTGTATTCATCTTTGACTTCTTGTTTGGACATGCGCATGGATTTCTCAAACTCCCAGCGCTGGTAAAAATAGTCAATAAAGGCCACGATGATCATACAGACCGCTGCTTTTTTGGCGATCGTCACGATCAGGTTCCCCGACAACACCATGGCGTCTGCAATGGAGTTTTTGATCGTATAAATAATGGTGTCAATATTGTCTCTCAGGGTGGTATAAACGACCCAGCCAATAATCGAGGTTTTGATCGCGTTCTTAACCAGTTCTACCAGGGATTTAAGCGCAAAAATGCGCTTGAATCCCTTAATTGGATTGATACGCTCTAATTGGGCTTTGAGAGGTTTGCCCGTAATCAAAATACCGACCTGTGCAACCTCGACAAGCAGGGCCGTCATAAACACCGCCGCAAAAATCGGGCCCACCATCATAAAGATCACCTGTACAGATTTAAGTGCATAAGAATGCAAATCTGCCTGGTGAAAATTTTTCATGATATACGGAATTTCGTAATAGGTGGCCTGCAAATATTTAAAAATGGTTTTGTAAATATGGGGGCCAGACATATTGAGGGCATAAGCAGCCACAAAGATCAATGCAGCGGTATTGACTTCTTTGCTTTTGAGAATTTGCCCTTTTTGACGGGCTTCACTTCGGCGTTTGGGTGTCGCGTCTTCTGTTTTTGAGTCTTTATCTTCAGACAACGATCACCACCACCTTTCCTCTGTGAAGTTTCTGCTGTAAATTCCCGCCAAAACGGCTTGAAATTAGCATACTTTATTAATGGTACTATGGATGGGTTCAGCAAGCCAAGACGCATCCTGGTAATCTGCTTTGGTTTTCCTCTCCACAAAGACATCTTCTTAACGATCTGTCTGTGGTAAATTGAATTCAAACGAAATAATTTGGTTCAAGGTGGATCTCTTATGGCGAAAGAAGCCTCATTTGATATTGTCAGTGAATTTGATTTTCAGGAATTGCGCAATGCGGTTGATCAGGTCAAAAAAGAAATCCTGACCCGTTATGACTTTAAAAATGCCCTGGCTGAAGTTGAACTGAGCGACGAACTGATCACCCTGCGTGGTGAAGACGAAATGAAATTGACAGCTCTGCAGCAGATGCTGATTTCACGTGTGATCGCCCGCAAACTCAGTCCCAAAATCCTCAAATTTGAAGACCCTGAATCTGCTTTGGGCGGCAAGCTCAAACAGACTGTGACCCTGATCAAAGCCATGGATACAGAGACAGCCAAAAAAGTCTCAAAAATGATTCGCGATCAATTTAAAACGGTCAAACCCACCATTCAGGGAGAGTCTGTTCGGGTTTTTTCCAAAAGCAAAGATGAGCTTCAGACTGTAATGCAATTTTTGCGTGAACAAGAGGAGATTGAAATTCCCCTGGTGTTTAACAATTACCGCTAATCACGTGTCTTGCTTAGGCAAAGAAAGACCTTTTTTCGAAAACAGAAAAACCCCGCTTGAGGCGGGGCTTTTTTTTAAGCGATCAGATTGAACGATCAGAAATTCTTGGCAGAGGTGAGAGCTTAGCGAATCACGATATTTGACAGGACACCTTTGGATTCGTCGTGCAAACTACGCAAAATGCGGCTCATGGTATCGAGACTGCCTTGGGCCCGTTGCAGCGAGTCTTGAATGACCCCCGAAGAGGCTCCACTTTTGGGACGGAAGGAAACCCGGCCAACTGCGCGGGTATAGTGGATATTGTCAATGGTATCCGCTGTTATTGGCACTGTCGCTGGCACGGGGGGAAAAGCGGAATTGGGGATTGTGCCAGGAACATAGCCACCCCCCACAGTATAAGTGGGGGTCAAATCTGCGGCAAACTCCCAGTGAGAGAGGTTGTTATAGGTGTTGGGGGCTGTTTCGTTGTCAACTCCACGGGCAACCAGACAATCGTAAATGGTACCATCGGCTTTGACGATATAACGGGGAATAGAAGAAAAAGGACCCGCTGGATTTAAGTTTGGCTCTTCGATGGTAATAATGCCTGTGCCATCGTAACGGGTCAAGGTAAAAATGGGGCCATTGGCGGTATTGATTTTAACAACGCCCAGCGGGTCTCCGGTCAAGGCTGCAAAGTCAGCGGCGTAAGCAGCTGTATTTCCGCCAATATTGGGGTCACCCAGGCGGTTCGCTCGGCCACTGCGATTACCCACAGAACCCCCCATGAGCGGCTGCGAGGGGTTATTGATATCAACGGCGATGGGAAAAAATAATTGGTTTGAAAGCTCCACACGGACGGCATGACCGGCACCAATGGCCAGTTTGACGAAGTTGTTAGAGGGTATCAGCATGGATAACCGCCTTGTGCAAAAATAGTTTTTTGGTTATTTTTCTTGTCGAAAAGACCTGAACAAAGCTTGTGGCCAGGAGCCCATTTTTAATAAATATTTAATATAACTCTTTGGGTATTCGGTCTCAAGACCCATGCCAGATTCAGTTTTCCCGAGCATTGATTTCTATCCGTCTGGACCGAAACCACTATATAATTAACCATTCAACCAACCATTTCATTTTGATTAAGGACATCCCATGAGTTTAGGAATCGGTATTGTGGGTTTGCCCAATGTGGGCAAATCGACACTGTTTAATGCTATTACCCGTGCTGGCGCCGTGGCCGCTAATTTCCCCTTTGCCACGATTGATAAAAACGTCGGTATGGTGGCGGTTCCCGATGAGCGTTTGGGCGCACTTTCGCGCATGTTTACCAAAGGCGATCGCATCCCCCCCATTATTCCCACCACCGTTGAGTTTGTTGATATTGCGGGCTTGGTCAAAGGGGCCAGTCAAGGCGAAGGCCTGGGCAATCAATTTCTCGCACATATCCGCGAAGTCGACGCCATTGCCCATGTCGTGAGATGTTTTGAAGATGACAATATTATTCACGTGGCAGGCCGTGTGAATCCTTTGGAAGACATCGAAATTATCAATTTGGAATTGATTCTTTCAGATATGTCCACGCTCGAAAAACGCATTGATCGCTTGAAAAAAGCAACCAAAGGCAATAAAGACAAAGAGCAACTCGCGCTATTGGCGCTGGCTGAAGAAATCTATGCACTTTTGGAACAGGGACAACCTGCCCGGGCTGGGCACTATGAAATGCCTATTCCGAGAGACTTTGGACTTTTAACCCACAAACCTGTCATTTATGTTGCCAACGTGGCTGAAGAGAATTTGACCGAAGACAATGACTACGTCAAATGGGTGCGCGATTACGCCGCCAAAGAGGGGGCTCAAGTTGTCAAAATAAGCGCCCAAATCGAATGTGAACTGGCTGAGTTGGAAGCCGATGAAGCCAAAGCCTATCTCGATGAATTGGGTGTTTCAGAGCCTGGTCTGCACCGTTTAATTAAAATTGGTTATGAAACCCTGGGTTTAATTACCTTTATCACTTCTGGTGAAAAAGAAGTCAGGGCCTGGACCGTTGAAACTGGCAGCAAAGCGCCCCAAGCTGCAGGCAAAATTCACACGGATTTTGAACATGGTTTTATTCGTGCCGAAGTCATTCCCTGTCCCCAATTACTTGAAGCTGGGAGTTACCCTGAAGCCCGTAATCGGGGCTGGATGCGGACCGAAGGCAAAGAGTATGTCGTTCAAGATGGCGATGTTTTGCATTTCTTGTTTAATGTCTAGCTGATTTGATTGGCCGATTTGAGCCCTTTCCGATGGGGGGGGGCTTAATTTTTTTGGCTGAATCTGCTTTAATTAGAGAACCATAGGGTTTTGCTCAAGGCTTTTTCGTTTTTTCGCTGGCAATCCGTTTCAAGGGAAAAAGGGGTATCGTCTGATGAGCCATGAGCAGATTCTGTCAGAAACGCGTGCCTATCAAATTGATCAATACAAAGCCGTGCTGCAAAAGGCCCGACAAGAAGTGTCCTTCTTTGCCATGGAGCAGCGAGCGCTAGAGTTGCGTTCACGGCAGGAGCAGCCCCCTTTGCGCACCTCTGCTCTGCCGTTGGTCTTGACCCAGATTTCAGCAAACCCGGGTGAACACTTAACGCCGAGCACTCTGTTTCAGGACAATGAGACGGGAACCTGTCTGAATGCCGATGCCCAATTGTTTTTACCAGAGCAACTTTTGGCCTTTCGCCAGTCTGCGCCAGAGACCTTTGTTTTGTTGCAAGCACCGCTTGTCGACGAATATCAGATTTTACAGGCCAAAGTTTCAGGTATTCAGGCTTTGGCTTTTTCTCCAACGCTGCTGGGCGCGCGGCGGGCGCAGCTCTATTATGAAAAAATTGGACTTTGGGGTCTTTTGCCCGTGGTTGAAGTCAGTTCGCTCAAAGACTTACCGGGGGCCTTAATTTTAAGTCCGGATATCTTGTTATTGCAAACTGCTTTACAAGGCTCAGCCTGTTACGAATGGGTGGCCCAAATCCGGCAACAGGCATCCCCCAGTACCCGTGTTATCTTTCAGGGCGTGGTTGCCAGTCCCGAAGATTGGCTTCATCTTCAGGGAGTGGGGGTGGATTGCTTTTGTCTTTCCGCTCAAAACCTCGCGCACTTAGCGCAACAAGATGTCTTTATGCAAATGTCCCGACCCCATCCAAATTAATGGCTAAGATCGGGACCGACGGGTCGCTTTGCTTTTAGTAGCGGTACATTTCGGGTTTATAAGGCCCAGCGATATCCAAGCCCAGATATTCAGCTTGGGTTGAGCTTAGGGTTTCGAGTTCAACACCGAGTTTTTCTAAATGCAGGCGAGCGACTTTTTCATCGAGGTGTTTGGGCAAGGTATAGACCTGGTTCTCGTAGCGCTCACGATGCTGCCAGAGTTCGAGTTGTGCCAGCACCTGATTGGTAAAGGAATTGGACATAACAAACGAAGGGTGGCCCGTGGCACAACCCAGGTTAACCAAACGGCCTTCAGCCAAGACAATCAGATCTTTGCCATTGATGGTGTACATGTCCACCTGGGGTTTGATCTGGTCTTTGGTATGACCGTAGTGTTTGTTGAGCCAAGCCATATCAATTTCGATGTCAAAATGGCCAATATTGCAAACAATCGCTTTGTCTTTGAGGTTGAGAAAATGGCGCTCGCTGATGATATCGCGGTTGCCGGTGGCGGTCACGATAATATCTGCTTCTTTGACCGCTTCATCCATCTTTTTGACGGCATAACCATCCATGGAGGCCTGTAGGGCGCAAATGGGGTCAATTTCGGTCACGATCACACGGGCACCGGCTCCTTGCAAAGAGGCGGCAGTGCCTTTGCCGACATCACCATAACCAGCAACCACAGCCACTTTTCCGGCCATCATAATATCTGTAGCACGGCGAATGGCATCAACAGCGGATTCTTTGCAGCCGTATTTATTGTCAAATTTGGATTTGGTCACGGAGTCGTTGACATTGATTGCGGGCATGGGCAGGGTGCCTTTGGCCATACGTTCGTACAGGCGATGTACGCCTGTCGTGGTCTCTTCGGACAGGCCTTTGATACCCTCTGCCAATTCGGGATAGCGGTCCAGCACCATATTGGTCAGGTCACCACCGTCATCCAGGATCAGATTGAGGGGATTCTGTTTTTTGTCGTTGTCAAAAAACAGGGTCTGTTCAATACACCAGTCAAATTCTTCTTCGTTCATGCCTTTCCAGGCAAAGACGGGTACGCCAGCGGCGGCCACAGCAGCAGCAGCGTGGTCCTGGGTCGAAAAAATATTACAGGAAGACCAGCGCACTTCGGCACCCAATTCAACCAGGGTTTCGATCAGAACGGCGGTCTGAATTGTCATGTGCAAGCAACCGGCAATTCTGGCGCCTTTGAGGGGTTTGAGTTGGCCATACTCTTTACGCAGGGCCATCAATCCAGGCATTTCAGCCTCGGCCAAACGGATTTCTTTGCGGCCCCATTCAGCCAGGGACATATCTTTGACTTTATAGTCCTGTTTTTGCAGGGTTTCGGTGGTCATCGGTATTGCATCTCTTTTCAAGCGAATTATGGCCAGTTTCGGCCTTATTCACATCATACCAGCAGAGACAGGCTTTTGCGGGTGTTAAGTTGGGGCTGAAAGTGATTAACTTAGGCCGGTTTGCTTTTGACGAGAGTCCATGCCAGGCCACCGAACAAGGTCAAAGAAGCGAGCAGAAAGATCAACAGGCCCATCGGGGGGAAATGGCCATAGCGCACAGAAACCTGTTTGCTAAAGCTCAATTCTTTGTCTTTGCTGCCTGGGAGAGTTGCTTTGAGAATCGTCACCCCTGCATCTTTGGGGGTCCAGCTGAGGTAGCCATTGGTATCAGGATTTCCCAATTCTTCCGTGCGCGAAACCATACTGTTGGGACGGTAGGTCACGCTGACCTGAAAGCGCTCCAGTGGCACTGTGGCGTGGCTAACATAGATTTGAATCGCTTGGTCTTTGAGAGGGTAATTGTCTTTGATGCCAATGCCTGGTTTTTCGGGGGTGGCCCAGGCTTGGGCCATTAACAACCAGAAAAGCAGAGGTACAAGAAAAATCAGCTTGCATTTCATATTTTTTGCTCCTCTTCTGTCTGCAGTGGTTGGTGGTAGTCTTTTGCGAGGGTCAAAACCAGAGCCAGAATTGCGCCACCTGCGGCAAAGATCGCGAAACAGAGCCACGGTAACCAGGGTTGAAAGCCTTGAATGACAAAGTCATGGCCATAGATGCCTTTTAATTCTTGCCAAGCTGAACTGCCGATGATAAACAGCAAGACGGCTGGAATGACCCATTTGATCAGGAGGTCAAACAGCGCTGGTAATTTGATTCTGGCATGGATATTGATGTGTTCACGCAGGCGTTTGGCGCCAAAGACCCAGCCCACCAAAATACATTCCATCAGTCCGCCGATCAGCAGGCCATAGCCAAAGGCCCAATGATCCACCAGATCGATCAGGGTGAGACCCAAGGTGCCGTTGCTGGCCAAAGAGGGATCGACAATCAAAGGCAAGGAAAAAGCCACACTGCCGAGACAGCCGACGGCGGCAAAGATGCGCACCAAAGCACCCCGGCTGGAGGAGAATTTATCAATCAGGGCCGAGGCCAGGCCTTCAACCAGCGAGACGCTGGAAGTAATGCCTGCCAGCAAGAGCAGCACAAAGAACAAAACCCCAAAGGCGCTCACCAGTAGCGGTCCCCCTGGCATACGGGCAATCCCTTCGGGAATCACAAAAAAGGTCATGCTCAGGGTGCTGGCTTTGGGCACAATGGAGAAGCTAAAGAGCATCGTGAAAATGGCGATGCCTGCCAAGAATTCAAAGCCGCAGTTCATAAAGCTGATAATCAGGGGATTGGAGACCTGGTCGGCATCTTCGGGCAAATAACTGGCGTAGGCCGTCATAATGCCAAAACCGAGTGAAAGCGTGAAAAAGATCTGACTAAAAGCCCCTTTCCAAACCTCGATATTGCCCATAACCTCAAAATTGGGGGTAAAGAGCAAATAGAGGCCGTCGAGCCCATTCGGCAGGGTGATACCACGTACGATCAACAGCCCCATAAAGATCCACATCAGCGGCAGGAAAATTTTATTGACCCACTCAATCGTCTGGACGCCTTTGGCCACCACCCAGAGATTGGCTGCCCAGATCACAATCACAAAAATCACAGTCGACCACTGGCTGATCATTTCAAAGAAATAACCCGTGGGATTGGGCAATTTACCCACTTCTTTAAAGGCAGTGAGTGTTTGTTCGGGTTGCCAGAGGGGCCCCAGTGCGCCGAGCAACATACCCAGACACCAGGCCAGGATCGTGATGTAATACATGGTGATCAAGGTCGCGCTGATCAGGGCAAACCAGCCCCAGAACTCGCCCATGCGACCGGCAATTTTGTGCAGAGAGGGTGGAAAGGCGCGGCGGGTATAACTGCCCAGGCCCAGCTCCAATACCATGACGGGGATTCCCACACAGAATAAGGCGATTAAATAGGGCAGATAAAATGCCCCCGCACCGTATTTATAAGCGTTGGCACCAAAGAAGACAATATTGCCCAAACCAATTGCCGAACCCGCTGCGGCCATAATAAAGCCAAATCGGGACTGCCATTGTCCGCGTTCTGTTGCTGCCATGAAATACCTCATTCAGGAGAAGATCGACCCCTATTGTACCGCAAGCAGAGACCAGCCCCCAAAAAACTGGACTCCCAGTCAGATGTTGCCTCTGGTACAATAGAATGGCTCCAACCCCGTTTGAAACCTGCAGGTGAATTCAGAATCAGGCATGTCTGAAGATTCAAATAAACGTTTAGCTCATTATCCCGCCAGTGCTGACGATGCGGTGGTGGATTATGGCTATTTGGTGCAGCGGATTGCCTACAGTTTGGCGCGGCGCACCGCTGATCCTGTTGAAGATCTGATGCAGGTGGGCATGATTGGCTTGCTCGAATCATACAAGCGTTATGATCCAACCCAAGCAGCTTCATTTAAGACCTATGCCACCCATTTTATCACCGGGCATATTCGCCACTATCTGCGCGATCGTCAACAATTGCTCAAAGGCCCCCGCGCTCTGCAGGAATTGGCCTATCGCCTGAGCAATATTGAAAAACGCCTGCAGCAAGAGCTGGATCGTGAGCCCACGCTTTTGGAGATTGCTGCGGTCTTGGATGTGCCGATCGAAACGGCAGAAGAAGCCCGTACCTTTGAGCGCCGCTCGCGCATGGTCTGGTTGGATCAAGAGGTGAACGACGAAAATCAGGAAAAACGCACCCTGCTCGACTCGCTCAGCTCCGATGAAGGGGGAACCCAAAATCGCATGGATACGCGGTTGTTCATCCTCGAAGGGATCGAAAAACTCGAACCCTTGGACCAGCAATTGCTCAGGCTGCGCTATTTTGAAGATCTGACACAGGCCGTGATTGCCGAGCAATTGGACATGTCTCAGATGGAAGTCTGCCGCAAAATTAAGCAGGCCGAAAAGCGTCTGCGCAAATTGCTCTACGAATTTGTCGAGTGAAACAAAGGGCTTGAAAGCCTTGCTGTCTGCTTGTTACTGGTTTCGGGTCGCCGCTAGTGCAACATGTTTTCAGCGATGCGGATAATCATGTCCATGACCAGCAAGAGCAGCAGCGGTGAAAAATCGATCCCAATGCGGGTGCTGGGTAAAATCGCTCGAAAAGGAGCCAGAAGAGGCTCTGTTGCGCCGTAGACAAATTTAACCAATGGGTGCCGCATATCTGCATGGGGCAAAAAAGAAATAATCATGCGCGCCAAAATCAGGAGATACAACAAGCCGCGCAGCGCAGATAAAAAAGTGAGCAGTCCGGTCATATTTTGTTTTCCTTATTGCGTTCTCCCAGGGTTTTGGAACGCTGGGTGGCGGTTTCAACCGTCTTGAGGAGGGTTGCCCGGATTTTGTATTCTTCCATCACCTGAATCCCTGCAATGGTGGTGCCTCCGGGTGAAGTTACCATATCACGAAGCTGAGCGGGGTGTCTATCGGTTTCCTGGATCAGTTTGGCGGAGCCGAGCAGGGTTTGCACGACCAACTGCCGAGATATGGCACGGGGCAGACCCTGTAAAACCCCCGCTTCGATCAGGGCATCGACGATTAAAAAGACAAACCCCGGCCCAGACCCACTTAATCCAGTGACAGCATCGAGGTATTTTTCGGGTAAAATCAGGCTCTCACCCACGGCCGAAAAAATTGAAAGGGCCAAAGCCTGTTGGCTTTCGCTGACATGTCCATTGGGGGCGAGCACCGACATGCCCGCATTGACCAAACAGGGGGTATTGGTCATGACACGGATAATGGCGCTGTGTTCGGGCAGATAGGTTGCCATGCCTTCAATCGAGACGCCTGCCACAATCGAAATCAAAAGCAAGTGGGCAGAGAGGTTTTCGTGTTGCAGACTGCTGAGTACTTTGGGCACATTGTCGGGTTTGACAGCCAATAAAACCGTTTGGGCTTGAGCCACATCGGAGAGTTGGCTGCTGGTCTTGATCCCAATTTCCTGCTGCAGTTTGCGCAATTTATTGGGATTGGGATCCACCACCAAGACCTGTTCTGGGGTGTATACGCCTGCCGAAGTCACAGCGCGAGAAAGGACTTCGCCCATGACTCCGCCGCCAATAACGGCGAACTCAATCGTCATGATTTATTTCGCGTTCACAGGCCAAAAGAGGTCTTTGGCATCTTGATTCACCCAGGGTTCTGCGCCAGGAGAGCTGATGACCACATTGCTGGGAGAGAACAAGAAAATGCCATCTCCAACCCGTTCTTGATGCCCATCCAAAGCGTGAGTGGCGCCTGCAACAAAGTCGATCAGGCGCTGGGCCGATTCGGGTTCCAAAGAGGAGAGATTGACAATCACAGCTTTGCGGCTGCGCAGTGACTCGACAATTTCGAGGGCGTCTTCAAAAGATTTGGGTTCGACAATCAGCATTTCACTCTGACTGAGGGCCGAATTGAGACCGATAATATTGTTTAAATGATTGCCATTTGAGCGCTCGAAGCGCTGACGGCGGCCCGTACGGGGCAAAACGGGCTCTTCGGGCAGAGGTTCGAGCTGTGGCGGCATGGACATGGCAACAGGCTCATCATATTCGGCATAGTCCCCATCTTCGGGTATACCGACCAAATGTTTCACCTTTTTCCACAGTTCAGCGCTCACAATAGACAGACCTCTTTCAGATTTTGCTTCGATGCAGTGGGTGAGATCCCAAAACAACACTCAAACATAACAATTCAGATAATAGCGATATGGCATCTACTCGCATCAATAGCTAAATAGATCAAGGGCATCATGCCCTGATTCATCTTAGCACTATCTTTTTCTGAGTTGATGTGCCTTCATCACACTATCTGAAAGGATTCCAGCCTGATCGCTTAATTATTTCTGAATCAGGCGCGGTTCTTTGGGGTGAGACAGACGGGGATTCAAGCGGATATAGTCCAGAACCATATCGCGCAAGGTGCGTCGGTCTGTCATTTGTGCATTGCGGGCTCCCTCAAAGGAAATCGCTTCATTGCCCATAAAGACGTATTCCGGGGCCGACACGCTATACCAGCGCTGGGGATCGAGCGGTTTACCCTGAACCCGTATCTCTGTCACTTTTTTGCCTTCGAGGGTATAGACCAGCCCCGAAAACTGCAAATTCTTGGAGACTTTGAGACGGCTGGCGCTGGTCTCGACGACTTTGCGCAGCATATCGCCCCGCAATTCGAAGTGATTGACCAGATTTTCAAAGGGCAGAATTTCAAAGATTTCTCCGACTTGGATCGGTCCTTTGTTGAGGCCATTGCGGACCCCGCCTGTGTTCATAATGCCGATGTCTGTTTTGAGTGAGCTGCGCAGGATATCTGCCAAGAGGCTGCCCAGCGCAAAGGGACCATCGTATTTGCCTGCCACTGAAAAGTCGTCCAAAGACTCGCCGATCGTTTTTTCCATATCAGCCCGCAACCGTTTGGCATAGGTTTCGAGCATTTCTGGCAGGGGCTGAAGATCCCAGCGGGCATCCATCAGCACCCTCTCACTGCTGTGGTGGGTAATTTGCTTGCGGTGATTCAGCGTTAAATCCAGCCGTCCGACCCACATGCCCATATGCCCCGCGTGCATGATCAAGGTGCCGCCAATCCCGTTGGGCGAGGCGTTGGACACCAATTGGGCCTTTTCCATTTCTGTATGGGAGTGACCGCCAATGATCAGATCTACTCCCGGTACGGCTTTGGCAAAAGGCTCATCAAACCAGATGCCCATATGGTGCAAACTGATGATTAAATCGACTTTGGGCCGCAGTTCAGCGACTAATTTTTGGGCGATCGGAATGGGGTCATGAAAGGTCAGGCCCTCTTTTTGAGGCAGGGCCACGGCCTGCCAGGCGTGTTCGCTGATAAACCCCATCACTGCAATTTTGAGGCCATTGCGTTCAAAGATCTGAAAGGGCCGAAACACGAGCAGGTCGCTGCTCTTTTCGGTCACATTGGCACAGAGCACAGGAAAATGGGCATATTGGACCTTTTGACGGAGATTATTCATGCCATTATCAAGGTCGTGGTTGCCCATGGCCATGGCATCGTAGCCCAGCATATTCATGGCTTGTATATCGGGTTCGCCCAAGTAAAAATTATAAAAAGGGGTGCCTTGAAAGACGTCTCCGGCATCGAGAATCAGGGTTTGTGGATTGCTTTGGCGGACACTGTCAAAATAGCGGGCTCGGCGTACGATGCCTCCCACTTTTTGCTTGAGTTCGATGTGCTCAAAGGGCTCAAGCCGGTTGTGGGTATCGTTTGTAAAGAGTACAGTCAGGGTTTGTTCGACCGCGGCCTGGGCGGATGTGGGCAATAAAAAACTCAAGCTTAACAAACAGCTAATCAGGGGCAAAGTTACAAGAGCGGGGAGTTTCATCAAAGGCTTTCCTGGCAGTGTTTTCTTTAGATTACCACACCTCTTGGTCTGGCTAGCACCGCTTGAAACTGTAAGTGATGTCGCAGACTTCCTGAGCATGTTAGAGTACAAAGAAAATAAAGAATTCTGTAACAGGCGCTTCATGGAATATATCACTCAATTTATCGGTTTATTTCTGCATCTCGATGATCATCTCCAGACCATTATCCAAAGCTATGGCATGTGGACCTATCTGATTCTCTTTCTGATCATCTTTTGTGAAACCGGTTTGGTTGTCACGCCTTTTTTGCCGGGTGACTCTCTGCTTTTTGCCGCAGGCACCTTTGCCGCTTTGGGCGCATTAAATATCGCCCTGGTCTTGTTTTTATTGGTGATTGCGGCTATTTTGGGGGATGCTGCCAATTATGGCATTGGCTATTTTTTGGGACCCCCGGTTTTTGAACGGAAAAACAGCAAGATCTTTAAAAAAGAATACCTCGAAAAAACCCAGGCATTTTACGCCAAATTTGGCGGTCGCGCGATCGTCTATGCGCGGTTTATGCCGATTGTGCGCACCTTTGCTCCTTTTGTGGCGGGTGTCAGCAAAATGAATTATCCCCGTTTTTTCCTTTACAATGTCTTGGGATCACTGCTTTGGGTGGGGGTCTGTGGCTTGGGCGGTTTTCTCTTTGGCAATATTCCGATTGTCAAAAAGAACTTCGAAATTGCAATCATGGGCATTATCGCGATCTCTGTGCTGCCGATGGCGATCGAATATCTGCGCCACCGCCAGAGCGAGAAAGCCTTAAACGCCGCTCAAAAATAAGCCGGAGGCTGACAGTCTTTAACGTGTCAGCCCATTTTCGGCCAAAGCTTTGTCTGTTTTTAGATTCTGTTCTTAGAGTTTTGCAGCGTGACTTTCCACGCCATGAAAAATGTCTGGAATGGTTGATTTTGTGAGTTCACCATACATCCACTGGGGAATCACCGGTACACCCACATCGGCTGTGACTGTGTAAGTGGCAAAGGTCCCTTTGCCTTGGGATTTGAGCTGCCAGGAGCCTTCGTTGTTTTTGATTGAGCCTTTGACCATGCTCCAGCGAATGCTGTGATTCGTGGCGTTTTCGACATAGCGGTTGGTATACCAAGTGCCTGAAAAGGGCCAAGGGACATCCAATTTATGGGTGGCCTGAGCCAGGTTACCTGAGCGGGAGTCCAGTTTGCTGCTGGCCACGCGGGGCATAAAATTTTGGTAATTGCCGTAATTGGTCAATGCTTTCCAGACTTTTGCAATCGGTACATTGATATATCCCACGGCTTTGACCGTTTTGGGTTTGCCCTCACCTTTGTCGATGAGACGCACATCTATCTTGCTTGCGCTTTGGGCGGAGGGGGTATTTAAACCCAGCCCGAGGGTGCAGAGGCCGAGGGCCAGACCGAGTAATTGGCTTGATTGTTTGAGATTAGGCATTGTGTTTCACCTGATGTTTGCATCTTTTTTGATCATGGGGATATATTCAGTCTAACGAGTTCTCACAACTCAGTCCAGCATCAGATTGCCAAATTTGGTATGTTCTTTGTCAAAATAAGCTCTGACAGTGCCGGTGGGGCCATTGCGGTGTTTGGCGATGATCACTTCGGCCACGTTTTTGTCGTTGCTGTCGGGGTTGTAATACTCGTCGCGGTAAATAAACAGCACCACGTCGGCGTCTTGCTCAATCGCGCCCGAATTGTGACTGACAATGCCATCGGCCAGCCAAGAGGCAGGGCCCGGAACGGTGAGATCAAAGACAGTTTCTTCGCCTTGGGGCTCAATCTGTACGATCCTGTCCCAAAAGAGATCATTGCTGGCTTTTTCTTTCAGAGAATCGCTGTTCAAGAGTTTTGCATAACTCATCACAACTTGGCGTGATGGCGCATAACTAAAATGGGAACTTCCCCCATAAGCTGTTCCGCGTAAATGAGACATCTGTCGATGAGAAATGCCTTGGGCATTCATGCAGGCCTTGACCTCCGAAAAAATTTCCTGAGGCAAGGTATCTACATTGGTCGTGGCCATGTGCTTACTTAAAAGGGACAAAAGTTCTTCCGCAGGCGCTTGACGGGGGCCAAAGCCTCCGACCAGTTGCAAAAACAGCATTTGCTGTTCTGCGCCAGAGACATCCAGCGTATAGAGTATTTCTTTGCCTTTTTTCTGGATCACTTCCCTGATCCGAGCAACAATGCCCAGTCGCAGCAGTAAGACACAAATATCCTGAACCAGTCCCTGACTGACTGAGGCAAAGAAAATACGGTGACTTCCGCGTCCTTTTTTACGAATAAAGATCGCACCATCAGTGGCCCAAAGGTGTTTGAGCAAGGTGCAAATTTGTGAGTTATTGAGTTTGAAGGCCTCTTCGGGGATGCGCTTTTGTTTTGATCGTTGACCAAAAATACCCAATTCCCGAAACCAAAGGTTGACACCTGCTGGATGCCAGCGATTTCCATTGCCACTGATCAGCAATTGTTGCCAATTGCCCTTCCCTGCATAGAGCTTTGTTTCACAACCCAATGCTTGGGCAGCTTCGCTAACCATCTTCAGGTTTTCTTCAGAAGCAGAGGTATACCGCATGGGTTGACCCGAAAGATAGCTGCCATCACCAATCATTTGGCCAAGTAAGGCAATCGCTTGATCTGACCATTGTACTGTGTGCGCCGGTTCTGGAATCTGTCGGGCCAGGGCAATACGATGGCCTGGCTGCAAATCCTGAATTTTTTGCCAACCTTCAAAGGTCAGAATCCGGTGCTCTGCTGTGGCTGTGATGGAGCGACCACTGGCCAAGCGAACGGCAAAAACGGGCTTCTGGCCGACAGGCCAGACTTTATCGCTCTGGGCTTTGACCACGTGGCCACTATCGTTGACGGCCAGAACTTCGGGTCTGGTGCCCACCAAGCTTTGAATCGGGACGCGCCGTCCATCTGCCAATAAAACAGCGGTCTCTCCAGTTACACATTCACGTAAGTCACTCAACATGGGCCGTTTGTTCGGCCTGCTTTCCACCGCGCGGCTGAGCTGGCTCAGACCAATCACAGGCACGTTCAGTTCGCGCGCCAATTGTTTCATTGAACGCGAGATCTTGGAGAGTTCTTGCACACGGTTGGTGTCGTGGCCGCTGCCACTGCCGCCATCCATCAATTGCAAATAGTCGATGATAATCAGTGCCAATTCCTGGTGTTCGGCTTTGAGCCGGCGGGCTTTGGCGCGGATTTCAGCTGGGGTGATGGTGCTGGAGTCGTCGATATAAATGGGTGCTTCGGACAGGCGAGCGATGGCATTGGAGAGGGTGTGCCATTCGTCGGCGTGTAAGGTGCCTGAGCGCAGATTGCGCGAACTCATTGAGGCCTCGGTACACAGCATGCGGGTGATCAATTGCTCTTTGGACATTTCCAAACTAAACACAGCCACAGGTTTTTTGTATTCAATCGCCATGTGGGTGCCAATATTGATCGCCAGACTGGTTTTTCCCATCGATGGCCGGGCCGCCAGAATGATCAGATCTGAAGGGTTAAAGCCGCCCCCGAGCAGGGCATTGAGATCGATAATACCGGTGGTGAGGTGGCGTTTTTCCAAGATGTCGGGGTTGTTGTAGACATTTTCGAGATCTTCAAAGAGTTTCCAAAGCGTGGGCTGTATATGCTCCAAACCTTTGCCCAAACGGTTTTGGCCAATTTCAAAGATCTTTTGCTCAGCTTTGTTGAGCAGAATGCCAATATCCGCTTCTTCGGTCTGATAGCCCAGACTGACTATTTCGGTGCCAGCCCGGATCAATTTGCGCAGGATCGCATTGCGCTCGATAATGCGGGCGTAATATTCAATATTGGCAGTGGTTGGAATGCTGTTGACCAGCGAAAGCAAATAAGAGGTTCCACCCGCTCTGTCGAGCGCGTCTTGGCTTTTGAGGGCATCGGCCAAACTGAGGATATCCACAGGCTGGCCTTTTGAAAACAAGAGCCGGATCTGTTCGTAGATCAGATTGTGGGCGGGAACATAAAATGAATCGGGGTCCAGGATCTCAATCACCTGGGACAGGGCTTCGCTGTCCAGAAGCATCCCCCCCAGAACAGCGACTTCAGCGTCTTTGTTATGGGGGGGCGTGCGTTCAGGTAACTCGGTGGTGGAGATCATCCTTCCTGAGCGACAACCTGAACCTTCAAGACAGCAATCACTTTGGGATGCAGTTTGATATGCGCATTGTGCTCACCCACGTGGCGGATGGACTGGCGAATATCTACCTGTTTTTTGTCGATTTCAATTTTGGCCTGTTCAGCCAGGGCACTTACCACTTCTTTGCTGGTGACGGTGCCGTAGAGTTTGCCTTCTTCACCCACGCGCTCAGCGATGGTGATGGACAGGGCTTCAATTTTTTCAGCCAATGCTTGGGCATTTGTCAAAATGGCAGCTTCTTTTTTGGCGATGGCTTTTTTGCGCTCTTCAAAGTGCTTCAGCACGTTGGGAGTGGCAACCAGGGCCATTTGCTGAGGCAGTAAAAAATTGCGAGCATAGCCTTCAGATACGTCTACTACGCTTCCGTTCATGCCCAGTTTATCGTGATTTTTTGTCAATACAACTTTCATTGTGCGTATTCCTTTCAGATTTCAAAGAGACAGCATCTTCACGTGGGATTGAGAGGGATGCCGTAATAGTAGAGCCAGTTGGATCAGCGGAAGCCGTAAATGTTGTTCAATTATCTTGTTCAATCATCTTGTTCGATCATGCTGAAAATCCAACCCGATGCAGCAGTATAACATGCTCAAGGCTGCCCTCCCAACAGGAAAGCAGCCTTGATATGCAAAGAATCAGAAGAAGAAGGACGAAGAGACCGCGAAGGTGGTCTTGTCAAACTTGCTGTCGGTGGCCACGCGCTGACCGAAGACTTTCTGGCGGCGTCCCAATTCCAGGGTCAAATTGGGAATCACAGGATTGTCATAGGTCAATTGGACCATAAATCCCGCCAAGTCACCGACCTCATCGGGTGAACCTTCAAAGAGTTCACCGTTTTGCAGTGTGAACGGAGATTGTACCGCCACAAGCAGGCTGGGGATATTGGCATCTGGCCATTCGGGATTCATCTGTTTGAGATTGGAGGGGCTGGAAAGATACAGACCCGCAATGACCTGCTGGTAGGTTTTTTCACTTTCGAACTTGCCCGAAGCCCCAATGCTAAAACCACTGAAGGACCAATTGGTCGAGGCTGCTGCGCCTCGGAAGTTGATCTCATCAGCCAGACCGCGGAAGGTGGCTTGCAAACCCAGACCAAAAGTGTCGTTGCCCAGATCTAAAATAACCGTGTGGTTGTGCAGCGGATCCAAAACGGGTTCACCGATCACCAAGGACTGATCCCCTTCACTGACCACTTTGAGCTGGGCAAAACCCAGATTCAATTTAAGCTGGCCGTAAAAGACATCTGGACTTGCGGCCACTGCACCGCTGAAAATGCCCTCAGAAAACTCGGTCCCAGCAATAAAACTGCGGGTCAGGCGGATGCCTCGGCTGGAGCCAAAGAGGTTGGGTGAGGCCCGGCTGACAGCGGGAGAATCGAGCATGCCAATAATACTATTGCCAAATTGGTTGGGA
The DNA here is from genome assembly GCA_044356335.1 of Candidatus Sericytochromatia bacterium. Taxonomy (GTDB): domain Bacteria; phylum Cyanobacteriota; class Sericytochromatia; order UBA7694; family UBA7694. The sequence goes on from JBIKWL010000077.1 coordinate 18,311, forward strand.
ATGGAGGTAAAGGGCTGGATTAAGCGGGTCACACCCATAAAGCCAAACTTGACGCGGGGATTGAGAAAACCGCTTTCGCGGTGGTCAAACCAGGCTTCGCCGAAGCCCACGCTGATATCTTTGTTTTCTTTGAATTGATTTTTTTTGCCGCTTTCACCCTCTTTGTTTTCTTCCTGGATCGAGCTGAAGTCGCCAGACAGGGCGGAACGAATCGTGGTTTTTTCAGTGGCGGCAATGCGCATATTCAAAGAAAAAGAGGCGTTATAACCGGGACGGAAATTGTCTTCCATGACGTCTTCTGCACCGACACTGATCATGCCGCCAAAACGCACTGAACCGATGTCTTCTTTGAGTTTTGCCAGGGCTTCTTCCAATTGTTTGATCTTGGCACCCTGGTCGGCGTGTTGCTTTTTGATGGTATCAATTTCCTGCTTAAATTCATCGTTGAGGGTACGCAGGGTCTTGAGGTCTTCGAGGGCCACTTTGCCGATGCGTTTGGTCAACTCTTCGGTTTGGGCGAGTTGATCCATGATGCGCAAAAAGGCCGCAGCGGCTTCAAAACGGCTGATATTACGGGTCCCACGGAATGTCTTGTCGGGAAAGCCCTGCATGACACCGTATTTGTCCACGAGGTCTTTTACCGCTTGGGCAGCCCAGTGCTCAGCCGGTACATCGGTGAAATTCACCGCGGAAAGTTGTGCCAAAGCGGGGCCTGAGCCAAAACTGAAGAGGGTTGCACTCAGCAGTGCTGCCGCAAAGAGTTTCTGATAACGCAACGGTCGATGCTCCTTACTTATAAACTGGTGTTAGCCAATGTCTGTAGCGGGGCTCCAGCCCCTTCACAATTCGAAAATAGGTTTCTTGCATGTGCCGGGTAACCGGCCAATGCCCATTTGATCCAATTTCACGCCGATCCACTTCCCGAATGGGGGTAACTTCTGCCGCGGTACCTGTAAAAAAGGCCTCGTCAGAGGTCATGAATTGACCAACGGTCATGGCACCAATTTCAACCGGATAGCCCAGGTCTGTGGCCACCTGTAAAATGGTGTCGCGGGTAATGCCTGCCAAAATTGAGGCGTTGATGGGATTGGTAAGAATTTTACCATTTTTAACAATAAAAATATTTTCACCGCTGCCTTCGGCAATGTCACCATACTCATTCAGCAGAACGGCTTCGTCAAATCCCCGATCTTTGGCGTCCATCACAGCCAGCATAGAGTTGAGGTACTGCCCCGTGGCTTTTGCCATAACCGGAAACATCTGGGAATGAAATTTTTTCCAACTGGTAATTGTAACGCGGGCCCCTTGGGTGATTGCCTCTTCGCCCATGTACGAGCCCCATTCCCAAGAACCTATATGGACCTCAATGTTCTCTCGATTGGGCAAAACGCCCAATTTGCCATAGCCCACAAAGGCCACAGGGCGGATATAACAATTGCGAAAATTATTTTCGCGAACGACTTCAAGAGTGGCTTGCTTGAGTGTCTCAATGGAATAGGGCATGTGGAACTGGTAGACCTTTGCCGATTCATAGAAGCGGTGTAAATGGTCATCCAAACGGAACACCATCGGGCCATCGGGAGAGTCGTAGACCCGAATGCCCTCAAAGATACCACTGCCATAGTGTAAACCATGGGTCATGACATGAACTTTTGCATCGTTCCAAGGAATTAATTTTCCGTTGGACCAAATCTTACCGTTTTCAGGAAACATCAAACACTCCGTCGGCAAACATCACGCTTTGATAAGGAGACCAAAGTGAGGGGGAATTGGCACGTTTTGCTGCTTCTTACGCCTGTAGGATGACATGGGCATTACCATTGAAATCATCCTTGTGGGGCAAGCAGGGGCAGCAAATACCTTCAGACATATTACTACGAACGATTATAAACACCAAGTCTCTGGCAAAAATGTGGCTTGACAGAAAATTATACGAACTGTATTCTTATGAATGTAATTGTGAGCGTGAATTCATTCATTAATATTTATTAACATTTAAATTAATTGAGGAGACCTTTGAATTTATGCCGACCATTGACCATTTTGAAATGCCTGTTGATGATTTAACGCGTGCCCAAAAATTTTATAGCGAACTTTTGGGCTGGCAGTTTCACACCCAAAAATATACCGATTTTGAGTATACGTTTATACAGACCCAGGCCCTCGACGGTAAACCCGGCCTCGGAGGCGGGATGATGTTGAGACAAAGTCCAGGGCAGATTCCCGCCAATTACGTCAGCGTTGAATCGATTGATACCACACTGGAAAAAGCGCTGGCTTTGGGTGCAAAGGTGATTCTCCCCAAAGAACCTGTGGGGAACATGGGTTTTATTGCCCTGATTCTGGATACCGAAAATAACCCAATTGGCTTTTGGGAAAGTACACCTGAGAGCTAAGTTCGGGAATTGATCCCAAGCAAGCTCGTTCTTTTTGACAAAATACAAGCGGAGACTGTCCCGCTCATTCTGACTTCGTGGTTTAAATCGGGTACGACTGAGCGGGGGTTTTCTCTTTTTCTGGGGGCCTTTTAAACCCGCTTAGAGGCGACTCATGCGCTTTTGATGCTGCTAGACAGCCCTAGAACCATGGGTTATAATACCTTCACTGAGGACAATTTAACAGTTAACAAAACGCCTTCACGCTGTGGTTGAGCGTTTATTTTTTCGTCTGAAACTGGTCTGAATCAACACAGCGGAGCCCTTTTGGGTCTGAATTATCCAGGGTTGAACAATAGATAAAGGGAATTGGCACACAAGGCATGAAATTGGCAGAAACATTTACTGAGGCCTTAAAACAAATTGAACGTGAACGCGGCATTACAGCTCACAGTGTGATTGAAGTGATTGAGTCCGCACTTTTGGGTGCCTATCGCAAGAAAATGCAAGAAATGGGCAAAATGGACAAGGACTCTGAGGTCGAGCTGCGGATTGATACCAGCAACCAAAATGAGATCAAGGTCTATATGTTGCGCGAAGTGGTGGAATCCAGCCCCGAAACCCCCAACCAGGTTTCTCTCAAAGATGCCCATAAAAAGCATCCAGAGGCCCAGGTGGGAGAGCAATTGCGCATGGAAATGGTCCTTTCCACCCGTGAGTTTGAGCGTTTGGCCACCCAGGTCGCCAAACAGGCGATTACCCAGCGCTTGCGTGAGGCCGAGAAAAAGGCCATTCTTGAAGAGTACCGTGATCGCGTTGGCACCATGGTTACCGCCACGATTCAGCGCTTGGAAAAAAACAATGTGATCGTCAAGCTCAACAACAAATCCGAATTGGTCTTGCCCCCTTCTGAACAATTGCCCAATGATCGCTACCGTTATGGTGACAAGGTGCGGGTTTATTTGTCTGAAATTAAAGAAACCCAACGGGGGCCTCATATTGTCATCTCCCGTGCCAATTCGGGTTTGGTTCGTTGTCTGTTTGAAATTGAAATTCCCGAAGTCGCTGATGGCACTGTCGTGATCAAGTCGATTGCTCGCGATGCCGGTTTCCGCACCAAAATTGCCGTGCATTCGATCAAGGGCAATGTTGACCCGGTGGGCGCTTGTATTGGATCTCGGGGTTCGCGCATTCACCCGATCATTGACGAACTCAAAGGTGAAAAAATTGACATTGTACGTTGGAGTGAAGACCTCGCTACGTTTATTACCAATGCATTGAGTCCGGCCAAAGTTGTGCAGGTCAATTTAAAAGGCGAAAAAAATGATGCCTTGATCATTGTGCCCGACGATCAGCTTTCCCTGGCCATCGGTCGCGAAGGTCAAAACGTCCGTCTGGCCGCGCACTTGACCAATTGCCATCTTGATATTCTGACCGAGAGCGAGCTGCGGAAACAAAAAATGGAAATGCAGCAGGCTGCTCAGGAAAAAGTGCGCAATACCTAAGGTATGCGGTCCGAACTCAGGCGTTGTTTGGTTTGCCGGTGTCTGAATCACCGCCACCTGCTCTTTCGTTTGCAAAAACAGGGGCAGGGGCCGGTTTGGGTTCGTTCGGCTCTTTCGGGGGGCTCCAGCTTGTATCTCTGCATGCATCCGGGCTGTTTGGAACGGTTGCAAAAAAGAAGACTTTTGCAAAAACGTTGGGGTGAGATTCCCGATGATTTGATCCGGGTACTGTGTGCGAACCTCAGGCAGGCTTTGCCCTCTGATAAGCACGGATAGCCTTAGGCTTCGGGCTTTCAGCTTGGTTTTTAAGCCAAAACTATGTTATTCTGAGCTGTGGTCAGGCCCGTCGGCTGGTCTGCAAATCTGGGTGTATCAGGTACACAGTCTCTCGTGTACCCCCTAATAAAGCCTGATATGGCGGCACCCCGTCCCTGTGTTATACCAGGGAAATAAACCCCCGACGCCTTGTAAATGTGCTGTGGCAGGACTAATGAAGCAGAAGAAGAATAGAGCATGAGTAAAAAACGTATTTCAGAAGTTAAAAAAGAGATTTCCACCCTTTTCGGCCTGGATGTCGATTATCCCGAGATTGCAAGTATGTGCCGCAAATTGGGGATTGAGTTTAAAGAAGATTCTAAATTTGGTATTCACTACAATGCTGTAGTTGATGGCAGTGTCGCCCGTCAATTGGTGACAGGTTTTAAAAATGACAAATCGGCAGCCTTGCCATCTCAGGCTTCCCCGACAACACCTGCTGCTCAAACGGCTTCTGCACCCACTCCTGCTGTAGACAATACCCCCGCTCGTCCTGCCGCTTCTTCTGCTTCTCCCCCCAGAGAGCCTCAGCCACAGGCCAGCTCTCGTCCACATCAGTCTGCTTCACCTCCTGCGGATGTGACTCAGAATTCAAGCCGCCCCCCTCAAAGCCAAGGTGGTGGTCGCTTTGTGCCTTCACAGCCCTATCAGAACCAAGGTGGCGGTGGCCGTTTTGTGCCCTCTCAGCCCTCTCAGAACCAGGGTGGTGGTGGCCGTTTTGTGCCCTCTCAGCCCTCTCAGAACCAGGGTGGTGGTGGCCGTTTTGTGCCCTCTCAGCCTTCTCAAAACCAAGGTGGCGGCGGTCGCTTTACCCCAACACCGCCTTCTCAGAACCAAGGTGGTGGTGGCCGTTTTACCCCAACACCCCCTTCTCAGAACCAAGGTGGCGGTGGCCGTTTTGCCCCATCCCCCCCTTCTCAAGGTCCAGGAGGTGGTTTCAGAGGTCAACCTTCTTCACATAATCGCCCCGGCAATTATAACCGTGGCAGCGGCGGGGGGAACTCTCCCGGTCAATCCTCTCCCCCACGCAAAAGCAAAACCCAAATGCGTCAGGAAAAGCGCCGTGAAAAGCAGCAATTCCAGGAACGTGTTGAGTTGGCCATTCCCCAGGAGAAAAAAGTGGAGTTGCATCACAATATCACTGTCAGCCAATTGGCTGAGAAAATGGGGATTGGTGCCTCTGAGGTCATTAAAGCCCTGTTTATGAAAGGTGTGATGACCACAATCAATCACATTCTGGAGCTGGAAACCGCTGAAATGGTGGCCCATGAACTGGGGTATGAAGTGATCATGCCTTCCGCCACTGAAGCTCCCAAAGAGGCCCGCCTCCATGTGCGTCCTGCTCCCGCACCTACCAACGAAGACCCGGCCAAACTCAAGCCCCGTCCCCCGATTGTTACGATCATGGGTCACGTTGACCATGGTAAAACTTCGCTGTTGGACTATATTCGCAAGACCAAAGTGACCGATGCTGAAGTCGGTGGGATTACCCAGCGCATCGGGGCCTATTTGGTTCATGTCGATGAAAAGCCGATTGTCTTTTTAGACACCCCTGGTCACGAAGCGTTTACAGCGATGCGTGCCCGTGGTGCCCATGTAACGGATATGGCCATTCTCGTTGTGGCCGCTGATGACGGCATCATGCCCCAGACCATTGAGGCGATCAACCATGCCCGCGCCGCCAAGGTGCAGATCATCGTGGCGATCAATAAAATGGACAAACCCGGTGCTGATCCTGAGCGGGTCAAACAACAGTTGACCGAATATGCCTTGGTGCCCGAAGAATGGGGTGGCGATACCGTGATTGTGCCCGTTTCTGCCAAAAGTGGCGATGGGGTTGACGATCTGCTTGAGATGATTCTCTTGGTCGCTGAACTGATGGAACTCAAAGCGAATCCCGACAAACCTGCTGTGGGCATCGTGATTGAATCCAAACTCGACAAAGGCCGCGGTGCGGTCGGTACGGTTTTGATTCAGGGCGGAACCCTGCGGGCCGGCGATTCGTTTGTGGTCGGTTCCGTTGCTGGTAAAGTTCGTGCCATGACCAATGAGCGCGGCAAACACCTCAAAAAAGCCGGTCCCTCAATTCCTGTGGAGATCTTGGGCTTTCAGGATGTGCCCGAAGCGGGTACCCAATTCCAGGTTGTGAAAAACGAAAAAATTGCCAAAGCTTTGGCCGAGGAATACGCCGAAAAGCAGGAGATCGAATCCCGCAGTCGCCGTATCAGCCTCTCCAATCTTTATGAAAATGTCAAAGAGGGCAAAATTAAAGAATTGAATGTGGTGCTCAAAGCAGATATTCATGGCTCTGTCGACGCTATCAAACAATCTTTGGAACGCCTCTCAGATGAGCGCATTCAGCTTCAGATTATCCACAATGCCACCGGTGAAATCTCTGAATACGACATCATGTTGGCCTCTGCCTCAAATGCCTTGGTGCTGGGTTTTAACGTTAAAGCGGATAATAACGCCAAGCGTGTGGCCGAACGCGAACAGATCGAAATCCGCTATTACGATATCATCTATAAATTAATTGAAGATATCGAAAAGGCCATGGAAGGTCTGCTTGAGCCCGAAATGATTGAAAATACCACGGGTGAGGCTGAAGTGCGTGCGGTCTTTAAGGTCGGCAAACAGGCTACAGCAATTGCGGGCAGTTACATGAAAGACGGCAAATGCGAACGCAGCTCCCGCGTACGTGTCTGGCGCAAAGAAGAAGTGGTATTTACAGGAAAAATCTCTTCGCTCAAACGTTTTAAAGACGATGTCAAAGAAGTGGCCTCTGGCTATGAATTTGGCGTGGGTGTGCAAAACTACAATGAATTAGAAGTCGGCGACCGTCTGGAATTCTTCCAGGTTGTGGCCCGCCACGAAATTTCTAAGGCCTGAGACTTTTTGCCGCTATGAAACGTCTGCTTTGGCTCGGCCTGCTTTGGGCAGGTCTGAGCCTGCCTGCGAATGCCTATCAGGTCTATATTTCTCAGCAAAATGTTTTGGTCAGACCGGGGCCGGATTTGGGCAGTGGTAGTTTGGCTCGGATTTCTCAGGTGCTTTTGCCGCTGCAAAGTCTCGGCTATGGTTCAGATGGGGAGCTCTGGTGCCAGATTCGGCTTCAGAGCAAACAAAGTGGTTGGGTTCAGGCCCGCTATCTCGATCCGGTGCTCAACAAAAATCTGCCTCTGCGTCTGGCTGAGTTGCCGGGCCCACTGCTTTTTCACTATGCCCAACGTCAGATTGGCTTTGCCAATTTGACCGATCCAGGCTTTAAACAGGCTCTACAGAGGAATCTGGTCTTGTTTGAACTGTCGAGTATAAAACAGCGTTGGGACTATTTGCGCAGCCGCCACGACTTTTTAGACATTTCTCGGCGGGTGGGGGTCAAAATTGACAAACGCGAATTTCAAACCCTCGAAAACGAGATGAAAACCCTCGAAAAGCTCTTTCAGCGTTTGGCCAGTCAGGTTTTATAAACGCCATGCACGAGGCCGAGATTATTTCCCTGGCCCGTCAATTCTCCCGTTTTCACCCCCAAATGGGTTTGGGGATTGGGGATGATGCCGCTGTTCTGAGCGCTCCAGCAACAGCCTCTCTGCTTTGGACCACCGATTTATTGATTGAAAATGTGCATTTTCGCAGCGCCTATTTTTCCCCTGCCGATCTCGCCCACAAAGCGCTTGCGGTCAATCTAAGTGATATTGCGGCGATGGGGGGTCGTCCCTTGGCCTTTACACTTGGCTTGGCATTGCCCAGTAGCTTTGAGGATGACTGGATTCGGGCATTCTTTGAGGGGCTGCGTTTGGCCGCTGAGCGCTGGCAGGTCGATTTAATCGGCGGAGACACCACCCGTTCAGAATCGGGCCTGGTGATTGCGATCAGCCTATTGGGGCAGACGAGATTGCCCCGCCTGCAAAGCAGCGCCAGAGCAGGCGATCTGATTCTGGCCTGCGGTGATTTTGGGGCTGCGGCGGCGGGTCTCTTTTGTTTGGAGCAGGCATTGCCTGGTTTTGAGACCCTCAAGCAAAAGCAACTCAGGCCCGAACCTTTGCTCGAAAGGGCTTTAGCCCTCTCAAGGCTTCTTGGTTCTGAGCGCTTTTCGCTGACCGACGC
>JBIKWL010000078.1:0-26273 GCA_044356335.1 Candidatus Sericytochromatia bacterium
ATTTTGGCCATGCTGTTTAAACGCATGAAAAACTTTGCAAGGGGACTTGAAATTTAGATTAAATGATGTTAAATTATAATTAAGAGATTGTTAAAGAAAGGCCAAAACGCATGCAGACTTCCCAAACCGTCTACCTTCGTAAATCCACTCATCCCACAGGAATGCTGCGTTCCAGCCCGATTGATCAAATCCTTTTCTTTGTTCGCCGCTTTATTCAAAATGTGGATTGGGTCTATGATCTGCTCTCTTTAACCGACAAACTGATCCACCAAAATGCCGATTTTAGCAAATTCGAACGCCTGATTATCGAAGACTATTTGCATATGAGTCTGCGTCAGACACGCCAAGGCCCTGTGCTCTTTGACCGCTTTGGCACCCCCCTTGAAATCACCGATTTGATGGTTTTGCGCGATGAGGTGATTGAATTGGCTGATAAACACGCTCTTTATCTCTTTCACAATCCCCGCAAGCACCCTTTGAGCAGAGCGTTTAAGCAAGTTTTGGCCAAAGATGACTATGATCAACTCAACGAGGAAGCGCACGCCCTCCTCCGCGAAGCCTATCTGACGGTCAAAAACGGTCAGATTTACACTCTCCGCGGCCGGTTGCTGGGCACCCCTTCCTGGACCCAACGCTGGATGTGGAAGTTAATTAGCTAATGCAAAATACACCCAATCTGCCTTCGCCCAACTCGGGCCTGCTTGCTCCTGGTCAATTATGGGCCAAGAAACCTGCTGCTTCGGCACCGACACAGCCGGCGCCGGCTGTGCCCGCACCTCCTCAACCAGTGCCTTTAACGCTGGGTAGCCCTGATCAACTTCGTCAGCAGATGCAAAATGGCGCAGCCAAACCCCCGGTTGCGCCTTTGCCAATTTTCCAACCCCCTAGCACAGATTTTAAAGGTCAATTGGGCCAAATTCAGAGCCTGATGCAGAAGGCCGATCAACAGGCCTTGGCACCGTATGGCGTGGTCGTGCAGAGTAATGCCCAGGGCCAGATCAGTGGTTATTTGGTCAATGGTCGCCCAGCTTCGGCCGAACAGGTGCAGCAACATCTCTTGCCGCTCTCTTCCCGTTTGCACAAGGAGCTGCAGCAGACCAAAACCATGGTGGATCAAGAGTATTCCCAATTTATTACTCGCTCCCAGGCCCAATTGGCACAAATGACTCCCGTAGAGCAAAATGCCGTCAAAATTCAGTTACAGGCTGTTCAGTCTATTTATCAGGGATTTGTCAATCGCTTGAACCAGGTGGATAATTTGATCAAATGATGTTTAACAGTCGCTTGAAGACCCAGCCCCTTGATCCCGCTGCCTTGCAAGGGCTCGAAGCCCATCCTTCCGCGCCTGCGCGCTCACCGGTTCAGGCCACAGCGCCATTGGCTCCCCTGCGCATGCCAGAAATGCGTTCAGATAGCTTGGCGACCGCGCCACCACCCAGCGGCGTTCCTGCTCAGGCTGTTTCCCTCAGCACAGCGGCGGCACCTCCTGCTGCTTTGTCGAGCGAAGAGGCTCAATTATTGCTCGGTATCAGTGAAAAACTGGGCGATTTGTATAAAGCAAATCGGGGGCAATTTACTTTGGCCATGCAAGCCCTGGAAAAAGTGTCAGGCGGTGGTCAGGTGGACTTTTCCCGGATTACGCCCCAGCAGCAGCAACTTTTGGCCTCTTTGGGTCTCACCGCTCAAAATACGGCCACTGTTTATCAGCAGCTTTATCAATTGCTCTTGCCCAGCATGCAAACCCAGACCAGCAACGCATTCCAAACGGTTCAGTCTTCGGTGACAAGTTTCCTCTCCAATGTCGATCTGCGTCAGCAGACCTTTTCCAATATCGAATCCCAGGCCCGAGATCTCTCTCAGGTGATGGGCGTGGTATCAACCCTGTCTGCAGGCAGTATCAACGATTTATTGGCTGATCAAAAAGATGGGGTCTATGACCTCTCAGTCAGCAAAATTACCGGTCAGAATTTTAATTTAAAATCGGGTATGGACTATACCCTGGGCCATTTTGTTGTGCTTTCACAAGAGTCGCCCACCACCTTGCAAAGTGTCGAAGGCATTTTACAAAAAGTCCAAAGTGATCAGGCCGTGAGCCCCCAAGAGCGCTCACTCTTGAATAAATATGGCCTGAATGTCAACACCCAGAATAAATTGGAAACCATTGAGCGCAAGCCTCTCAGCTTGCAAGAAGTGCAACATCTCGAATCCGTTGTTTTCAGCATGAAGGATCCCTCCGAAGGCTATCAAAAGGTCTTATCTGCCAGTGCAGATGTGATTCGTCAGTCGAAAAAACTCGAAGAACTGGGGCAGCGTGCCAGTTTTGAGATCGTTGAAGTGCAGAAAGCCACAGTCGAAGTCGTGGCTCAGAACCAAAACCTGCAACAGACCCATCAGACCACCAACCAATTAAATGCCAAAATTCAAACCGCTCAGAGCCAAGCCCAACAATTGCAAACGGCTGTTCAAGCCGCTCCCAGCTTGGTGGCAGCGAACCCTTCTGCCACTTTGGATGTCAGTCCCTTGCTCTTGGCACAGTGGAATATCAGTGTGCAAAATGGACCCGAGGGTCAGCGCTTTTTTATCCGGGGCCGTGAGGTTTCGCAGCTTGAAGTGACCCAGCATTTGGGTTCCTTGCTCAAACAGCAGCAGCTCTTTATTCAACAAATGGCAAGTGATTTGGCGCGCAGCAAAAGTGAGGCCCTCAAAGCCACAGCCACTTTGGCCCAGTCTACCCAAAAACTCGAAACCAAAACCGAGCAACTCGAACAGACCCGTGCAGAGATCAAGGTTGAAACCATTAAGTTACAGGAATTAGAGCTGACACGTTTGGAAGTGGTCAAACAGGCCGAACCCCTGCTCAAACCCGAAGAGCGCAAGATGGTTCAAGAGGTGATCAATCCCTTTGTTGAAAAGACGGTGGTCAGTGTTCAAACCCGGATTGAAAAGCTCGATCAAGAAATAGAACAGACGGTGACCCAAGCCAAAGCTGCGATTGTTGAGTCAAAAGCTTTGCAAGAAGGCGTTTTGCGCGATTCCCGTCGCTGGGAAAAAACCCTGGCTCAGGCAGAGGACCTTGATAAATCGATTGGGCAGACTCTGGCTAAAATTCCTGCTGGCCCAGAAAAAACACCCATCACAGCGGGTGATGCCGAGAAGACAGAAGCCTTGTTACAGGCTGAAAAAACCAAATCAGCTCAGTTTGATTCCGCTCCAAAAAGTGCAGAAGAAGTGGCATCTCGCCAGGAGCGTGAAGAATTGGCCAAGCTGCACGAAAATATCGAGCACGACAATTTGGAACGCGAGCGTTTAGAAGAGGCCCAGGAACAGGCCCGCGAACTGACCCGTCACAATCAAAAACGGGCAGAGTTAGACAAAGCCTTCTTTAAACAAGAAATCGAACAATTGCGCGACAAAGAATAGGTTAAAGACTGGGTTTTTGGCCTGTCTCTGCACTTGATTGCGGCTATTTTCCGCTGTTGTGTTGGTTCCAATTTAAGGCCTGAAAGGCATTTAATTGTCCCCAGCCTGTGCTTTGATCAAAGCCATCTGTCTGCTGCCGATTGCCTTTCAGATCATCGGCACTGACCATCAACCGGGCCCGCACTTGGGCGGGTGTGAGTTGGGGTTCTTTGGCCAATAAGAGTGCAACTGTGCCAGTAACATGGGGAGCCGCCATCGATGTTCCCGAAGTTGCTGCCTGTCCGAGTGTGCGAATACGCCCCTGATAAGATTCAAAGGTGCGGTAAGTGGGCCACGATGAGAGGATTTGTTGGCCAGCATTGCGCCGGGCCCCCCCGCCGCCAGGGGCCACCAATTCAATTTCTGGCCCCCCATTGGAATAGTCTGCCACATTGTTTTTGTCGTTGACGGCCCCCACGGCAATCAGGCCCTCATAAAAAGCGGGTGCGGAGATTCGGGCGATGGTATTTACACTGCGTTGACTTTCGTTGCCTGTGGCACCAATGACCACAATGCCTTGATTGAGGACCAATTGGATGATGTCTTGCAGGGCTTTTGAGCCCGGTGGGTTGCGTTCGTTGACTGTGCCAATACTCAGATTGATGACCTTGGCCCCTTTCTCCAGGGCCCTTTGAAAAGCCTGGGTTAAGACCAGGGCATTGGTGGCCCCAGCCATATTGGTGGCTTTGATCGGCAATATTTTGACAGGGCCGCCTGCCTGAGCTTGATTCGCGACCATGTGAATAATTCCTGCAATATGGGTGCCATGCCCATTGCCATCCCGCCCGCCATAATTTTCCTCAAAGGTGCTGTCACTTTTGCTGCGCAAAATGTCTTTGCCCACCACTTCATTCCAAACATCTTCCAGGGGCAGCAATTGGGGTTTGAGCAAAGGGTGGTCGGGATCCACCCCTGAGTCGATGACCGCTACGGTCAGAGGGGTGGGTTTCTCGACGATTTTCCAGGCAGCGGGTATATTTGCCTGTTTGAGATTCCACATTTCTGCCAGCGGTGGCAGACTGCTGGGATCGACTTGGCTGATTTGAAAGCCCGCACGGGGATCTGCCTCGAGTTCGGTGGACAGCTGCTCCAACGCAAAGCTCTGATTGGCTTCGGCATAAAGGACACGGGGATCCTGTCTGAGTTTATTGAGCTGCCGTTCCGCTGCCGCTGCACTTTTCAGGTCTTGACTGTAAAGCCTAAGTTCGGGATTGATCAGCGTGAGTTGTCCAAGATCCGTGCTGGGATTTGTTTTTAGACGTAGCAAAATTTGGCTTTGAGGCTGACCAGGATTGGCATTTGTGACCAAATAAGGGGCATCCACAGTATTCCCGCTTGCCGTAATTGGCATTTGGCAAGCTGTTAGCAGTGTGAGTAAGCCCGCTGAAACGAAGAGGCGGAAGGGAGCCAAAGGGTATTTTGCCAAAAGGTCTTTCACTGTGTACTCCACAAGTTCGATTCACTTATAGTTCGATTCACTTATTGTAAAGCCTGTTCTGACTTGAAAAAAAGCGATTATTGAACTCATGGTGTAGCGGCTTGAGAGATTTGAGCAAAACTTATCCTACTCTTAATCGCGGAGACGCTAGAAACGGGCCGTTTTGGGGGATAATAAGATCAAGCAATGTTATCCAAGGAGCCTCATCCCCATGGTCCAGCAAGGTCTGCAACCCCTGAACACCCTTTTGCAAACCGCTCCTCCTCAGACCTATCAAGCTGCTCCAGCTCAGACGCCGACCCTTGTTCCCATTCCCGCCCCCGCCCCTGCTCAGGCCTACTCTCCCGATCAGACCCAGTGGAATCGTGTCTCTGCTCAAGGTATTCCTGCGACCTATGCCCCACAACCCCAGGCATTACAATACCAACAGCCTCAACCTCCAGTTCAGTATCAGCCACCTGCTCCCCCCGTACAATACCAAGATCCCAATGCGGCTTATTATGCCCAGCAGCAGCAAATCCAAGCCCAACAGGCGGCCCCTGCGGTCCGATATCAGGATCCCAACGCGGCTTATTACGCTCAACAGCAACAAGTTCAATACCAACAACAGCCTGTTCAGTATCAACAACAGCCAGCAGCCTATCCCAGTTACGCTGTGACCCAAGAGCCCGTTGAGTATAAAAAAGGCGGCTTCCCGCTCTCTCACACCCTCGGTGGTGCTGCTTTGGGTGCCGTGATTGGTTCGCGTTGGAAAAGCAAGCCCATTTTGGGCGCTGTCATTGGCGGTGCCATTGGCCTGACCATCGGAACGATTTCGCAAAATTAACCATGTCTGTTTTCCTGCGCGATTCCCGCAGTGAGGATCCCGCCTTTTGGGAAGCCTACGGTGAGGGGCGTGCAGAGTTGGAACGTGTGCGTCAGCGCGGTGATGCCCAGATCCTTTTGCGCATGTTGGGTTCTTTGGGGACCTATGCCCGCCTTTTGCAACGGTATGCCGAATCCGTGGAATTGCTCCAAGAGGCCTTAAGCCTGTCTCAATCCCTGCATTTGCCCGCCTTTGAAGCCGCCAATCTGATTCGTTTGGGCACGGCATACCAATATGCGGGGCAAGGCCAAGCCGCAGAACATTATTTTCACGAAGCATTGAAGTTAACGGAACGTCCCGAAGCCTCTGCCTATCGGGATTTTGCCTGGCAGCACCTGGGCAAGCTCTTGGCTGAACAGGGGCTTTTTAACGAAGCGCGGGGCTGTTTTCTCGCTGCACTGCAATTGCGCCAAGACAAAGGGGATGCAGATCTTTTGGCTTCAACACAGGCTGCACTCACAGCTCTGGCTGCCCTGATGGCCGCTGGGCGCACAGATTTGGATGTCTATTAAAAGATAACCGTTTTGAAGTAACAGTCTGCTGTTATACTGTGGGCACATCGATCACAGGAGTCTTTACACATGAAAAGTACCCTTTTACCTCTTTTAATCAGTCTTTTGGCATTGGCCGCTGCTTGCAGTCCCGCTGAGAACAAAACTGAAAATTCCGCTGACCTCAAAACCCAATCACAAAATGGTAACAGCAGCGATCACGGCGGCGAACATACTTCCAGCACGGAATCCAAAGCGGTTGAAGCAAAGCCCAAAGGCAAAATTTTGTTTGTCTCTCCCCAGGCTGGAGCCAAAGTCAAATCTCCAGTCAAAGTGGAGATGGGTTTGGAAGGCATGACAGTCTTGCCTGCGGGTGAAATGAAAGAAAACAGCGGCCATCATCATTTGATTATTGATGGCCAACCCATTCCCACGGGCGATGTGGTGCCCAAAGACGAGACCCATATTCACTTTGGCAAAGGCCAAACCAGTACCGAAGTGCCACTCAAACCCGGCAAACACACCCTTACGCTTCAATTTGCCGATGGGGCACACAAATCGTATGGCCCGGATTTGAGCACCACCATCAATATTGAAGTGGAATAGCTTTTTGCGTACTCCTGGCCGTTTTGGCTAAAGCGTGAGCAGCCGGGGCCCCCAGAGCAGAATGCCAATCAGCACAGCAAAAAAAGATGCGACCAAAACCGCTCCGGCGGCCACGTCTTTGGCAATTTTGACCTGGGGATGAATCTCTGGGGCGAGATGGTCGAGGGTGGCTTCCAGAGCCGTGTTGACCATCTCCGCCATCCAGACCAAGGCGAAAGTCAGCAGCAGCAGGATCCATTCCAGGCGGCTCAGCCCCAGCCAATAGCTCAGGCCAGAGGCCAAGAGCGTGGCAGCCAAATGGACCTGCATATTGCGCTGGGTGCGAAGGGCATAAAACAGACCCGAGCCTGCCCATTTAAAGCCTTTGAAAAAGGCCAATAACCAGGCTTTCATGTCCAAAAAAGGGATTTCACGTGGCTAAAAGCTAAATCCGAGGCTCACCATGCCACCGACATTGGGTTTGCCCCGGCTCAGATCCACAGTACTGGTGACCCCCAATTGCCAATTGCCCTCGCGGTAGTTGAAGCCCGCATACGCACCGTATTTATTCGGCTCTGAGAGCGGCACAGTGGCGGGGGCCAGCCCGGCGGGATTGACGTAGCCCCCCGCCATTACGTCCAGGCGCGAGTTGTCGCCATGGCGGCGGTAGGTTACACCTGCAATCGCCGTGGTGGGCAGCGAGAAGTGCTTGGGCAGGGGCACACCGGCCAGGGTGGTTTGGCCCTGGGTTTGGTCAATGCTCAAATAGGAGCCGGGCACCAGGCCTGCGTGAACGCCATAGGTACTCTGGGTGCCAGCGCCGTTGGTGTGTTTCCAGCCCAATTCGGTCACAATGCCGGTGGCTCCGTCGTTCATTCCCTTGCCTGCTTGACTGGCTGCAAAGGGATTGGGATCAAAGGGCTGTTGGGTCATGGCCATCGGACGCGGGAAGAGCAAGGTAAGCCCAGCGTGGGGGCCATTTTTAAATGGGGTTTGTAAACGTACGACCCCATCGAGTTCGACCTGAACGCCTTTGACAATTTCAAAGCCATCGGAAGACAGGGCCCGGCTCAGGGTGCTCATCATGCGCTGGGGATCATATTGTTGGTAGCGGGCCACAAATTCAATCGCGTTGCCTTTCATTTCAAGCGGGCCTGCCGAAATGCTGACTTTGCCCCGGCCGCTGGGATCGCCAAAATAGACATGGGCGCGGTTGGTCTCGATTGTGGCCAGGGCTTTCAATTCGTGGACATTGTCGAGTTTGACCGCAATCGGAATGCCGTTGTACGTGGTGTGAATCTCTGCGGTCATGCGGGAACTGTCAGAGGTCGGCACCAGATGAATGGCCGCACCCTGGGCCAGACCAGAAATGCCCGTGGCCCGCACCAAGAAGCCTTCCATCTCCTTGATATTTACGTCAATTTTTTGGCCGCCCACTTCGGCATGGACATTGACGCCTTTGATCTCATCGATGATCAGATTGCCGTTTTTGGAATCCAAACTGACTTGGGCCGTGCCACCCTGGACCTGAATCTTGGCATCTTTGGTGACGGCGTTGACGTTTAGGCCCTCACCCCGAAAGGTGTAAAGCCCTTTTCCGTCTTGGCTAAAGCTGAGTTTTTGTCCACCGCCGAGGCTGACATTGAGATCGTCTTTGCTGAGTTTGATCTCGCCGCCCTGGGGTATTTGCAGGAAGGCCTCACGCAAAAAGGTGCCATCGTCGGACATTTGCACATTCAAACGCACGCGATCGCCATTTTGGGTGCGCACCATCAGGTTCATGCCCGAAACCAAAGCGTCGGCTTTGCCAATTTGCAAATCGGCAGAGGCCAATGTGCCTGTGGGCGTTTTGTTGATCAGCAGATCGACATTTTCGACTTTGACATTGAGTTCTTGTTCGAGATTCTTGACCACAGTGGCTGAGTCCAAATGCAGACTGGTCAAGCGGTCATTGTCGACGAGTTTGCCACCGATCACTTCTGCCGTCAGGCCCGCTTTGGGCTGAGCCAGATTGAGCTTGTCGAAAGAGGCTTTGAGTTCGTTGCCCTCTTGGCTATAGCTGGCCTGCAAATTGTCGAGGGCCGCGTTGAGATCGGGATTGCTGTAGGTATTGTGACCCGGCAGGTGCAGGTTCATGGCTGAGATGCTGCCATCGGCGCCCGTTTCGAGGTTGAGGGTACGCACCTCGGGCAAGTTTAAATTGTGGCCCTGGGTATCGAGTTTGATCTGGTTGCCGTTGAAGTTAAACGCCTGGCCACCATCGGCCTTTTGGGTCAAATCTGCTGCAAAATTGCCCATCGAAAAATTTAAGGGCTGGTTTTGGCCGGTTGTGCCTTTGAAGTCGACAGAATCGCCTGTAAAGCGGATATTTTCCAGCAGGCCTTCCGCGCCATATTTGGCATTGAGCTGCGCGCCATTGAGATCGAGTTGGCCTTTGTCGCCGGCGTATTGGAATTTTTCGACTCCCGCTTGAATCTGGCTGAGTTGGCCATTTTCGCCGTATTGCAATTGCAAGTTCGCGCCTTTGGCCAGGTCGATTTTGCCAAAATCCCCGGCATAACTGCCCTGGGTGATCGCTGCGCTGGCCTGGGAGAGCTGTCCATTGGCGCCATAAGCCAAATCGAGCTGGGCACCACTGAGGTCGAGGCGGGTATTGTTCTGGAGCAGGCTGAGTTGATCTGAGTGTGCGCTGACGCCTGCCAATTGACCTCCATCGGTGTATTTGAGCCCCACCGAGGTTGTTCCGTTGGTATTCAGCGTACCCCAATCGCCCTGCAGACGCAGGTTGTCGGTCGAGCCAGAGATCTGGCTGATCAGACCATTTTCGTGGGTATCGAGTTTGATGGTTGTGTTTTCGGCATGGGCCGTGATGCCCTGCGCCACCACGTCGATTTGTGCGCTCTGGGCCTGGAGTGAGGCCAATTCGCCATTTTCGCGGTAGAGCGCATTGAGGCTGGTTTGACCCTGGGTATTGACCTGGCCCAAACTGCCCGCGTAGTTGATATTCCCGGCCTGGGCATTGGCGCTCTGCAGCAGGCCATTGGGACCATAATTGAGCTGGGCACCCAAACCTTGGACATCGAGTTTGTCGCCGTTTTCACCCTGCCATTTGAGCTGGCCGACACTGGCACCGGCCTGTTGCAGCAAGCCATTTTCGCCGTATTTGAGTTGGACTTGGGCCTGAGAAGCATCCAATTGGCCTTGGCCGGGAATCTGGCCTTTGAGGGTGTCAATTTTGCCAGTGACATTTTGCAATTGGCCATTGGGGCCATAATTGAGAGCTACCTTCCCGCCTGTCAGGTCAAACTGACCTTGGCTGCCCTGGTAACTCAGGGCCTGGGTTTGGGCTGTGGCCATGAGCAATTGGCCATTTTGACCGTAATTGAGGTTCAAGCTGCTCTGGCCCTGGGTTTGAATCAGGCCAGAAGCCCCCTGATAACTCAAATTGCCCGCACTCAGGTGGGCATTTTGTAACAGGCCATTTTCGCCATAATTCAGCTGGCCCTGCAATTGCTCGACTTTGAGTGAATCATTGCCCGACTGCCAATCGAGTTTCTCGGCCCCGCCCTGGATCTTTTGTAAAGAGCCGTCGGGGCGGTAAGTAATACCTGCCTGGGCTTTGTCGAGCTGCAGGGTTTGACCGGCTTGTTGCAAGAGAACCTGACCGCTGCTGGCATTGACGCTGCCCAATTGACCATTGGGATGATACTGAGCCTTGAGTTGGGTGTCTGTGGCTTTGAGCAGTTCGCCATTGGCCCCTTGCCACTCCAGTTGACCGGCCTGGGCTGCCACGCTGCTGAGCTGGCCGTTTTCTCCCCACAGGGCCTGCACTTGGGTTTGGCTCGCTGTGAGGCTTTGGCCTTGGCCCTGGTAGTTTAAGCTCTCGATTTGGCCATTGAGGGCCTGAAGCTGCCCATTGGGGCCGTAGTTCATATTCAGCCCGACACCGCTGGCATCGAGGCCCTGCTCGGGGTCTTGCCAATGCAAATGCCCGACCTGGGCACCAACCTGGCTGAGACTGCCGTCGGGATTGTATTTGACCGCCAATTGCCCATTGCTTAATTGGCCGAGTTGGTCGCCATTGGCATAATTCACGTTTTGCGATTGGGCCGAAAATTCGCGGATTCGCCCTTCTGCATCGCGTTCCATTTTGAGGGTGCTCAGGCCCTGGGTGCTGACCGACTGGCTGCCCTGCTGCCAAGAGGCGTTTTCAGCGGCGAGGATCACGCCAGAGGTGCCGTCGGCACGATTGATCAGATCAAAGGAGCCCTGGGCTGCTTGAATTCGGCTATCGCCACTTTGCACGGCCACGTTTTCACCGGCAAAGCGCAAAAGCCCTTGGCCGGTGTTTTCGTTATTGCTCATCTGGAAACCCATGCGATCGGCAGTGATCAGGGTTTGACCATTGTCAAACTTCAGGTTTTCGCCGCCCCCACGAAAGTCTTCAATGCCGTCTTTTTCGCTCTGCCAAAGCCCAATATTCTGTCCGCTGATTGTATTGTCTCCCTGTTGGTAGAGCAGGCGATCGGTGGCCAATTGGAAGGCTTCGGGGGTTTGAATCATGCGGGCGTTGTCAAGCTGAATCTGGCCCGAGTCGTTGTTGACGGTGATCTGTTGGGCCTGAATCAAACTGCTGCGTTCATTGCGGTTGATCTGGGCTGTGACATTTTGCAGCAGTGTCTGTTGGCCGGGTTCATTCACGGCCAAAGAGGCCATTTTCAGCCGGTCGAGCCCGTTGCCCAGTTGAATTGAGGCCTGGTTGGCGGCAACCTGGGTGCCCCCGGTTTGCATATAAAAACCAGGGGCTTGAATGCTGTAGGCACCCGTGCGGCGGTCTTGGCTCAGACGCGAACCGGCAGGTAATACAAACGAATCTCCGCCTTTGTTATAGACCAGTGGGACCGGCATGGTCACCGGGAACCACAGAGGTGGAAGTTTACTCTGAACCCCACTCATGCCCCGGCTGTAGAGATCGACCACATTCGACAACCCCCCGCCGATATTCGGCGGCCCGGCTTGAACACCCTGAAAGGCCAGATCCACCAATTGGTTGATCGGATTTGGCAGGCTGATCTGTTGGCCCTGTTTGGCGATTTCGGTCAATTGCCTTCCTGCCGCTTGCATTTGGGTATTGAGCTGGCCTGCGGCCTGAGATGAGCCTTTTTGCAGGCTCTCACTCAATTGCCTGGTCAAATCTTGAATTTGGGCGGCTGAGGTTGCGTCCAGGCTGCTGGCGGAGCGATTGAGATCCGCCACAGTTTTTTGCAGGCCAGGCAGATCCAATGGGTCTTGGCTGGCCAGATCTTTGAGCTGCTGGCCCAAATCGCTGAGCTGGGTAGTAGAGGTTTGTGCTCGCAATTTGCGCACATTTTCAGCGATCTGGCCGGAATCGGCTTTGGAGATCACCTCGGTCAAGCGCGACAGGTCGTTTAACATATCCGGAGGCAAATCACGGGTCGCAGCCAATAGGCTGTCCACTGTCTCTACTGCCCCTTTGATGATTCCCAGATCTTCTTCGGGGTGATTGACAAAGAGCGGAGTTTCAGGGCCTTTGGGGGCCAAAATCTCCAAATTGCGCCGCAGCAGTTCATCACGCAAACTAAACAGGAGTAAAGTTTGGGCATCCAATTTTTTCGGGCTGTGTTTGGCTCTTTCGAGATCTCTGAGCAATTCTTGGGATTCTGTTAAAAGGGTTTCATGGCCTGGTTGAGGAGTCTGGGTCAATGTGAGCCCAGGCAAATTGCCCCGGCGTTCAACGTTTAAGCCCAGACTCGCGCCAGACTCAGCAATGACACTTGTACTGAGTTGATCGAGACCCGCTTTGATCGGGGGCTCCATCAAATTGGCCATGCTGAGCTGTTGGGCCAATTGTTTGAGCAGGCCATGCACTTCTTGACGCACAGTGGGTTGGCTTAAGTCATAAAAGGCCAATTTTTGTTTGAGCTGATCGAGACTTTGCTGCAATTGCTGTTTGAGCGGGGCAGGCACGGTATTGCCGTTGAGGGAAAGTCGTTGGCCAATCATGGTCTCAATGTCTTTGACAGCCTGGGCTGAAGGCGCATTAGCGGGGGGATCAAAGAGGCCAAGTTGGGCAGTGGCTGAGCCTGCGAGAATGGGTGCCTTTAAAGGGCCTGTGGCTGATGCACTGAGCACTGTGGGCGCGCTATCAGGGGCAGAAAGAGGGGCGGTGGGAGTGGCACTGATCTGGATCTGCGCCGTTTGGTCTTTCTGCCGCAGTTGGTTGGCAGCCCGGGTGATCAGGCCAGGGGTGGGCAGCGGCAATGGATCTCGGCGCAATTGGGTCATGGTTGAAAGCTCTCTTGCAGACAAAATTTCACTTATCTCATTATAGCCTCTTGATGAACAATAATTGCCTGGAATTTTGGCGTAAATTTTGGCGCAATTAAAATCTCTCTTGACCCTTCAGATTGAAACGATTACTATAATCAATATATGTTAATCAATCAAGCCACAGATCTCCAAGATAAGCCACAGATCTCCAAGATAAGAAAGGTTTCCCGTGAGCCAAATTAAACCTTTTTCTCTGACATCACCCCAGCCCATGCTGCCCATGATGTGCCCTGTAAAACCACCGGCTCAAGGGCCCCAGAAACCTGAACCTATTTCAAAAGAGCTGTCGTTTCATGCTGTTTCGACTTCATCCCAGGCCATTTTGTCTGCACAGGGTAAAGCGGAAACGCAGGTGCCACTTTTCTCAGAACAAACCCAAGATATTGTCGCTGCGGAAACGAAAAAAACGCTGATCCAGGACGGTGGAAAAGCTGTTCTGGGTAAGTCTGTGTCTGTTGCCAATCGTGCCTTACTCGATTCTTCCGCCCGTTTGGGGCAGATCGCAGCTCGACGGGCCACCCGTGCGCTCAGTTCATCGGTCCCCATTGTCGGAGCCACAATCTCTGCGGTTGACGCCAAAGGTGACTTTGAACGTGCGAAGCTCGAAGCCAAAACGGGCAATAAATGGGCCGCTTTGGCGTTTAAAGCATCAGGAACCCTCAACGGTATCGATGCCAGCCTTGGCGTTGTCTCTGCAGGCTCAGCCTTGACTGGAGCCGGTTTAGCGGCAACAGCAGCGATTGAAATGGTGGGCTGGGCTTCAACTGCAGCAGGTTTTGTATTGGGCGTGGGTGGAGAATACCTCAGTATCCAACAACGCTGAAACCATTCGCGCGCCTTGTTTACTGACGCGCGCCCCAACAGAGCAGCGCTTCGATTACATAGTCCTGCTCTTCGTCACTCATTTCTGGAAAAATGGGCAAAGCCAAGGTGGTTTTGGCTGCCAACTCTGAAATGGGCAAATCCCCCTCGCTATAACCCAAATCGGCAAAACAGGCCTGTAAATGCAGTGGTACAGGATAATAGATGGCGTTGCCAATTTTTTGCTCGTTCAAGTAGGTTATCAAACTGTCGCGCTGCTCGGCAGTTTGCAGCCGCAAAATGTATTGGTTAAAAACATGTTTAAAGTCTGCAGACACCGGTGCTGGCAGCGTCATTTGTTCAGGCAGCCCTGCTTCATTTAACAGCTGTGTATACCTTGCCGCTTTTGCTTGGCGTTTTTGGGCATAGGTGTCTGTATGGGGTAATTTGACCTGTAAAAGTGCTGCTTGCAAGGCGTCCAACCTAAAATTACCGCCGACATAGTGGTGGTAATATTTGGGTTTGGAGCCATGCGTGCGCAAAATCCGGGCTTTTTCGGCCAAGCTGTCGTCTTGGCTGGTGAGTAAGCCACCATCGCCAAACCCGCCGAGATTCTTGGAAGGGAAAAACGAAAAACAGCCAAAGTCCCCGACTGTGCCAGCATTGTGCCCTTGCCAAGCTGCGCCGATGGCCTGGGCAGCGTCTTCAATCAGAGGCAGTTTGTGGCGCTGGGCCAATTCGCGCAGGGGCCCAAGTGGTGCTGTCTGGCCAAAGAGGTGAACGGGAATCAAGGCCTTGGTCTGGAGGGTTATTTTGGCCTCAACCTGGCTTAGATTCAAATTGTAGCTAAACGGATCGCAGTCCACAAAGACGGGTTTGGCACCCAGTCGCCAGATTGCGCCTGCTGTGGCAAAAAAGGTGTAACTGGGGCAGATGACCTCGTCACCGGGGCCAATATCGAGTACCATCAGAGCCAGCAGCAAGGCATCTGAACCGGATGAGACGCCCAGCGCATGTTTTACGCCGAGATATTCGGCACATGCGGCTTCAAAGCGGGTTACCTCTGGCCCCATGATATAGCTATTGGCGTGTAAAACCCGTTCAAATGCGGCTTTGAGATCCGCTTCAAGTGGGGCGTGGGTGCGGGCCAGATCGATCAGGGGGACAGAGGTAATGCTCATGGGTTTTCCTTGGGGGTTTGCTTGGGATTTTCTTTGCTTTTGAAATAATCATAACTGTATTGGCTCTGGGCCAGGTCTTCAGGCAAAGGGGCTGTTTCGTCGAGGTCCAGACATTTGAGCTGCCCTGGTGCGATTTCCTGGTAGCGGTAGCCACTTTCGGGGCAGGTCATGATTCCGCTGTCATCAGCAGCAGGCAGACGCTGACCGTGGCGGCTCATCCAACCGGTTTGCCGGGCTGGTACGCCCAACATCAGGGCATAATCGGGTACATTTTGGGCCACGACTGCGCCTGCCCCAACAAAGGCATAGCGGCCAATTTCAATCCCACAAACGACCGTGGCATTGGCACCAATGCTGCAGCCCCGTTTGAGCAGGGTGGTTTCATAGAGCTTTTGGCGATTGACCTGGGAGCGGGGATTTGTGACGTTGGTGAGCACACAAGAGGGGCCCAAAAAGACCTCGTCCTCAATGGTTGTGCCTGTGTAGACCGAAACATTGTTTTGAATTTTGACGCGTTTACCCAGCACCACACCCGAGGCAATAAAGACGTTTTGGCCCAAATTACAGCCTTCGCCAAGCTGAGCCCCGGCAGAGATGTGGCAAAAATGCCAAATTTTCGTGCCTGCACCAATTTCGCAGGGCTCGTCTATATAAGCGGATTCATGGGCAAAAAAGGAACGTGTCATGGGGTTAGCCTTCCATTGGCAATAAAATCGTCTGTCCGTGGGTTATCAGCGAGCGCTGAGCGGCCTGAAGCACTCTCAGTACCTGAAGGCCACTGCGGGCATCGGTCAGTGGGGGCTTGCGGGTTTCGAGTGCCGTGAGAAAGGCCTGGCATTCCAGGCGCAGAGGCTCGTCGCTGCTGTATTCAATCGCGTGGCCCTCACCTTTGACGGGCACGGGGCCCTCTTCGCGCAGGTCAACGCGCTGATCATAAAGCATCAGGGTCTTGGCCACATCGTCAAAGACAGCCATGCGTTTGCTGCCGACCACCACCAGTTTTTGTTCTTTGAAGGGATTCAGCCAGGAGATAAAAATATGAGCTGAAAGGCCGTTGTCAAACGCCAATTGGGTCACTGTTACGTCGGCAATATTGCTCTGAATATAGCTGCCACCTGTGGCGATCACTTGAAAGGGCAATTCTCCCACCAAGCGCAAAATAACGGCGATATCATGGGGGGCAAACGACCAGAGAATATTTTCTTCGCGGCGGACTTTGCCCAGATTGAGGCGATTGGAATAGAGATATTGAATTTTTCCCAATTGGCCCTCGTCGACCAATTCGCGCAATTTGAGAATGGCCGGATGGTATTCCAAGATATGGCCCACCATCAGGATTTTGCCCTTTTCTTCGGCCAATTTAGCGGCTTTGTGGGCGTCTTCGTAGCGCAGGGCGAGCGGTTTTTCACAGAAGACGTCTTTGCCCGCTGCGAGGGCCTTGAGACAGAGTTCAAAATGGGTCACAACTGGAGTCGCTATTACCACCGCGTGGATCTTCGGATCTGCCAAGACAGATTCAAATTCAGAATAGAGGGGGATTTCGGGAGCGATTTGGCGTGCACTGGTCTGCCCGGCTTCGGTGGGGTCAACAACGGCTCCCAACGCCCCCAATTGGTGGAAATTGCGCACCAGATTTTTGCCCCAATAACCACAGCCCAGGACGGCGACGTTTTGCTTTGCCACAATGTACTCCTCGGAAAGATACTTCTTCATCTTAGCTTTCATCTTAGCTTTTTTCCCAGTTAGTCCAAAGTACAAACGTGGCAAGCTCAACCTGACTGTCGCAGGTTATCTTGCCTGAGGGAGATGGAGCAAGCTCAACCTGACTGGCGCAGGTTATCTTGCCTGTGGGAGATGGAGCAAGATCAACCTGACTGGCGCAGGTTATCTTGCCTTTGTGGGAGATGGAGCAAGCTCAACCTGACTGTCGCAGGTTATCTTGCTTGGGAAAGAGAGAAAACCAGAATAATGCCCAGATACACAGAGCAAGGCCAGCCACTAATGGGATAATCTTGAAATCTTGAATTCGGCTTTTGAGGGTTGCAATCTTCTCTGCTATTATAGTGTAGACTTTCCTGCATACATTTTTGGCATCTGCTAAAAACAGATGAATCTGATTCAAGTGAGGAATAATTATGATGCGTACAGCGCCTATTTTCAAAACCTTAACCCTGGCAGCGTTAACCTTGACCGCTCTGTTGATGCCGGTTGAAGCCGCCAATCCCGGCGACGTCGTGGGCACCTGGATGACCGAAGGGGGCAAATCCAGGATTAAAATCAGCCAACAGGGCAACAGCCTGACGGGCAAAATGATCTGGCTCAAAGAACCCCTGCGAGATGGCAAACCCAAATTAGACAAAAACAATGAGTCTCCGGCCTTGCGCAACCGGGCCTTGATCGGTCTGACTCTGATCCAGGGCTTTGTCTTCAAAAATGGCCATTGGGAAGAGGGAAAAATCTACAATCCCGAAGATGGCAAAACCTATTCCTGTACCCTGACCCTTAAAGATGCTTCGACTCTCGAAGTGCGCGGTTATGTTATGAATCCAATTCTGGGCAAAACCCAGATCTGGAAACGAACCAAATAGTGTTTAATTCTCCTTTTCAGGCTCTGGAATGGATGGTGCAGCAACGGCTTTTGCTTTTGATGCCAAACTTTCTCAGTGAAGATCAATGCCAGAGCCTGATTGGCCAAGCCTTGTTGTGCCCTGCTGGGGTAGCTCCTGTTGACGACTATGGCAGCACACCCAGTCCCGTGGCTTTGCGCAAGACCACCCTGCTGGAAACGCCTTCAGTCATCAACCAGCAAATTATTCAGCCATTGGAAGAGATCAAACCCCAATTGCAGAGTCATTTTGACTTGGTTTTAAATCGCAACGAAATGCCCCAGTTTTTACAGTACCAGCCTGGTGACTATTTTAAGCCTCACACCGATCTCTCTGATGCGCCGATCTACCGTGAGCGCCGTCTAAGCCTGATTCTCTGCCTCAATGATCACCGCCAATACCAAGGCGGGCGCTTGGTTTTTTATCTCAGCAATCCCGATCAGCCAGGCCGCTTTTTGGGGGTGCCTGTGCCTCCCCAGAGCGGTCTGCTCATTGCCTTTCGGCCAGAACTTTTACACGAGGTTGTCGCTGTGACAAGTGGGGAGCGTTATACGGTGGTTACTTGGTTGGCTGATTAGAGAGATTAAACCGACCAGAGGAAAAGATCCATGCCATTCCGTCCTGAACCCCGATTGATTCTCTGCCTGCTCGTTGCAACACCCCTGCTGGCAGGTCTTTTAAACAGCTGTGGCCCTGCCCCCAGCTCCAACACCCATTCCGCCCAAACGGTTTCCTCTCTGCCCATCATGGCTCCACCGCTGGCTTTGCTCCCTGCCCTGGATTTCGGTGGCAATTTCCAATTGGGTTTATTGGCGGGTGAAGGGGACTCTGATTTTGCTGAAGGCGCAAGTGACAAAGCCCGTTTTAGCTATCCTTGGGATGTGACGCTCAAAGCCAATGGCGAGATTGTGGTCGTGGATCGCTTTAACCACCGGCTGCGCACACTCACTTCCACGGGAGAGGTCAGCACCCTGGCCGGTGAGCGCGCCCCGGGTCACAAAGACGGGCTTGCCTTAAAATCACAATTCGACAATCCGGTGGCTGTGGTGTCTGATCTCAACGGACATCTCTATGTGGCTGACTCTGGCAACCACGTGATTCGCAAAGTCTCAGCCACAGGCGAAGTGAGTACTTTGGCAGGGACTCCCGGCAAAGCTGGATTTAAAGATGGTCTTGCCAAGGAGGGGCAGTTCAGCAGTCCAAGTGGGCTGGCCTTGGATCTCCAAGGCAATTTGTATATCGCCGATAGCAACAATAACCGCATTCGTAAACTCAGCGCCGATGGCAAAACACTCACGACTGTGGCCGGGTCTGCTCAACAGGGGTTTCAAGATGGGGGTGCTTTGGACTCCCGCTTTTTTTCGCCCCGCGATTTGGTCTTCAACAGCCAAGGCGAGTTGTATGTCAGCGATGGCTTTAACCATGCCATTCGCAGGCTCAGCGCCGATGGCAAAAACCTCACGACCGTTGCAGGCAATGGTGAACCCGGCAACCGCGAAGGCAAGGGCAGTGTTTCACGTTTGAGTGAACCTGTGGGGCTGGCCCTGGATGCAGGAGACACCTTGTTTATCGCCGATTCGGGCAATAATCAAATCAAAACCCTCAGCCCAAGTGGTGAGCTGAAGATCTTGGCGGGCAATGGCGAAGGCCGGTTTAAAAATGGCCCGTTGCGGGAGGGCAGCTTGGCTTCGCCGCGTGGAATCACGTTGTATGCCGGTGGGTTGTACATCGCGGACACCCAAAATCACCGCCTGCGCAAATTGGACAGGCCTTAGCACAAAAATTCTGCTCCTCATCTGCCTTGCTTGCTTCAAAGTGCCTTTCTTGCTTCAACGAAAAGAAACCATTAGAATTGTTTTAATCAAAGAGATCTCATGCCTGTTTTCTCCCTGCTGAACCTGTATTCATTTTTTGACAAGGAGTCTCATCTGTCATGGCTCAGGAAAATTCTCAGGTCAATTTGACCGCTTTGCAGCAATTAAACAGTCTGTTGCAAGTCTCTGGCTACCGCTCCCTCTACGAAGGCCGCAGCACGGACATGCCGATCGAACAGATCTTTGTCGATTTGGCTGATGTGGAAGATGAAAGCAATTCATTGATTGCCCGTTTGCTCTGGCTCGAAGATTTGGAGGCGGCCCAAATGCAGGCTGCAGAGCAGGAAGAGGAGCCCAGTCATTCTTATCACCTGGAAATCCTGGTGCGTTTGCCCTTTGATGCCCCCACCCCTTTGCTGCCGGAATTGCAAAAGTTGGCCCTCTGGCTCTCTGCTCCCCTGCCCCTGGGGGTCTATGGGGCCGACGAAGCCACAGGTGTTTGGTTTCGCCACGTTTTGCTCTGTGAAGACCCTTATGAGCAAGAAACACTGATCATCAGTGCACTTGAACTTGCCGCTGCCTTGCTGGAACAACAATCCCCCTATTTCAGCAAAGTTGCCGAAGGCCATTCGGCCCGAGAAGTCCTGGCTCAAATTGCCCAACATGCAGGAGGCCCCCATGTCTGATTTAATGACTGAAAATACCCCCGTTTATCCCAGCTTAGAAGGATTTGGCAAGATCCTAAAAGAAGTCGGTCTGCAGACCCTGTTTCAGGCGCATAACGAAGAGAGTCCCTCTCGCCTGCTGATTGGTTTGGGCCAGGACTACCGTCAACGGGATCTGATCCTCTCGGGGTTTGACCAAAAAGAACTGTATAAGCGCAGCGACAGCGCTCCCTCTGACCCAGCCCCTTTTGTCTGGCTGTGGGCAGCAGACTGGGAACTCTCGGATGCTCAAACAGGTGAACTGACTGAGATTGTCTGCGTCTTAAATCGCCTTTTGCCAGCCGGACAATTTGTGATCAGCCCCGAAGGGCAATTTTTTTATCGCTACCATTGGTTGGTCAATCCAAGTGATTGGACGATTTCGCCTTTGGTTGAGTGGCTCGACATGAGTGCCTTCTTTTTGCAGCAGTTTTTAGAGTTGATCGAAAAAGTTGTCGAAGGCCAGCTCACCGGCAAAGCCGCTCTGAGAGAACTCGAAACCAAGTTGGGCGCTGCTTTATATGAAGCTTGAGGCCTTGCTGGAGGCCCGTAAATAGGCCAAAGTCACCTCACAAGTGGAACAGGGTCTGTTCATAATGGGCCCTGCAAGAGGGGATGCTGACCCAGGCCAATGACCAGGCTTCGCATTTCGCCCGCGCGACGAACTGAGATTGGCTGGGGCTGTCCGATTCTTGACCGATGCATTGGGCAAAGAACCCGAAAATGCCGATGCTTTGATCATGAAAAAGAATCTGCCTTGATTAAGTCGCTGACTTGGCTTGGGCTGATTGCGTTTGGCTGCCGAGATAAATCGCAGCCAGGGTCAGCAATGCCCCTGCGATTTCGCGCAGGCTGATCGGTCTGTGAAAAAACAAGACATCCCAGACCAGGGCCAGGGCTGGTTGCAAGAGCAATAAGAGCCCGCCCTGAGAAATGGGCACGCGGGTCAGCCCCTTGCTAATTAAGACCCAGGCCAGGCCTTGTACCAATACCCCATAGGCGATCAACAGTCCCCAGTGCAGGGGCTCAATTACCTGTAAACTGACTTGTTCAAAGAACGAGACCGTCAGCAGAATACACAAGGATCCCAAAGTGGCCCAAAACATCACAGGTGAATAGGCGCTGTCGTGAATCGGAGGCCGGGCCTTTTCGGCTTCTCTTAAGACCAGCAGATAAGCGGCGTAACTCATGGCTGCCAGAGTGCCCAGCCCCACACCCAATTGGGCCTGGGCATTGTTGCTCAAGGCCGGACCAACCACCAGAAACAGCCCCAGCACGGCAGCGGGGATGGCCAGCCAAAGGCGGGGGCTGGGCTTTTCGCGCAGAATTAGCAATCCAAACAGCGTGACAAAAAAGACCTGGCAATTGGCCAAAAGTGTGGCCAAACCGGGGCCGATTAAAACGATCGCACGGTGCCAAAAAATCACATCCAGGGCAAAGAAAACCCCTGCTGCCAAAGACAATAACCCTGAACGGGAATGCCATTGAATCCGCTGGCGCAGAGCCACGCTCCAGAGAAACAAAACCCCGAGCCCAAAGGCCATGCGGTAGAACCCAATCACGGTTGGGGGCAGCGAGAGCAGTCTGACAAAGACGGGAGCGAAGCTGATAATCAGCGCTCCCAATAAGACCAATGGCATTTTAGTGGTGGGGTCTTATTTTGACTTTTTCACAGGCGTGTAAGACCGCCGCTTCGACTTCAACCCGGCGGGCGGCTTTGGCCTCGGGGGTGATATACAGATCGCGGTGAATCGAAACCGAATACTGGGGGGGCAAATAATTCAAGGCCACAGCAGTGATATCCAAGAGGCATTCCCGACACTGACACGGCAATTTTTCTTCAACCTGATAATCGTAGACCAATTTCAGGATATCTGTCTCGTTTTCGTTAGAAATTTCATCGAGCAGATCATAGATGGTCAAAGGGGCAGGTTCAGCGTCTGCCTCGGTCTGCAGAGGAAGCTCAGGAGATACGTCGGTTTCTTCGCTCATACAGGAATTTTGCCTTTCTCTGCAGATTTTTCAAAGCGGATGTAGCGGTGCACAGACAATGAGCTGCCCAAAACACCCATCAAGAGCCCCACCAGCAGCACCAGGGCAGAGATCGGGTAAAGGGGACCCAGTCCTGGTTGCAGTTGAATAAAGGTAAACATGCGTTTGAGCTGTTCCAAGGGTACCACACGCCAGAAAAAGAGCAAGACATTGGCCACGAGTCCGCTGGCTATACCAAAAATCAGGCCCTCGAGCAAAAATGGCAGACGGATAAACCAGTCGGGAGCTCCGACCAAATGCATGATTTCGATTTCGCGCTGGCGGTGGTGAACCGCCAATTGAATCGTGTTAATCACGATCGCCAAGGTGCCCAAAAACAAAATGGCAGCAATCCCAAATCCGACCAATTGCACGGCAGATTGAATCTGATTCAATTGCTCTGCCAAATCTTGATTGGCTTCGGTGCCTTCCACGCCAGGGACATTCTTTTTGATCTCAGCTTCAATTTCTGCCATTTTTTCGACGGCATAGAGCGAGACTTCCAAGGTCGCAGGAAAGGGATTGTGAACCTCGTGGGTATGCGGATCTTCGAGCAGCTTTTTTAAATCAGGCAGCTCTTCGGTCATGCTTTTGAGTGCCTCTTCTTTGCTGATCTGAACCACTGGCGCTTTGACCCCTTTGATGCCTTCAATCAAGGCGGCGGCACTTTCGGGGGTTTGTTGGTCTTGCAAAAAGACCACAATTTTGAGCTGGGTCGACATCTGCTGTGAGATATAGGTTAAATCGCTCAGAGTCAGCATCAAAAAGCCCAATACCCCCAGGGCCACGGTCATAGTACTGACTACCACCAGACTCATAAAGGGGCTGCGCACCATGTTTTGAAGGCCCTGCTGCAGACTAAACAGCCATTGGCGGGTCATTTGACTAGCGTCGAGTGCCATGCTGATTATACCCTCCCCCTTGATTGTCTTCGACAATTTTGCCCTGGTCGAGTTTGATTACCCGGCGTTTGAGCAAATCAACGAGGGGCTTGTTGTGGGTCGAAACCACCACAGTGGTTCCTGATTTTGCGATTTTGGTTAGGAGTTTCATGATCTCCCACGAACTGTCGGGATCGAGATTGCCGGTTGGCTCATCGGCCAAGAGTACAGGGGGTTTATTGACAATCGCACGGGCCACAGAGACCCGCTGCTGTTCTCCCCCTGAAAGCTCACGGGGATAGGCTTTGGCCATGGCCTGTAAATGGGTCAATTCGAGCACGCTGTGAATCCGTTTTTCCTGTTCTTTTTTGGCCACACCCAAAATTTCGAGGGCAAAAGCAATATTCTCTGCCACGGTTTTTTGTGGCAGCAGTTTAAAATCCTGAAAGACCACGCCGGTTTGTTGACGCAAAGTCGGGACTTCGTTGCGGCTGAGGTGTTCGATATTCTTGCCAAAGACCCAGATATCGCCACTGCTGGCAATCTCTTCGCGGTAGAGCAGCTTGATCAGGGTCGATTTGCCTGAACCGGTGGTGCCCACTAAAAAGGTAAAAGAACCGGCTTCAATTTCGAGGTTGATATTGTCCAAGGCCTTGTTGCCGGTGGGGTAGACCTTGGATACATTGACAAAACGTATCATGTTTGGGGAAACGTCACTTTAAGTACAAATTTGGGTAAAGCCAGCATACGACGCCAGCGGGAAGGCTGTTGCAAAAGTCGGTAAAACCACTCAAGATGCATTTTTTGCATCCAGATCGGGGCCCGTTTGAGCTGGCCCGAGAGCACATCAAATGAGCCTCCGACGCCCATCAATAGTGGCGCATTCAGCTCACTGCGCCATTGGGCAATAAAATGTTCCTGTTTGGGCACTCCCAGGGCGACAAAGAGCACATCGGGTTGAGCTGCGTTGATCTCCGCTAAAATAGCCGGCACCTCTTCAGGTTTAAAAAAACCATTGCGCAAATAGACGGGGGGATGAAAGGAACCCAAACGCTTTTTTAAGGCTTCGGGCAGGGCTTCTAAGGTTGTTTGACTGCTGCCCAAGATTGCCCATTTGAGGCCTGTGGTGGGTGAGTCTTTTAAGAGGTTTTCCACCAATTCCACGCCTGGCAGGCGCTGAACTTTTAACCCCTGTTTGCCCAAGGCCCAGACGACGCCAATCCCATCGGGGATCACAATATCCGCTTGATTGAGCAGGCCTTTAAAGGCCGGATCCTGGGTGGCAGAATAGGCCATTTCAGCGTTCATAGTCACCACATGTACCTGCTCAGCGGCCCGAATGCGGGCCTGAAAATAACTGAGCAATCCCGCTTTGCTGGGACAATCCACAGCAATATCCAGCAGGGAGGTCACGGGCCAGTCTTTATTGATGGTTTTCATAGGCAATTCCAAGTAATTGTAATGCAACCCTGACAGCTTCGTATACACGATCCTCATGCAAAGGCATCTCTTGATTGAGTTTGTCGGCCAGGATCTCACGGTGTTCCCAGACCTGTTTGAGGTAGTCATAAAAGACATCGGAATAGCTCAGGGCTGAGACGCTGCCAATAAAAGGAAACCCCACCATTTCAGCAAAACTGCGCACCTTGGGGTCGTAGACAATTCCCACAGCTGGAACGCGGTTGGCTGCCGCCATAATCAAGGCATGCAGACGCATGCCGACGATCATATCCATTCGGCCAATTAAACTGTGAATTTCGAGCGGTGAATAATTGCCTGAGAGCACCCGAATGACAGGGGCCGAAGGGCGACAATTCATTGAATAAGCAGCCTCATGACAGAGCCAGGTGTCTTGATCGCCTTGGAAGGGAATAAACAAAACCTGTGCACCTTTTTGGCGCGCAAATTGGCTCAGCACGGCTGTAAAGCTCTTGAGCTGTTTTTCGTACCAGCTCTTCCAGGGGCGAATGGAGACCCCCAAAATTGGGCGAGAGGGGTCGAGCCCTTCGGCCAAAAGGATTTCATCGGCCCGCCCCCGGGGCATGCCACGCATGGCCAGCACAGGATCGGCTGTCTGATGGATGCGATCAGCAGGGATGCCAATTTCCTGCAAAAGTTCAATCGAGTCGCGATCGCGCAGGGCAATGCCCGAAACCCCTTTAAAAATCTGTTTGACTGCCAGGCGCGACCAGGGACGGCGCAAAGGCCCCAGACCCTGAGCAAAAATACAGGTGGGCACCCCCATGCGTTTTGCGAGCCAGAGCAGACCGCCGTAATAGGGGATGCTGCCCAGGCCTGTCACATCTTGAAAGAGCCCGCCCCCGCCGCTGATAAACAAATCTGTGGTCTTGAGGGCTTGAATGATGGCAGGCACATCTGTGCGTTGAATGGCACGAAAGCGGCAGCCCATCAATTGGTGATCGGCAGAGGCCGTCAAGACCTGAACCTCAATCTCAAAGGGTTCTAATAATTGACAAATGGCGGTTAAAATTGCTTCGTCGCCAGTGTTGTGAAAGCCATAATAGCCCGAGATCAAAACCCGTTTCATACTTGCAGACTTTCTTCTTTCCAGCCCCGAATTTCGTAAATTTTAACACTGCTGCTCTTGCCCGTGAGTTTTTCTTCGCCCAGCGGCACGTAGTCCATCCAGTCTTTGACATATTCGTAGGTGCTGTGAGAGATCAGAATATGTGAGTGGTATTTTTTATTGAGGGTTTCGATCCGGGCCGCGGTATTGACGGTATCACCAATCACCGTGACCTCTTTTCGTTTGGGATGGCCAACGTACCCCACCAGGGCCTCACCGGTATTGATGCCAATTCGAATTTGCAGGGGCCGCAGTCCCTGGTGCATCCATTTTTTTTGCAATTTTTCCATTTCAGTGCGCATTTCCAGTGCCGTTTTGACGGCATAATAGGCATTTTGACGGGGATTGTTTTCGCCGATATTGCCATAAACAGCCATGATACCATCCCCGATATACTTGTCGAGGGTTCCTTGATTGTTAAAGACAATATCTGTCATGGCTGTCAGGTATTCATTTAAAATGCGGATGATCTGATCGGG
>JBIKWL010000204.1:0-7762 GCA_044356335.1 Candidatus Sericytochromatia bacterium
TTAAAATTGTCTGATCGCTCATTTTAGGCTTTGAGCGCTGTTTGAGTCAGGGACAAAAGTTCTGAGTGATTCTGGATGGGTTTTGGCCACCTGCGGGTGATTTCTGCTAAGGGGGCAGAGGCATCTATTTGAAAGCCCTTTAAAAGACTTTTCCAACAAGCGGATTGCCACATGGGTTCCTGAGAAAGCTGGTAGAGACCTTGATAAATTTGGGCCTGTTTAAACCACAATTCTGCCACTTTGGGGGCATAGATTAAAGCCATTTGCACCAAGTGCAGTGCATGTTTGAGCCCTTCGACCTGCTTCGATTCAATCAAGGCTTCCAACCAGACCCTGTAGCCCCATTGTAAAAGCTCCTCAGAATGCTGGCCAAATGAGCTGAGCCATTCTTCACTAAGAGCGGCGAGGGTTTGCCACTGGCTTGGATTTTTGAGCAAACGGGCCAAGCAGAATTCACAGACAAGTTGGAAATAAGACTTAAAAAAAGTGGATTCCCAGTCTGAAGATTGGTTTTTTAAATGAAGGAGTGCTTCTGCAGAGGTTTCTGAGAAAAAATGTTTTAGACTATACAGCAGTCCAGATGCCAATTTAAGGGTCTGATCAGGGAGATCTTCGGGACAAAAACGATGGGCCTCTTGGGCGGTTTGTAAAGCGCGTTCTGCCAGGACCCATTGTTGGCGAGCCGCTTCTAAAAAAGCAATTAAAATTTGGAGTTGAATGGGTTGGCTAAATTGGGGCAGGGCTTCGGTCAGAAGGTGTTGGGCCTCGCTTGCTTGGCCGTTTAATATACAGACATGGCTGTTGAGTAACCGTTTTTCAAAGGCCTCGTGGCCTGTGTGTGTAGAAACCTGGGCATTGAATTGCCAGGTTTGCTCGAGGGCATACCCCGCTGATTGCAACAATTGAAACTGAACTAGCGCATCTTGAGATAAAATCTGAGCGATTTTTTTGAGTATTTTTTCTGAAGGAATGCGTTTGTCCGACTCGATCAATGAGACATAGGCTTCAGAAATATCTGCTTTTTCAGCCAATTGTCGCATGGAAAGACCTGAATGAAAGCGCAGTTCCCG
Organism: Candidatus Sericytochromatia bacterium; assembly: GCA_044356335.1. Taxonomy (GTDB): domain Bacteria; phylum Cyanobacteriota; class Sericytochromatia; order UBA7694; family UBA7694. Next base: position 1,071 of record JBIKWL010000204.1, read on the forward strand.
AAGTTGTTGGGCCAGGGGTGAGAGTTCAACATTCATACTCCCTATTATGAACCAGACTTCGACTTCTTGACAAACTATTTCACTTGTTTAAGGGGCATTTGATTCCAGCAAAGCATGTTTTGGGGTATTTTTGACTTTCAAGGCCTTTGACAGGCGTAAAAACAGGCTGGTTTTTTCCGCTTTTGTCAGTCCCAATACCAGTAGAAAAGCCAAACTCAAGCTGCCAGCGGCGGTGCCCCCGAGGACAAGGCGCAAAAGCGGAGAGAGGGAGGCCATGTGTAGCCAAAGCGGCCAGACCAGCAAAGAAGCCAGTAAACCCGCCAACCAAGCCCTGCCTGAAGCGCGCAGAAAATAGCTCAGCGGTGAAATACCGCTGGCTTTTTGGACCAGGGGCAATTGGAAAAAGACCGTCAAAAGCAGATTGGGGATCACCGTTCCCAGGGCCACGCCCAAGACCCCCAAACGCGGCGCCAAAAATAAACTCAGACTCAGGTTTAACACGGCCTCAGCCATGCCTCCCCACATCAGGGCTTGTTCCCGTTGGCACATCAGCAAAATTTGGGTGGAACTGCTGCGCAGACTGACCTGCACAAACATCGAGAAAAGCAATAAGCGGGCACAGAGCACCAGGGTGGGGTCGCTGAGATTGAGCCAAAGTTGCAGCAAATCGGGCAGCACCCAAGCCAAGGGCAGACCCATCAAGACTGCCAAAAGGCTCACCCAACGGGCAGATTTGAGCAGTGTGTCGTGAATCATGGCATGATCCCCTTGGGCATGGGCCCGTGCTGCCAGGGGGCCTAAATAATCGTGTAATTGGGTCGTCAATTGGCGAAAGAGATCGGCCACCCTGCCTGCAATTTGGTAACCCGCGATGGCACTTACGCCCAAGGTTGTGCCAATCACCAATTGATCGCTGCGGAAAATCACCAAATTGCTCAAGGTAATCAACCAGGCAAAGAAACTAAAACCTGCCACCTCTTTTAAGAGGCTGAGGCTCGGACGCCCCAATTTAAATTGGGGGGGCAGGCCTTGCCAGGCCTTGCGAAAGAGCCAGGCATTGGCCAATAAGGTGCTCAAAAGGGTCCAGAGCGTGAGGGCCATTAAATTGGGCCAAAAGTGCAAGAGCAGTAAACTGCCACCGGTTTGGAGCAACACCCCTTGGGCCTGAATCCGGTTGCGCAGACGCAATTGGCCCAAACCACGCAACATTTCAGCGGCCATGCCGGTGGGAAAGAGCAAGCCACTGCCCACCCCAAAGACCAAAAACAGCTGTTGAAAAGGGGTGGGGTCAGAACCAAACTGAAACCACTGGGGCAGGACTTGCGCCAATGGAAACGAGATCAAAGCCAACAGCCCCCCCATTAAGCCATAGCTGAGCAAGAGCGAACTCAGCAATTGACCGTAGCGCTGCCAGTCCCCTTGAGCCGAACTTTGGCTGGTCCATTTTTGCACGGCAGTACCAAAGCCAAAATCGAGCAAAAGGGTATAGCTAAAAATCGACCAGAGCAGGGCCCAAAAACCATATTGCTCTGGGTTGAGCCCCAGAAAAAGGGAACGGGTTAAAACCAACATACTGCCAATGCGCAGAGCCAGGAGGCCGTAATTGCTTAAGGTGCTGCTGATCCAGCTTTCGTTTAACTTGCCTGACATGTTTGGGCCTCGATTTCTTGCAAAAGTATCTGTTCAACTTGGCGTTTGACTTTGTCCAAACCAAAACGTTCAAAGGCATCCGCTTGGGCCTGTTTGCCCATCGTTTGCAGTCGCTCGGGAAATTTTAATTGTTCGAGCAGGGCTTGGGCCAGGCTTTTGCTGTCTCCTGGTTGAAACAAAATTCCCGTTTCCGCGTGTTTGAGAATTTCAGCGGGCCCATAAGCGTCAGGGGCAAAGACGGCCAAGCCACGCAACATGGCTTCGACAATCACCAAACCAAAGGGCTCACGCATGGTGGTGGGCATCAACAGCAAATGGTGATCTGCATAGATTGGAGCGGGATCCGACTGCCAACCCAGAAAATGGACCTGATTGTCGAGGCCATGGCTAGACACAAATTGGCGGCAAAAGTCGAGATAGGCAGGTTGACCTTTGCCTGCCACTGTCAGTTCCAAAATCTGCCCTTGTTCTTTGAGCTGCAAGAGAGCTTCGAGAGCCAGATGTAAGCCTTTTTCGGGATCAATGCGGCCCAAAAACAGGGCTTTGAGAGGGGCGTTCCAATTGGGCAATGTTTTTTGGCTTGGCAAGGCCACGCCGTTGGGAATAAACGCCACTTTTTGGCTGTGGTATTTACGCTGAATTTCTGGGCCCATCCAACGGGCCACAGAAATCACGGGGTCCAATTTAAACGACCCTCCCAGCAGGCCGGGAATCCGCTCTTTGATTTTTCTGCGAATCCAGGGGGTTAATCCGGGTTTGAGGTAGGAGTCGGGCCAAAAGTCACCGAACTCAAAGACCTTTGGCAATTTGGATTTTTCGACTGCGTAGACGGGGCCCAACGAGATCAAGCGCTGGCTCCAAAGATAAACCAGATCGGGCTGAAAATCCTGGATTGTGTTCAAGGTGAGAGTGTAATTCTTTTTTTCTGTTTGCCATTTTTGACGGTAACTGCCATTGGCATAGTCGATCAGATCGTAGCTGCGCAAGACATGGCCCTCTGCCAGCGGGGTTTCGTCGGGGCTCTGTGAGGTCAGTACCTGTACTTGGTGCCCCCGCTTGCGCAGCCAATTGACGGTGGTTTCACAGGCAATTTCGTAACCACCGACGCTATAAGGGGGATAATAATTCGTCAAAACCAAAATTCGCATACTGTGTTTACCTCCGAGACTTCTATTACCAGCTTAAGTCTCAGGCCCGTGTGAAAGAATCAGACTTTAAGCCCTTTCACTGTCGGACTTTTCTGACGGCCAAATGTGAGTTTAATTTGGGCCCTGGATTTGGCTTCTGAAACTGTCTTTCGAATCTTTCCAAAACCAGGATCAGGGCGAAGACCAGCATCAATTGGTAAAAATTATTCGATTGTTTGAGCACCCATTCAAAACAGGTTTCGAGATAAATCGAGACCTGCCCAGCGGCGAGACCCAACGCCAGGGCTTTGTATACGGGGTTCTGGGCTTTAAAAAAGAGCCGAAAAGCCCGAAACGCAAATCCCCAGAGCAGAATCAAATAGAGGGCCAAACTGTGCCAACCGGCCTCTGCAGCCACCATTAGATAAGCCGTTTCAACCAATCCGCCTTTTTCCTCTTCCTCTTCGGGATCATTGCTCTCTTTGCGGGGAATGTGGTCCCCATAGGGGTAAGGGGGGTTGATCTTGAGGCCAAAATTGTTTAAACCAATGCCCAGGGGTTTGTCTGCCACCATGCGCAGGGCGGCAATGGCCAAAACCTGACGCACCTCCATCGACTCTTCGGGGGCTGTTTCAAAGCGCTCGTGAATGGAATCGCTGGCTTTCCAAGCTATGGCTCCACCCATGATCAAGGCCAAGAGCAGCACAGCCGTTTTGCGCAGGCTGATCTGACTTGGGGTATACGAAAAAACAAAAACCAAAGCCAGTCCCAAGGCCAAAAACAACATCCCGCCACGGGAGAAGGTAAACACAGTGCACAACATGCCCACGGCCAATAGCCCCAGCCAAAACAGACTGATTGCGGCAGAGCTGCGCTTTTGATTGAGCACATATGAAAAGAGCAGGCAGTTGAACAAGTTGACATACATCACCAATGAGTTTTGGTGCGGAAAGGGCCCTTTGGCCTGCCACATACCCATGCGGTATTTTTGATTGAGCATTTCATAAAAGATATACAACATGACCAGTGCAACGGCCCTTAAAAACCACTGCAATTGTCTGGGGTTTTGAATCCAGTGGCTTACAACCCAAAAAAGCAGGTACATTCTCACCATTTTAAACAGCTCAAAGGCCACAAACAGTGGCTCCCCGGCATTGACCACCGAGAGTGCTGAAAAGGCAAAATAGAGCCAAAAGACCGTCGAACCTGGGGGCCAAGGGGTGAGTTTGAACTGGTGCCGCCTGAGCCACAAGGCCCCCACCATGCCCAGCGCTAAGATATCAATCAAAGAGACCTCAAACCCTTTGGCAGTTCCCCTGTAAAACTCCATTGAAACAAAGTTGATATCCACGGTTTTTACAGTTAAAAAGACCAAGAGTGGAATGACGGCATTGCGCAAGGGTGCTGAACGCGACAAAACCAGTGCCAGCAAAGGGGTTCCCACCACCAAAAAGGCAAAAAACGCCAGGTATTTCATGGCTCTAACAGGGCTCTAACAGGGCCAATTGCTTTTGGACTTCTGCCTCGGATTGATGATTTGCTGTGGGTGCCTCAGGGCGCAAGCGCACTACACGGGCCGGAATCCCCACCGCCACACCATAAGCGGGCACATCCCTGAGCACAACTGCATTGGCGCCAATGCGGGCATAATCGCCCAAAACAACCCCACCAAGTATCTTGGCACCTGTGGCAATCTCGACTTCGTTGCCAATCTGGGGATTGTCGATCTCATGCTCCTGCCCACGGGTGCCCAGGGTTACGCCCTGGTGGAGAATACAATTTGCGCCAATGCGCACATATTCACCCACCACCACCCCATTGGGGTGCGGCAAAAACAGGCCGCCTTGAATCTGCGCCCCGCGGGCGATATCGCAGCCAAACAGAATTTGATTGAGCAACGCGCTGAGTTTTGAGGGCAGTCCCCAATTCAGAGCGTGAAAGAAACCTGCCAACCTAAACAGCAAGACAGGCAAAAATCGCGGATGCAGCAGGGATTTCCAAAATTGCGGACGAAAAGGCCAACTGTCTTTGAATTTACACAGATCGGCTTGTAGGTATTTCTTTAAGTCTGAAAGAGCTTGGAACATCTTCGGCCTCCTAAAATAAGTGCTGGCCGGTTTACCCGGCTGTGTTAAGCATAAGGGATACCTCCAGCTAAAACACTCAGCTTTTTGTGACAGGGCCTGTCAGAATTTTCCCAAACTTGAGTCAGGACAGGATAGGGGTGGGATACAGGTGATGCAAGCAGCTTAAGCTGCTGGGTGTCTTTGCAACACCGTGACCTGGCCTTTGCCCGGATCTACAGATTTGTTCTTAATCCGTTGCCAGCCGTGGGCCCAGCCACGAAAATGGCCAAAGTGGAAAACCACGCGCCGAGGCAAAGCCAGGCAGGCCTCTTTCAGCTGTCGCTGTTTGAGACTGGCTTTGATATCCCGCGCGGTATCCGCCAAGACCCGCAAGGGCGCTTTCAACCAGGGGTATTGGGAATTTTGCATATAGGCATCTGCTTCCCCTTCGATAAAACGCCGCCCATAGAGTTGTTTGAGGGTGTAATTGTGGGAGTGCATGACCTCGGCCTGGGGTACATAGGCAATTTTGAGCCCTTGGTTTTGGGCCCGGAAACCCCATTCGCTGTCTTCTGAGCCCCAGGCCCAGGTGTAAAAGGGCATTTTTTGCCAGGCACTTTTGCGCATCGCGGCCAAGGGCAAAGAATAGGTCATCCAGTCTGGCGCAGGGCCTTCAGCGGGAAAGGCTTTGGCATAATCCCTTTGCACCCAGGGATCCGCTTCGGGCCGGGGAATTTGGCGCGCAAAGCTGGCCACAATCTGGGGATCTGCAAAGGGCTGGAGCAAGCGTTCGAGTACCTGCTCGTTTAACATCACCACATCGCTGTTGAGAAAGACCAAAATTTCACCACGGGCAATTTGGGCGGCCTGATTGAGGACTTTGCCTGGAAAATACGCTTCTGGGGCAATCGTCTGAATTTGGTGGGCACAGGGTTTGACCCATTCCAAGCTCTGATCGCGGGTGCCTGAATCCATCACAATCAGCTCAAAGTCGTGAAAGCGTTGGGTAAACAGAGATTTGAGTACCTCTGCCATGGTCTCTTCGCTGTTTTTATTGCGCAAAATAATGCTGACAAGGGGAGCGCTCATACCAAACTCCTCTCTGGCCGAAAAGATGCCTGGGCCATGGCGCTCATGGTCATCTGTTGGCGGGTCGCGATATAGGCCAAAATGCGCTGGGCAGAGGCATATTTGTCGCAGAGATACATGGTGATCGGATGTAAGATCAAATTGGAGATCACCCCCCGGGCCTCATTGGCTTTGAGCTGTTCCAAGACCATGTCTGTCCAAACTTCAATCGCATACGATTCCGAGCCAAAATCGTCGGACCAATGATAGCGTTTGACCCATTGATCGACCCATTCAGGGGTGCGTTCGGCGTGGTAGAGGTGTTCGTGATCGGGGATAATATTTAAAGGAAAATTGTAAATCCCCGTGGGATGCAATTCGGGGCCATTGCTGTCTTTGCGCACACCATCGGAGCAGATCAGAATGCCTTCCGCTTTGAGCAGGGCCTCGGTAAAGGGCCCATGTTTGTACATGTGATTGCGCCAGCTGGTGATTTTGCGCCCTGTTTGGGCTTCGATGATCGCAATTGTCTTTTGCAGATCGCGTTTTTGGTACCAAGCTGGGCCATTGTAAGAGCCCAATGCCTTGTTCCAGAAACGGTGCCAAAGCTGGGGTTCAAAACAATCCCAATTGTGGCCCCCAATTTCAATCAGGGGGTTGTTCACAATCGGAACCAGGGCTGGGCCCTCTTCTAAAAAGGTTTTGCCGCTGATAAAATAGGTGGCTTTGACCCCATATTCTGTCAATAATTGGGCAAAATCGAGTGCCGTTTGAACCTCAG
>JBIKWL010000205.1:0-7751 GCA_044356335.1 Candidatus Sericytochromatia bacterium
ATGGCGATTTGATCGTTAAACTGGCCCAAGCAGCCCAGACAGGCATTCGCTCAGATATGGTCAGATCTTTGCTGGGTTCGACAGACAACAACGCCCTGAGCTTGAAGGTCTTGCAAAAAACCGTGCCTGTGGCTGAATTGCTTGATCGGCTCGATATGAGCACCTTGGCAACGCGTTTTAAAGCGGATCCCACCCACCTACAAGGCGTGCTGGATTTGGTTGAAAAAAGTGGCAAAGTGGGTCGTCTCAAAGAGTTTATTGAAGGCCTGCCTGCTGCGGCTCTTTTGGAATCGCTGGCTTATGATGCTGGGATTTCCGACTTTAAGCCCACGGGCGACTTGCAGGTAGATATTTCCAGCCTCTTAAGCCAGTCCGACCTGAAAGGCCTCGGTTATAGCGTGGCCCCACATATGGACAAACTCTTCAGGGAACTCAAAGCCAACAAAATGACTGTGGGCGCAGCAGATATCGCCAGTTTGATTACAATGGCAGGGTTTGTCTCACCTTTGGATCGGGCCAAATTGTTGCAGGGCGTCTTGGGCGAAACCGTGGTCGATGACGCTGATGCCGCTTTGTTAGAAGGAGTGCTCAAAGCCGCCAGTCCGGCTGACTTTAAAGCCATTTTAGAGAATATGGGCGAAAGCGCGCTCAAGCGGCTCGGAGCCGAAGTGGCTGAAGCGACAGATTCTGCTCTCACAGTAGACTTGTTGCAAAGGCTCGCTGCCAGCCAGGATCTGACTCTGTTTAACGGGATCATTCAGGGCGCAGCCCCAGGGGACTTGGTCAAACAACTCAGTGCCATGGCCCCAGACGCGCAAGCCGCACTTTTGGGCAGCTTGAGCGAAAAGCAATTCCTCTCTTTGGGCCAACAGGTGCTCAAAGCCGGAGACAAAGCGGCGCTTGATCTGTTTGCGCGCATGATTGGCCAAGCCGAGGGCACGCGTTTCCCCCAGAAAAATCCCTCCCTACGCGGCCAGATGTTGAGTCAATTGGCCGATCAGCTCACGTCGTTTAGCCTCAGTGAAGGGGGGGACAAAGCCCTGACCTGGATCATCGCTCTGAGTGACAAAGCCACAGTCGACAAGGCCTTTAAGAATTTTAAAGAAGGCTGGGCGAACCGGGCGGATATTGTTGTGAGCGCGATTCAATTGGCCAAAAAAGAGGGTGTACCGCTCAAAGAGCGCCTGAGCGGGGATACCCTGCGGCTGATCATGCCCAGCCTTAACAATTCTTGGGACTATATCAGTTCCATGGTTGGCAGCACCGGTTTTGCCGAAAATATGCAGTTGATTCAAGATTTGGCAGCAATGACTGACGACAAAGGCAAAGCACATATTGTGAATGGCCTGATCGACAAAAAAACCTTGGATTTCTTTGGTTTGGGTTACCAGGCCCCCGAAGTCAAAGCCACGATTGCCCAACTGGTTGGCACGAGCAAATCGTATGAATTTGTCTTGAATCTTGATGCCAAAAATGTCGTTGCGTATTTTGAACCCAGCAAAATAGCTGACATGCTCAATACATTGGCCAAAAGCAGTGAAAAAGGTAAAGACAAAGCCATTCAAGGCATTATCACTGCTGCGCAAAGCACCTGGGGCAGCAAAGATTTGGCCACCACGCGCGCCTTTATCTCTGATTTTGTCAATCACATGGATGCCAAAGCCATGCTGACCATTCCGGGTGCCATGCGCCTGATGTTTGATACCCTCAACAGCCATTCGGGCACAATCACCACAGATGATTACAAAGCAATGGAACACCTTTCACAAGGGGTAGATTCAGGTACCAAAAAGTACATGGTCATGCAGATGATGAACCGCTGGAAAAATCTGACCGACTTTGTCGTCAGTGAGGCTGAACTCAAAACGGCCGTGGGTATCATTGGCAAAGATCCCAAAGGGGTGATCGCCCAATTCAGCGAAGCGGAGATCGCTGAACTTTTGGGTAAATTGAGTGGCAGCAAAGAAGCAGATGTGTTGATCGATTTGTTTGAAAAACACGCAGAGCCTGCTCAATTGGAAAAACTGCTGAAACAATTGTCCCCTGAGGCCATTATTGCCTCCCTTGCCAAAGACAGTGGTCGTGCTTTGAGTGCCGACACCGACAGCTTAAACAATCTGGCAGGGCTTTTGGCCAATGGCCCCCTCAACACAGGTTATGGTATTCAAACACATTTGCGCGTCTTGATCTCAAAATTGGATCTAACCCGCTCTACCGCAGCCGCCCAGGCCCTGACCCAGGTTGGCGACCGGGCCACCCAGGTGCAGGTCCTCAAAGACCTGATCCCCGATGCGTATTACCATTATATTGCCACCGGTGAAGGACCGCCCCAGCCGGTTCCCAATACCTTGGATAGCGCTCAGCTTAAACTGATCAATTCTGTTTTGGGCCGACACAGTGGGGATTTAGATGCATTTATCAAAGAGATTGGGCCCGAACTGACCTTCTTGGCAGCTTCAGGAGAATTTAACCACCCTGCCACAAGGGCCGAATTGCGCACGCTCTTACAAACTTTGGGCCAGGCCAAAGATCACACGGCCTTGCAGGAATTTGTCAAAGCCCTGCCACCCCATGCCTTGGCAGATATTTGGGAGGGCCTTGGCAATGGCCCCCAAACCGAAATGATGAAGACCCTGAGTGACTCCGACCGCAAAGTCTTTTTAGAGGGCTTTGTCAAAGCAGGTAAAATTGGCCCTGTCAAAACCATGATCAATGGCATGGATCAATTGGTGGGCGGTAGCAGTGGGGCCAACCGCGACGTTTCAGATGCCACCAAAACAGAGATGTTGCACTTGCTCTCGCAGAATCTGGGCCGCTTCAAGGCCACCTCACAGGATATGGCCGAAGCAGGCATGTTGCTGGTCATGAATGCCCCCAAACCCAATCAGGCCGACCCCAATGACCCCGCCAATGCCTTGCTGGACAATGCCTTCAAGAGCATTTTGGATTCTGGCTATTTTGGCAATGGCGCGGAAGCGGTCAAAGGGATTATCAGATACACCAAAGAGCACACCCCGCCGCCGAATGATGGCTTGGCTCTGCTGGCGGGCAAACTCAGCCCCAAAGCCATGGGCTATGCCACTGACAGCCTCGACAGCTTCTGGACTTGGATGACCAGCAACCAAGGCGACGCCGAAAACGTCCAGTTTATCAAAGACCTGGCCTGTGCAGCCACGCCCGAAGGCAAAGCTGGAATAATCAAAGCGCTTTTGGCCCGTTGGACGACCGACAGCCGAGAAAAAGTAATCACCGACATTCTTGTGGGCCGCAATGGCCAACAGGAGCTCAAAGGCCCTGAATTTGCCCGGATGGTGAATTTGCTGGATATGAATACCCTCAGCGATGAACTCGAAACCCCCAGCGAAGCGGGTCAATTTTTGGCTGCCCTGATCGACCGCTATCCGAAAGATGCGGGCGACCTCAATCTCAAGGTACGTCAGCTGTTTAGCGATTATTCCACGATGGCCAATTCGGGAGCCGAAATGTTGTCTGCAATGCTCAATAGCTTAGAAAAAAGGTACCCCGATGGTCAAGGTGTGCACAAGGCCTTGGCCAAATTGGACAGCACCCCCGTTAAAACCTTTTTGCAATATGGCAACAGCGTGGTCCTGGATCGCCTGCGTGGCTATATGAATTTGGACATCTCCAGCCCTTAACGCTGCGTTTAAACGGCCTCAAGGTATCCATTGTTGATGCCATTCGCGCTTTTCTTCCCAGATGCGCAGGGCTCTGATCCCATGCGCAGTCGCCAAAGATCTGGCCTGAGCGTTGGGCAGCACCAATAATGCGGTGGAAAGCGCATCTGCCATGGCTGCGCTCTCTGCCAGCACTGTAAGACTGCCCAGATATTTGGCAGGCCGCCCCAAACGGGGATCAACAATATGGCTAAAACGCTCCCCTCCCTCTTCAAAATACTGCTGGTCATCGCCACTGGATGAAAGACCCTGATTTTTGAGCCAGAATGTATTTAAAATTACATTTGGGTCACGGGGGTGGCGTACCCCCACGGGCCAACCCCGTGGAGAGTGAGGGGGGGAGCCGAGAAAGTAGCTACTGCTATCACAGCTCAAAGAGGCCACAGTGATCCCACGCTTACGCAGTTCTGCGACAGCCCGGTCCAGGGCTCGGCCTTTACCGATTGCGCCAAAATCGAGTTTCATGCCAGCCACTTTGAGCTGGAGTCTGGGGGGATGATTGAAAAGCACGATCTTGTGATACCCCACCTTTTGCTGAACCTTGGCGATCTCGTTGTCTGAGGGTACACGTAATGGCCCACCCCGAAAGCCCCAGAGCGAAACAAGGGGGCCAACACTGATATCAAAAGCACCCTGGGTAAGTTCGGCATAGTCTTGGGCTTGTTTCAGGGCCTCATAAAGCCCTTGAGAAATTTCAACGGGATCGGGCCACGCTTTGGCCACGGCTTGATTCAATTCACTTTCGGGCAAATAATCTGAAAGTAATTGGTCTTGGTTGCGAATCTCTGCCAACGCGGCCTCTGCAGCTGCTGTGGCTATTTTTTCATTGGTATGGATGACCTTCACCTGAAAGAGGGTACCCATGGAATAGCCTGCGCGTTGTAGCATCGCTGCTTGGACTGGAATTTGGCATGTCCCTTCCAAAAGGACCAAAATGAGTGCAAAATAACTTACTTTGACTCTGAAAGTGAATGGGATACACACGCTGCTAAACAATTGAGGCAGATTCGGGGGACACTTCAGTGCGGGCAGATCGGGACAATTGGGCCTTTTTTTTATGCCTGGGACGGCGACTGAGCCAAAGGCCACTCAATGAGAGGAAGATCAAACTCATAGCCACGGCATCATAGAGCAAAATGCTCCACATTCCGCCAAAACGCCCGGTGTGTAAGCGCCAGATCAGATCTTGGATATCCAACGTCTGTTTGCCTTGGCTGATGACCAAAGGCATTTTTTTCCAATGGCCCACCATCGCAGTCTTGTCTGAAGTGCCTGTGTATATCGCCAAATCGGTTTTAAGTTGCAGGGTCGGCCCCGCTCCTACCCACATTTTTTGAATATACTCACCCGCAACAGGGTTAAAGGGCAGGTTACCAATTTCTTCCCAGATTTCTCCCCCATCTTCGCTGTAAAACACCCCCACTTCGCGCAGGGCCAGCCAAACCTGGCCCTGTTTTGGACCCAGTGCGAGACCCACGGCTTTTTCGGCGGGAACATAGAGTTTAAGTTCTTTCCAGCTTTTTCCACTGTCTCGGCTTTCAAACAGGGCTTTGGCATCCGCAGCCAACAAATGCCCCATCACGTGAGGATCACTTGCCAATATTTGGGCCTGCCCCAGCGAGAAACCATTGGCAGATATGGGTTTGAGAAAAAAGGGTTTCCAAAGCTCGCTGTGATTGAGAGCCATGGCTGTGCCCGCCACCAACAACATAAACAGGCAAGAGAGTATCCCTACCCAGCGGTGCAGGTCATGGGTCAGTCGGCGTGGCAAAGCACGGATCATTTGAGGATCACTTCTTCAAGCAAAATCAGGGCCTTGCGCACCCCAGCTGCAATCGACCAAGAGGAAATAGTTGACCCAGTTAAATGGATAATATCGGTGTTGATCTCCAGCGGATCTTTGCCAGATTTACCTTTAAACTGATTCAAAAATCGGCTGCGTTTGACCCCATCTCCCCTGCGTTCACGGTAGACCATGACAGCTACCTCGGTGATCTTGGCCTGGGGTGAAAGACCCACAATAAAGGTGATGGGGAAATGTTTGCCCTCTTCGTCCAAGATCAGGGCATACCTTTCGACTTTCCCTTTGTGCAACCCGACCCAGTAATTAAAGCTGTTCTCAGGTAATTTTCGCCGCAATCGCTTTTGGATGATATTTTTTTGACTTGCAGATAAGGTTAAGCTGCGCTTCTCTGGCGTTAAATCACCCAAAATCTGTTTGAGCGCATTGGTCTCACTCAGATAAACCTGCTCATAATATTCAGGTTTTTCGGCAGCCAAGATGGGGGTGCTTGGCAGCATGGGGGTCAGACTGAAGCTCAGCAACATCAAGTAAGCCCATCTGGAAATTTTAAAATTCATAATTTTTACCTATGTAAGACTTAAAAACCCACCGCAACCGAAGCGATGAATTGGTTATTCGCTACCTCTTTACTCATATCACCCGTCAAAAAGGCCTGGTTTTCCAAATTCCACTGGTATTCCAATTTAAACACGGTATTGGCAATGGGGCGGTAATTTACCCCCAAAACCAGCTCTGTGCGGTCATTGGCATTGAGTACACTGGCATCGGTGTCCACTTGGGAGATGCGGCCAAACAGCGTAAAAACGGGATCAGAAAAATCCAAGCCAAAAAAACTGCCTTTGAGAAACTCGGGAAAGAGGTGATAATGTCCCTCGAGATAATAGCCCCACATCGGCCCATTGAGTGTTATGTCTTTTTCCCCTACTTTATAACTGCTGGGAGAATGCAGGGCCACACCGCCTTCGCCGATCAATTCAAAGGGCCCTGAACGCCAATTAAAGTCAGCCACAAAGAGGCCCAGGTGTTTTTGTGCTTGGGCATCAAAGCTGGAATAATAAGCACCCAGACCAAAATCCAGTCCAATAAACGGACTCAAACCCACACGCGTGGTGAAGGCCTTGGAATTATTATTGTCTTTGGACAAACTGGGGCGAGCCCGACGCAGGCCATTGCCATCTTGCAAATTGTCGGTTAAACCTTGCAAGACATAGGCCTCATAAAAAACTTCCCAATTGTCATCGGGGTAAATCGTACCATAAAAACCGGCCCCCGGTTCCATCCAGGTGCTTGGGACAATCACATTGGTAAACAGCGGGCGAGTGGTGGAATCGCGAAAGTCTGAATCGTGTAAGACATTGAGACGGCCGACCGGGACCAAAATGACCCCACCCCGGAAGATCAGCCAGTCTTCGATTTTGAGATCGAGGGAACCCTGTTCAATTTTGAGCTCACCATCGTTACTGCCACCGCCCAACAAGCCGCCGTGTTCAAATTCGATTTCGGTATTAAAAAAGATCCGCTCGTGTAAGAGCGAGGAGACCTGTAGAATCAAACGGTGGTTATCAAAATAGGCAGGTTTGCCATCGGGGAAAAAATATTCGGTGTCAAAATAGCCGCCAACACTGGTTCCCCCGTAGCTGTTTTTGCGGGTAAAAGCCGAAATGTTTCGGCCCCCAATTGTCATTTTGCTTGTGTTCGAGCTGGATTCAGCATTTGGTTCGGGAGTGGGTTCTGCAGTGGGTTCCGCAGTGGGTTCCGCCCCAGCAGGGACTTTTTCAGAAACCTCAGTTGGATTTGTTTCCAATGAAAAAATGAGTGCATCCCCCTGTTGGGCCTGGGCGGGTAAAGTGAGTGGGCAGGCCAGGAGTGCAGAGAGTGTCAATAGAGGGGCGATCATTCGCAACATGGAGCGGACTTTCCTTTTCAATTTTCAAGAGAATGCAATCAAATTCCCAGGGGCTCAGTGTAAGTTAGATAATTATCTCCAGTCAATAATAATTGATGATTAAATATTACATTGATATTAATTATTGAGCGTATTTACATTTGTAATATATAGGAATAAAAACATTTCTATGCTGATTAAAAAATAATCTTAATTTTATTAATTATATAATCATGCTTTTGGTCTCTTTCCAATTGTCCCGCTTCTCCCCAGAAGTTGGGCAGGAGCGGTACAATACACGCAGAATTTGTGTGAGGTTGACGTCTATGTCTGGTTGGAAGTCTGTACTTTCTCGGGCACTTGTGCT